>JANNWU010000314.1:0-21704 GCA_031408755.1 Gemmatimonadaceae bacterium | reverse complement strand
GCGCCGATCGCGGAGATGCTCTTCCATGCGCAGGCGCGGCACGCCGTCTTGCATCCAAGCCGGTGCCGGTTTGTCTTGCAAGAAGTGATCGAACCACTCCTGCATGCGCATCGCGTAATCCTTCTGGTTTATTGGCCGCGCGAGGCCGTGGTTTTCGCCAACGTACTCCAGCAGCACCACATCTTTCCCCAGTTCACGCAACGTGTTGTAGTACGTGATGCCCTGATTGAAATCAACAGCGCCATCGCGGTCGTTGTGCAAAATCATGAACGGGATATTCAGATTATTCGCAAACCGATTTGGCGAATTGCGCAGGTATGCGTCTGGATTCTTTGCGTAGCTAGAACGGAAGCGCCCCTGGCTCGAGATAAAGATGCCCTGATTCGTTCCGCCGGAATTCCAATACACCGAGCTGAACATAGACACCATGTCGGTCAGCGGCGCACCTGCTATCGCCGTCTTGAAGATGTTCGTTTGGGTGGTGATGAAGCTGGTTTGATACCCACCCCAGCTATGTCCCTGCAGTGCGACGTTTGCTGAATCGACAATACCACTTGCAATCGCCGCTTTGACTGCCGGCACGACGCACCACACCGCCGACTGACCCGGGTCATCCAGTTTGTATGTAATGTCGGGCATAAAGTACGCGTAGCCGCGTGACGTAAAGACGCTCGGATTTGCATACCGCGTTGCGTTCGGCTGCGCATACGCGTGAAAGCCTTGCGACAACTTCTCGTAGATATACGTCACCGTGGGATAGCGCTTCCCGGGCTCATATCCCGCTGGTAGAAAGAGCGCGCCTTGCAACCGATCACCGTTATTGTCACAGGTGTAGTCAATCAGTCGCGCACCGGCACTCCACGCCACTTCTGACTGCTGCGGATTCGCGTCGGTAATGCGATGCGGATTCACCAGCCCAGTGCTGGCAATGTAAAAATCGGGAAAATCCACAAACGTCTGGCGCGTAAACGCCCACACCTGTGCGTCGCGCGCTTTGCGGTAGTCAACCTTCGCATCTTCCCACGCCAGCACCATCACGCCGCCACGCCCGGCATCCACCGCCACCAACCCCTCTTTCTTGGTGCGCTCTCCGTAGGTCTCGATGTACATCGGTAGCCGAATGTCGATGCCGCGTTCGCGCATGGGTATCGCGACTCGGCCTTGGTAGCGAATACCACTGGCCTTCCCGTTCTGTGTGATATTCACGGCGCTGCCAACACCATTCACAGGCACGCGCCACACATCCCAATTGTCGCGCAAAAATACGGAACGTGAATCACGCGTCCACCCAAACGGCGGCGCCGCCGGTGGTTTCACAACGTTGTGATCATCCTCGGCATCCCAAAAGGTTGCCGCGATTCCCTCAGTTACTGGGCGCGACGTGCGCGTTCCAAATTCGTACACGTTCCAAATACCGTTGTCATACCACACGGCGCGCTGGCCGTCGGGCGAGAGGAGCTGCGCAAACTGGCCACCGGGATTCTGAATCCCTTTCGCAATAACACTGCGTGCGCCAGTCGTTGCATTGATCGCGTACAGATCGCGGAGCGCGCGACCGTCCACACTCGCCTGTCGTTCGTAGGGCGACACATCGGCGCCTAGCGCCCACTGATCGCCGTATGCAACGCTGACGTTCCTCACATTCGAGTCACTCAGCTGCACGACTCTCGGTGACAAAAGATGCCACGCCGCGAGATGACTGAAACTGCGGTCAGCAGTTTCTTGCACCTGTTGCTGACTCTGTAAGCGTGGGTCTTTCCAATGCCAGAGAATCAGCGATGGCGTTTCTTCATCTTGCTTCGCCGGTGCAACTTGTCCACCCGCGCCAGCACCCGGCGCGGGCGCGTTCGCTCCGCCGCTAATTGGCGCTGCCGTTGATACCGGCGGAGCAGGGCGTGGCTCGCGCAGCCCAAAGTAAAGCACGCTCTGCGCATCGTTCCACTTTGGCGCACGATCCGCGCTGATGATGGTATTCGCGGCGAGACCAGGGCTTTTATCGGTGATCACCAGACTTGCAGGCGTGCGCGTTGCAAGATGCGACCAAGCAAGCACCGCAGTCAGCGTGTCTTTTGTCGCGCTGTCAGCGACTGAACGCAACACCGCCAGCGCATCGCCACTATCAGCCCACGTCAACCGACGATACATCGCCTTCTCGCCGTCAAGTGCGCGCACGACACCGGTGGAGAGGTCGTGAACTTGCACGCCATTACCCAGCTGGTCGCGCTGATCGATTGTGTAGGCAACGAACTGCCCCGACTCATCAAAACTGTACTCACCAACACCGGCGAGTGTGATTGGCGCACCGCCTGCCAGATCGACGAGCATCATCACCGAGCCGCTGGGCATCGGCGGCGGCGCAACGGGGCCTGCAGCTGATGCTGGCGCATCTGGTCCCATCAGTTGCAATGCGAGCACATTCGAGCGGTCACCGGCAAAACGGAAACTCCGCACACGATCAAACTCGCGTTTAATACCTGTCCTAAGCTCAATCACCGCCACCTTCGTGACGAGTGGGCGACGATCGCGCCGTGCTTTCTTCGCGTCGTCAGCTTTCGGATAGATGGTGTACGCAACCCAGCGGTTGTTCCCAGAGATCGCGACGTTTGCGCCGCTGCCTAATCCAGACGGCGGTTCACCAATTGCAACGCGAGTCTCGCGTGCGCTTGCCTCTGTTCCACGCACAATGAATTCCGCGTCGCCCTCGTTTGGCGCAAGGATGTACGCCATCCACGACCCGTCATTGGAGAGCGTTGCAGAGCGAATGCCCTTCCACGAGAGCAGATCCTCCATGCTCAACGCTCGCTTTGGCGCGGCGGCCACCGTTTGAGCGATTGCGCAACGCGGACTGAGTCCGAGTGTGAGTGACACTAGAGCGGCGCCGAAAAACAGGCGCGATAACGGACGCAGCATGCAAGACTCCAAGACGGTGTTGAGCGCGAAGGTCGCCCCACTACGTGGCCACGTCAATCGTGTTCCAATCGTACGGATGCGCTGCGCCAATCCCCTATGCGTCGCTCGTGCCAACAAGCAGACGCGACGTTACTTTCTTACGGATCACCCTCAGCTCGCGTTGATCTATGCGACCCATCGTCTTTGCTTTCGCCCTTCTCGCTACACTCGGCGCTATCCGCACAGAGGCACAATCGTCCGGCGCGAGTCGGCCGCCAAGTGTAGGCTCGGTGAGCGGCATTGTGCGCGATAGTCTCGCCAGCGGCAATCTTGCTGGCGCGGTTGTGCAGCTGGTGGGGACCGGCGCGCAAGAAAGCGTGAGCCTGTCGACGACTAGTGATTCTTTAGGGCGATATCGGATCGACAGCGTACCAGACGGCCGATTTATGCTCGGCTTCTTCCACCCGATGCTCGACTCACTTGGCATCGACGCGCCGTTGCGAGAAGTGCGAGTTGACGCGCGCGCTGCCGTGCGCGCCGACCTTGCCATTCCATCGCCGCAGGTGTTGCGCGCCGCAATCTGCGCGAAGCGAATCGGACCCAGCACAAATTCCGATTCGGGAGCGCTCATTCTCGGCTTTGTGCGTGACGCACGCACGTTAGAACCAACGCTCGACGCGAGTGTTACGGTGGAGTGGATCGAGTTTTCGTTCGCGTCCACTGGCATCTCTCGCCGCACCCCGCGCTTTGTTCGAAAGGTTGAACCCAATGGCTGGTTCGCGCTCTGCGACGTGCCAAGCAGCGGCATAATCGCGCTGACCGGTAGTAAAGGAGCAGACAGTACGGATCGACTGGAGATAGATATGCCAAAGTCGGGATTCATCCGTCGTGATTTGTATGTCGCTCCGGTGCCACCGAGAATTGCCGTCACCCCATTCGCTGAGAGCAACGGTACGCGTGACACGATCAGTCGTGTTGCACGTCCAATTCGGACAGGAAATGGTCGTATCGTTGGCTCAATTGCAACGGCGGTGAGTGGCAAGCCGGTCGTCGAAGCATTTGTCAGCATTTTGGATGGACCACGCACGCGTAGCGCGACAAATGGCGAATGGACGCTCGCGTCAGCACCGGCGGGCACACGAATGCTGGAAGTGCGAGCGGTTGGCTATTACCCAGTGCGACAACCGGTCGACATTGTGTCTGGAGCCGCGCCCGTTCGCGTGGTGATGTCCACGTTGCGCGCCGTACTCGACACGGTACGCGTAACCGCGTCACGAACATTTGATCGACGGCTACAACGATTTGCCGAGCGTCGCCGCAGCGGAGCCGGTCGCTATCTCACGGCGGAGCAAATCGCAGTGCGTCAAGTGATACAAGTGTCGGAACTGCTGCGAACTGTTACCGGCGTCTTTCTGGAGCCTGGCGAAGCTGGTACCACGATCCAATTACGGGGAAGTATCGGCGAGCGCTGCCTTGGCGACGTGTTCCTGGACGGACGCTATTTGGGTGCAATTAGCGCCGAGGAGCTTGACGGGTGGGTGCGGCCCGACGAGATCGCGGGGATCGAGGTCTACGCAGGCGCGGGCATTCCGCCGGAATTTGACAGAGGCATGTCGGGTCAGAATTGCGGAAGCGTGGTGATCTGGACGAAGTAGCGACCATGCGCGACCTTCCGGCGCATGACACACTTCATGCCGCCGTCCCCGCGTTTGCGCCTGATAGCGCTCGCCACCAGCTCATGGTTGGTTGCAAGCGTTGCCCTTTCGAACGCATTGGCCGCGCAATCCGTGACGCCGAGCGCGACATACGTTCAGTTAACGACGCTCTTTCGTGACTGGCGCGCTTTCGAAGAGCCACCGAGAGTAAACGGTATCCCGGACTACACTCCGGCGGAAAATACACGCCGACTAGGCGCGCTGACTCGAATGCAAAATCGGCTGCGTGCAATCGATACCACGGGTTGGCGAATTCCTGAGCAGGTGGATTTGCATCTGGTGCGCGCTGAGATGAACGGTATGCAGTACCACCTCACCGTGCTGCAACCGTTCGCGCGCGATCCAGCGTACTACGCATCGGTGCGCACTGCCGAAAGCGACACTCCGGCAGAAGAAGGGCCAACGATTCACGGTGCTATCCGTCTGTGGAGATATCCAGTCTGGCCGCGCACCAAATTGGATAGCTCGCAGGCGTTATCGCCGGTACAGGCGGCGCAGCTCAGCGACGAACTCACTGCCGTGCCGACATTGTTACGACAGGCGCGGATCAACCTCGCGCGCGCCACCGCTCGAGATCTGTGGATCGGCGGTATGAAAGTGTTCGAGGAGCAGCACGAAGCGCTGACCGAACTCAAAAAACTCGTTGGTACGAGTAGCGCAGAGCTAACTCGTTCCATTGATAACGCGATGACCGCGACTGCCTCGTTCGCAGAGTGGCTGAAAGCGGAAGCGCCAAAACGAACAGGGCCGTCGGGCATCGGTAAAGCGCAGTACACCTGGTTCTTGAAGAACGTGCTGCTGGTGCCGCTCACGTGGGAAGATGAGGTGACCATTACGCGTCGTGAAATCGCTCGCGCGCATGCGTCGCTTCGCTTGGAAGAGCAGCGAAATCGCAACCTCCCGCCGATGCCGGTTGCCGAGTCACCGGCGGCATATCTCGCGCTACAAGAGGCTGCGATCGCCCGTTACACCGCATTTGTGCGCGACAATAAGATGGTGACGTACGAGCCGTGGATGGAGCGTGCGTTGCGAGAGCGCATGGCCGATTTTGCGCCACCGGAATCGCGAAACTTTTTCGCGCAGACGTATTTGCGTGACCCAATTCCGCTGTGGACGCATCTGTGGCATTGGTGGGACAATGGGCGTTTTCGCGAACATCCGCATCCCAGCGTCATTCGACGCACACCATTGTTGTATAACGTGTGGATGAGCCGAGCCGAAGGCATGGCCACGAGCATGGAAGAGTGGATGATGCACGCAGGACTCTACGATGCATCGCCTCGTTCTCGCGAGATTGTCTGGGCAATGCTCGCGAATCGCGCCGCACGCGGGCTTGGTAACTTGTATGCACATTCCAATGAACTCACAATGGCGCAAGCCGGCGATGTGCATATCAACTGGACGCCGCTGGGCTGGATGAAGCGCGATCCACTGCTGGGTTTTGAGCAGCACCTGTATTTGCGCCAACCTGGTTACGGCGCAACGTACGTCACCGGTGGACGTTTAATGGAAGAGACAATGGCCGAACGTGCGCGCCAGTTGGGTGCACAGTTCACGATGCAGAAATTCTTTGACGAAGTGAACGGAGCGGGAATGATTCCGGTATCGTTGCTCTATTGGGAACTGACGGGCGACGATCGCATGGTTCGTGAGCTGCGCGATGGTGTCACACCGCGGCCGTTTCGGTGAATTCCACTCACGCAATAGTTGGCATCGCTGCGCTGTCGTCCTCTGCGGTTGTGAGCGCGCAGCAAGCGCCGGGTGCGCAAATCACGCTGGAACAAGTCGCATCGTCGGGTGCGATCACTGGCTCCGTACCAGCATCGTTGGCGTGGTCACCGGATAGTAAAACGCTCGCGTTTGCCTGGGATAGTGCAGGCTCCACCACGCGCGAGATCTGGTTGGTCTCGCGTGATGGCAAGAACAGACGCGCGGTCACTCCGTTCCGCAGCATGGCAACAGAGGGTGGTGCACGCGAGATCGCGTGGAGCCGCGATGGGCGCTCGCTTCTCGTGCTGCGCGGTGATGCGCTGATGCGCGTCAATCCAAACGCAACAGGCGCAGCGCGCATCGCGTCTATCGCGACGGTCGGACGCGATGCGCACGAACTCACCATCTCGCCAAGCGGCCTGCACGCAGCGTACCTGCGCGACGGCGATGTGTGGTTGGTTGCAATTGACTCCGCCGCCATCTCCAGCACGCCGCGTCGTCTCACGAGCGTCAGCGTTCCATCAATTTCGAGCGTCGCAAGTGGCACATATGCGCGCCTCGATCGTGAGATTGGTCCTGCCACGTGGGGCAGTGCCGCGCCCAGTTACGCGTGGTCGCCAGACGGCCGCACGCTGGCGGTGCAACTGGTCGATCGTCGAGCGGTGCGCCGCGTACTCTTTCCGAACTACCTCGGTGATTCGACGCTCGCGAACCCAGTTCGCCGATCGTATCCCGGTGACGCGAACGAAACTCGGCAAGTCGCGCTCGTTGAGATTGCAAACGGGACGCTCACGCCGTTGCCATTCGCCGCGCCGACCGGCATTCAAATCGCGAACTTCGCCTGGTCGTCGCAAGGTGTGCTGATGGTGGATCGCGAATCCGACGACGCCACCGAACGGTGGGTGCATGTGCTGCGACCAGGTGAGATCCCGCGACTCGTGTATCACGATCAGCGTGCATCACGCATCTACACAGAAGTAGGGAGCACTTGGTCGTCTGACGGTCGAACCATATCGCTTACTGCGGATCGTAATGATCGGTACCGCGTGTACGCCGTGTCGCTGGACGACACAACGCCGCGGCCCCTGACGCCAGCGCAAAGCGACGTGCAGGGCAGTGCATTCGCGCTTTCAAACGATGTAATGGCTTGGGTGTCGAATGCACACAACCCTGCCGAACGACACTTGTGGCGAGCGGTGCGAGGTGGTGAGCCCGTGCGTGTCACGCAGCGCGCTGGCACGCATCGCGTATTCATTTCGCCAGATGGTGCAACGGTTGCGAGCGTCGTGAGCGACGACGTGACGCCACCCTCGCTTCTGCTCGTCCAGATGTTTGCCGGAGCCGAGGTCACCGTCACGCAAGGCGGCGGGGCACTGATGGCGTCAGTCGGTATTGTCGCGCCTCGCTATGTGCAGTTTGTTGGCGCAGACTCAGGTGAGATTCTTCGCGCGAAGGTGTGGATTCCACCACGCGCACGTTCTGGCAGCGCGGTGTAGGTGGTGTTCGGTCCTATCTACTCCAACACAGTGCGTAACCGGTGGGGCGGCACTTACGGTTTGCTGCAGCAATTGTTGGTGCAGCGCGGTTACGCAGTGATTCAGGTCGACGTGCGTGGTTCCACCGGCTACGGTCGGGCGTTTCGCGAAGCGTTTCTGTTCGAATGGGGAGGCAAGGATCTGGACGATCTTGCCGCGGCTAAACGATGGCTGGGCACACAATCGTGGGCGGATACAACGCGCACTGGAATATTTGGATCGTCGTACGGTGGATTGATCAGCGTGTATGCACTCTTCAAACGCCCAGGGCTGTTTCAAGCGGGCGTTGCTGGTGCGGCTGCGACAGACCCGCGCTTTTACGGGAGCGATGACGTGGCAATTGCACGGACACCCGTGTCACATCCTCAAGTGTTTCAGCGCGGTGCGTTACAGTATGCTGGTGGATTACAAGATCACTTGATGCTGATACATGGATTGATGGATGACGTTGTACCATTCAAAACCACGGCAGATCTGGCGGAAGAGTTGATGCGACTTGGAAAGGATTTTGATCTGGTTATTGCGCCGAGTGCGACACATGCATGGACGTCGCGTCCTGATCATGCGCGGTATCTGCTGCGAAAGTTGGTCGCGCACTTTGACCGGTACCTGGGACCCAGATAACGCGGCTTTTCGGCGACTCTGATGGTCGCCGTCTCGTTCCGACCGCGTGTCGATCCACGCGATCGTACCCCCGGAGGCTCTCCGGTCGGGGCTGTCGGGCCTGCTATGGACGTGAAAATGAAGCTTTTTGCCCCCTAAACACCCTTTTGCAGACAATTTTCTGCGGTAGCCCCCTTCCGGAAGCACAACACACTATATTGATGAGTGCCCCAGAATTGGGGCTCCCCGCGTCAGGGTCGTGACGAGTAGGATGAGGCGAGTAGCTGTCGGGAACAGGCGCAAAGGCCGTGCTCCGGGTTGAAAGCCGCACAAATTTCTGGAGTACTACAATGCGTATGTCAGGCACAGTGAAGTGGTTCAACGACGCCAAGGGTTTTGGTTTCATCACCCCATCGGATGGACAGAAGGATTGCTTCGTTCATCACTCAGCGATCCAGAGCAACGGATTCAAGACGCTTGCCGAAGGCGAGGCCGTCGAGTTTGATATGGTTCAGGGCCAGAAGGGTCCAGCCGCAGAAAACGTGACCAAGATGGGTCGCTAATCATTCGATTTGAGTAACGTTCGTCGCAATGCGGCGATTGTGACTCGCTCGATGATGTATGAGCACCCTGTCGTCTTAGACGGCAGGGTGCTTTTACGTTTCGCATATATGAATTGCGACCGCTGCGCTGCGCATGCGTGACTTGACTCCAGCGCGCGGTACGCTCGATGCAATTGAGATCGCATCGATTGATGAGATTCGTGCACTGCAGCTCAGCAGGCTCAAATCGTCGCTCGCGTGGGCGTATGAGCGCGTGCCGCACTACCGCGACGCATTCGATCAAGCGGGCGTTTCGCCATCTGAGATCACGTCGCTAAATGACCTCGCGAGATTTCCGTTCACGACGAAAGCTGATCTGCGCGCGAACTATCCATTCGGCATGTTCGCCGTTCCGCGCGAAGAGTTAGCGCGTGTGCATGCGTCGTCGGGTACGACGGGGAAAGCGACTGTCGTGGGTTACACAACGCGAGACATTGAGACGTGGGCAGACGTCGTTGCGCGTTCTATGCGTGCCGCCGGAGCGAAGCGCGGAATGATGCTGCACAACGCGTACGGCTACGGATTGTTCACCGGTGGCCTTGGCTTGCACGCTGGAGCCGAGCGAATGGGCGTGTCAGTGGTGCCAGTTTCCGGCGGGATGACTGAGCGTCAGGTACAACTCATTCAGGATTTCAAACCGGATATCATCACGGTGACACCGAGCTACATGCTCGCGATTCTCGACGAGTTTCTTCGCCAAGGCATCGATCCGCGCGCATCGTCGTTGCAGGTGGGAATCTTTGGGGCTGAGCCGTGGACGAACGGCATGCGCGATGAAATAGAACTCGCATTCGATATGCATGCGGTCGATATCTACGGTCTCTCAGAAGTGATGGGTCCCGGCGTTGCGAGCGAGTGCGTAGAGTCGAAGGATGGTTTGCACGTGTGGGAAGATCACTTCTATCCAGAAATCATTGATCCGGTTACGGGAGCGGTGCTTCCCGAAGGTGAGCTCGGCGAGTTGGTCTTCACGTCGCTCACAAAGGAAGCGATGCCGATCATTCGCTATCGCACACGCGATTTAACACGCCTACTGCCTGGCACAGCGCGTACCATGCGGCGAATGGAAAAGGTTACCGGACGATCAGACGACATGATGATCGTGCGTGGGGTGAACGTGTTTCCAACACAGATCGAAGAACTGATCTTGCGAGTCAAAACGTTGGCCCCGCACTATCAAGTGGTACTCACGCGCGAGCAGCGGCTGGATGAGATGGAAGTTGTGGTCGAGTCGGCGCGCGATGCGGCGACACAATCACTGCGTGAAGAATCACAAGCGCAGCTGTCGCGATTGATCAAGGAACTTCTCGGCTCTACGGCGAAGGTCACGATCGTTGAGCCCGGTGGCGTGGAACGAAGTGCGGGCAAAGCTCGGCGCGTGATCGACAATCGGCCGCGACTTTAGCGCCGGTGCTGTGGTGTACTATTTTGTTTCATACACTATCCGGTGAGGATCATGGCACGAATCGCTGTCTTGGGAGTGGGATTGCTAGGCGCAGGTTTCGCCGAAGGCTTGCTGCAACGCGGCGGGCACGAGGTCGCCGTGTGGAACCGAACGCTGGCGAAGTGCGATCCGCTCGTAGCCCTTGGCGCTACCGCCGCTGCCTCTGCTGCCGACGCTGTTGCAGGTTCGTCGCGAATCCACCTGGTACTCCTCGATGACGATAGTGTTGACGCGACGATTGATTCGTTCCGGCACGCGTTACTTCCGGATGCGATCATTCTGGATCATACCACCACGCAACCGGCACGCACGGCATCGCGCGCGGCGTCTCTCGCTGCGATGGGAATTCGCTATTTGCATGCGCCGGTGATGATGGGACCCGGTGCAGCGCGCACGGCGCAGGGTATGATGCTGATCGCCGGACCTACGGCACTGGTTGAATTGGTGCGCGGGCATCTCTCCGAAATGACGACCGACGTGTGGCACGTTGGCGAGCGCGCAGATTTGGCAGCGGTGTACAAGTTGTTTGGGAATGCGGCGGTACTCAGCGTCGTTGGTGTGCTAGCCGATGTGATGCGCCTCGCGGATGCGACGGGCGTCGAGCGTACCGGAGTGATTAGCATGCTCTCGAAAGTGAACTTGAACGGTTCACTTGGCATGCGCGGTGGCATGATGGTCAGCGGTACGTTCGAACAGAACTTTACGCTCGACGTGGCACGCAAAGACATGCGACTGATGATTGAGACGGCGTCCGGGGCGGAGACGCCGATGCTGTCAGCACTCGCGGCAACAATGGATGATGCCATCGCGCGCGGATTAGGTGGAGAGGACTTCGCGGTTATTGGGAAGAAGATTGGCTAGAGTTCGCTCATCGTGCGCGATCGTGCGCAGAGATCGCGCACTGCATCTGCCCAATATGGCTGCGCGAACTTAAATCCATCGCGCAACAGCGTGCCTGGCACTACGCGTCGGCTCTTCAGAATCAACTCCGTTTCGGTCTGTAGGAAAACTGCACCAATTTCGAGCATCCACGCCATTGCAGGCAGGCCAATTGGCATGCCCCATGCGCGCCGGATGTCGCGCATGAACTCAGCATTGGGCAACGGATTTGGCGACGCAAGATTGATCGGACCCTGAAGATTCTCGTGCGCAAGAATCCAGTCGATTGCGCGCAAGAAATCTGCATCGTGAATCCACGAGACATACTGCCGACCATTCCCCGACGTGCCACCGAGGCCATACTTCACCAAGCCGAGTAACGTGTCGAACACGCCGTCAGTGTCTGGGCTCATGATTATCGCAGAGCGCAGCATGACGAGTCGCGTCTTTGGTAACGGTACGCTCTCTGCCGCACGTTCCCACGAGGTGGCAACATCAATGCTGAAACGCCACGTGTCGGGCAGGGCAGGCTCATTGCCCCCGATGATGCCCGTCGCTTCATCATTCGGCGCGTCGTAGCGATGCGCGTAGATCGTCGCCGTGCTCGAATTGAGCCAAATGCGCGGCGGTATTGGGCAATCGGCCATCGCTGCTGCGAGCAGTTCAGTCGAGATAACGCGCGACTGCTTGATTGCGGTGCGATTCGCCGTCGTGTAGCGGCAGTTTACGCTCCGGCCAATCAGATTGATGACAACATCGGCGCCGTTCAGCTCTGATTCCCACGCACCGCCGCGTGACGTGGCATCCCACGGAATGACTCGCCACGGTGCCTCAGTGGGTGTGCGGCTCAGGACGACAACCTCGTCGCCACGCGCGTGGAATGAACGCGCCAAAATTGTGCCGACTTGGCCACTACCGCCAGGGATAACGATTTTCATGACAGGATGTAGCTCAAAGCAGTCCTCGCGAATTGCGGCGCCAGCTTCCGATGCATCGGAGCGTTCGCTCGGCGATGCTGCCTCTTTATGAAACTTACAGCACGCGGTGCTGCCGCGAACATCGTGCCGCGCGCCCGCGTAAGATGACCGTGAACTAAAACGCAGCCACACCAACTCTCGCCTGGCTCCCCACATGTCCACACGCCGCGATTTTGTCCGCACCATGGGCCTGTCGCTCGCCGCTTCGGCCGCCGCGTCTGCTGATCTTGCTGCGCTTCCTCAAAGCTCGCTCGCGGAGGGTTCGGAGAAGTTGCTTGTGCCAAATCCGCACCATCCGACGCCGGCCCCAATTGGTGTAGATCGGCTGCCACTGTCGTGGTACAAGGCAACCTGTCAACGACTCCGCGCGCAGGCCAAAGCTCGTGGCGTAGACGCCGTGCTGCTGCAGAGCGATCCAAACTTGGTCTACTTCTCTGGCTGCTTTCGTGGGAGCGGGGAGCGCACCACGTGGGCTGAATGGGAAAACCATCGGACTGGATCGTGAGTTGACGCCAAGCAGTCTGCAGACGTTCGCGCGTGTCCTTCCAACTGCGCGCAACGTCGACGTCAGCGATATCTGCATGGGAATGCGGATGATCCGCACGCCAGACGAGATCGCACTGATACAGCGCGCGTATCGGTACTTTGACAAAGTGCATGCGTTCGCGCGGGACTACATCCTGGAACATGGCACTAACGCCACCGACTACGAAGTTGGCCAAGCTCTTTCAAGCTACGGCATCAACCTGATGATGCGTGATGTCAAGCTCGATGGAAAACCGCATAGCGCCGTTGGAATTGAAGTGACGGGAAACTACGTGCGCGCAGGCGTCGCGACAGCATACCCGCACCCCAATCAATTCTTTCACACACGATTGCAGCGCGGGCAGCCGGTGTACGTCAACTGCGATATTCTGCTCGGCGGATTTGGTGGAGAAGGGTATCGCAATTACATCATCACACCGAGCACGCAGGCACACGATAAAATGTGGCAGGTAGTGGCCGAAACTGTGCAGATAATGGTTGAAGAAACCAAGCCTGGCGCCGTGTGCTCAGAGATTGCGCAGAAGGTGCATGCGCATCAGATAAAGGCCGGGATGCAAGACTTTATTTATCATCGGCCGGGTCACGGACAAGGGACAAACTTTGAGGGACATCAGCCACCGTTCTTGGCGCTCGGAGATGACACGGTCGTGCGTGAGGGGATGACCTTTTCTGTGGAACCGGGGTTGTACGACGCGCAGCGTGGAATCGGGATTAATCCCAGCGATCGGTTGTTAGTGAAGGCAGATCGAGGCGTGTTGTTGAGCAGTATCCCGTTTACGAAAGAGTGGAGCTACTTGACGCTGTAAAGTCGGGATCAATCTTCCAATGTCTGCCGATCTCGACTTTGCACGCTGATGAATATTGTGCCGAGCCCAAGCGTAATCGTCTCGATTTCGGCGTAACCGATGGTAAATTGCGAAGTGGCCGACGCAGGTCGCGAGATCGCGTACGTCGACGCTGCAACTGGCCAGCTTCCCATTCGGCATGACTGCAACTCGCACCGCCAATTGCCCCACTTGCAACGTGATCCTCGGCGACGATGATCTCGAGTGCACGGAGTGTGGCGCCGAGGGAAGCCTTTGGCGGCAGCCGAACCGAACGCCGTTGATCTTGCCTGGCAATCCGGCCCTGAGTGACGAAGTTGTGCCGACGACGATTTCGCCAACGCGTATTGCGGGCGCGTCGCTCGCCGGATGCGCGGCGCTGATTGCCGTTTTCTACATCTTTTCGGTCGACGCGCCGTTTTCTGCAAGCGCACTGATCAATGCCTTCACTGGCGATGAGCAGTCAATCGCTAGCGAAGACTCTGCATCGCCGACAGCGGAAGGACGACCGGCGTCCTCTGAATTGGCGGCGCCCAAGGCTGTCGCAGCGGCTGTCGCGATTGCACCGCCACGCGCACCTGCCGTCGCCGTCATAGCGCCACGCGCACCCGTGGTCACGATTGCGCCGCCACGCGCACCTGCCGTCGCCGTCATAGCGCCACGCGCACCGGTGGTCACGATTGCAACGCCACGCGCACCTGCCGTCGCCATTGTACCGCCACGCGCACCTGTCGTCCCTGCTGCACCGCAGAGCAAACCAGCTGCGGCTCCAATTACGCCCGTGATTGCAGCGGCGATTCCAGTGTTGCAAATGACACCGCTCGTGTCGAACGGAATGCGCGCTGGCGAGTCACTGCGGCTTCGGGGAAGCGTGCTGGACGTGTCGAGTGGGCGCGTGCTGCCGATTCAAGTTCGCTATACAACCAGCGATGTGAGTATTGCGACGGTTGATAGTCGCAGTGGGATGGTGCTCGCGCGTGCACCCGGGCGCGTGCGGATAGTGGCTGATGCGGGGCAGGCAGGTGCGTCGACAGTGCTCCTGATCGTGCGTAGCAGTGGTGCGTCCGACATTGCGATTGCGGCACCGGTCGTCGCGCAAGCAACGCAAGGCAGTAGCGCAGCAATGAATCGTGCGACCACGTCGTCTGTTGCGCCGGTGGTACCAGAACCGGCGTCCATCTCTTCGGAGCTCGTGCGCGGCGATCGTGTCGACAATGCTCCGGATGCAACGGAGATTCGGAGCGCTGCGGAAAAGGTGGTGAGCTCTGTCAGAAATGGCGGGATTGGCGCGGTCGAGATGCGTGCCTTTTTCGCTGACGGTGCCAACCATCGCGTGACGTTGGTAAACAATCCTGCTCGTATGACGGATGCGCTGAACGATGTTCGCGTGGCGTTTGTGATTCGCGCGACGAAGTTTGACGGCGGCGGTCGACCGGTGACGCGGCTTGTGCCGGTGACGATGGACGTCGCGAAGCGCGGCGGGGTTGTCAGCACTGCAGACGTCACAATTGGCACTATGCAACGGCCGTGAGCAGTTATCACGGCTGGCACATGAACATACGTCGACCAAGGCACGTGAACGATTCAACTCCTCGATTTTGCGCGCGCGAAACTCTCGTTCGCTGCGCTGTGATGACGCTCTTTGGCACTGCGCTGGCGTGTACGGCAAACGCGCAGTCGGCGCAACCATTTGCCGTGCAGCTCTCTGCCTTTTTCACCACTATCAACGCAGGAAAATCCAACGTTGCTGGAGCGGGTGCAGAGCTTCAACAGCGTTTCAGCCGGGTGTACGCGAGTGAGAAATTTGGCGCACTGTCGCTTGGTGTGGGTGGCCAGTATTCGGTGCACTCAAAAGTGAACGATAAACTGAAAATCGCAGGTGTGTTTCTTGAACCGCGTTGGGTACCGCCAACAGGTTCTGCAACAGTATTTCCGTATCTCTCGGCGCGCCTCGCCTTGCAACGTATGCAGGGTGTGTTTCAGTTTGCGGAAGGTGGGAGCACGTCGGGTAGCGGATATGGTGCGGGCGGCGGAGTCGCGCTACGGCTGTCGAGTCGAATGAATTTGGATGCCGGTGCGCAACTCATTCGGCAACAGTTTGGGACAATTGGTGTTGTGACATTTAAACCATTTACGACTTACACCGCGAAAATTGGTGTCAGTTTTGGGTATCCAAAGTGAGTATGCGTGATCATGGTGTACAGACTGCGCGGACAAAGCGCGGCGCGCTGAACGTATCGCTCCGAGCTTTGCTTGTGATCAGCTTGGCGCTCGCGGCATGCTCGGGCGGCGGAGACTCAAATGCCTGCGGCGGTATTGTCGAACCGCTGCGTGTGTTAACGCCGTCGCCCGCGACGTTGGCGATTGATGTTGGCGCGCAGGGGCAGGTGTCTGCCGGACTCTCAGGTGGATGCGCCGACGATGATCGCACGGTACGCTGGACTTCAGGTGACGCACTGATTGCAACGGTAGATGCGAATGGCTCAGTGACTGGTGTGGCGGGTGGCACAGTGACACTCACCGCGACGTCATTCGGTAATAGGGCGAGTACGACAGTCATTGTCACGGTTCGCCCAAAGCTTGCCACGACGATTGATGCCAAGCCTGATGTTGACACGCTGTCTCCGCTCGGCGCCCGAGCGTTGTCGGCAACGGTGAGGGATCAGAACGGAGCTTTGCTGCCTGCTGCTGCGGTGATTTGGCGCTCACTCACGCCTGCGTTGGCGAGCGTCACAACGGCTGGTGTGGTGACTGCAATTGGTACTGGTGTCGCGACCGTTGAAGCGAGTACGCCGACCGCGCTTGCCGCTGACTCGTTGCGCGATACGGTGCGTGTGCTGATCGTAAATGCGTGTAGTTTCGTGCGCCCGGTGCAGCTCGGGACAACATTCACCGGCCGAGTGGATGCGTCAACGTGTCAGAATACGTTTGGATTCCGTGTATTGAATCAGTATTCCGTTACCGGAACGACGCAGGCGTTTTACTCAGTGCGTTTGGTGCCGACGGTGCCGTCTACGCTCGTTCCGCTGAACATTAGCAGCGGTTTTTACGGAATTCCAACGGCCGATACCGCGGTGACTGGATTGGTAGTTGTGCGTGCTGGCACGTTCGGCTTTCTGGTTGCTGGGCCAACCACCGCGCCTGGGACATTCACCGTTACGACAACGCTCAATCCCGATCCGAGACTCACGTGCGTTGTGACCGAGGCAACAACCGGTGTGAATTTCCAGACAGCCCTGACACCCAGTTGTACGACGCGCGATGTGCGATTGCTTCCAGCGCTCGCGGCAGGGCAGTTACTACGCATTACCGGAACAGCCGCAGGGTTCCCTGTCATTCTTGAGCTGCGGAATTTCTCGACAAATGCGTTGCTCCAGCGCGCCGTTGCAACGTCCAACGGCGGAATCGCGACGATCAACTACACCAACCCTGCCTCGTTCCCGTTTGTGGTGTTGAAAGTGATAAGCAGCAACACGAATGTGAATGATCTCGTGACGATCGGTATTCTGCAGTAGCGTCGCTAGTGATCGCCCAGCACGGGTGTCGCGAGACCAGTGCGCAAGTCCAGGGTGTGACGCTTGCCGTCGAGATAGGCTTCCGGAGTGCGCGTGCCATCAAAGTAGACAATCGCCGTTGTGTGCATCTTGCGAGTGGTTGAGGCGCCCACCCAATCATGCAGTTTAACCGCGTACAGAACACCGCTGAGCGGATACGCGCGCGCGAGATCGGAGGGATGGCGCGGTAAGACAATATTGCTGTACTGCACCACTTGCCGGAGGCGATTGAGCCCGTTTGCACGACGCACGGTTTTAAATGTTGTGTCCGCGCCGCTGAGTACGACGGTTTCCGCAGACTCACCGTATGACGTGTGTAGCGTGCTGCGCATGTTGACATTTGTGTCGTGACCAGGCGCACTCATACCGCTGCTTACAAAAGCGCGATGTTCGCGGGTGCTGACTGTGCTGTCGGAGTCAAAGTGCTGCTGGACCGCGCCATTTTGTGCGCGGTATTCCGCTGTCAACGCGGCAAACGTGGTGTCTGTCGGCCTTTTTGACACGCAGTTTTCGCTCTGAAGGTGCGGATCGAATGCGCAATTGAGTGGGCCCAAGGGTTGCCACTGTCCTCCCGCAAACGGAATGTCGAGACGGGTTGGTGCCCCCACGTCGCTTGAACGCAGATTCGTGAGGCCCGGTACGACTGTCGATTCGGGATCGGGAAGCTGCTCTGTCATGGCGTACAGCTGTTCAGAGAACTGCACGGCGCCGATCAGGCACACCGCGGTGACCACGCCACTGATACGTCCCAGTTGCGCAGAAGGCTTAGGGCGTCTGGTCCGGAAAAGCCTCAAAAAGTCGAAAGGCTGTCACTGCGTCGCGTTTGACCCACACGCCAACGCGTCCAGTCACTGACGAGGTGAGCGAATGAGAAAATCGCAGCGTGCTGTCAGTCGCAATACGCGCGTTAACCGTGCGGCCGCGCACCGAAACCTCCAACGTGTGCCAGGTGTTGAGCGCGAGCTGCGCATGCGCGGTGCCGTGCGCAATAATACTTCGCGCGCCATCTGAAAATTTCCAGAGCGCTAAGTCGCCGTCCTTTGTATTGTAGCGCAGATAGTGATACTCGCCCGTTGGTTGTAATCCAAACACTATACCGGCGTTCTGATCGGATGCTCCACCCCGCAGCGCAAACTGTACACGTAATGTTCCGTCGCCGAACTGCGTAACGGTGGTCGCTACGGCAATGGGGAACGCACCCGTCGCCACGCCGTTTCGGATAAACGATGCATTTGATACGCCAAATAGCTTTTCGCTGATCTGTGCGAGACTGCTCGTGTCGGTGGTTCCGCTCCATCGTGTCCCGTCGGCAACCAGCGCATCAACATCTGCTGGATCGACGAGCCATGCACCGGTAACGCCAGTCAACGCGACCCGTGATGTGCCTGCCATGACCTGAGGATCGCGCGTTCGTGAAGCAGCGCATGCAGTGAGCATGCAAAGTGTACCAGCCAGCAGCGTCTTCATGATCGTTGGGAACGCGTACACATCGAGAAGTGCCCCGTTATGTGATAAGAGTACACCGCAGCAACCGTGGTTCACGCCGCGGCGACCCTGACGACAGTAGTCTAGCGCGTTTGTAAACGTGGGGGCTGTACGGTTCGGATTTCACTTTACGATACAAAGTACTTGACAGCGTGAATTCGGAGCGGTACATATCTCACCATGTCCACCCCGCAACGACGCGAATTGACAGAACCACCGACGCTCCACGACCGCGCGATCCAAGACCTCTCCTTCATTCGTCGTACGATGGAAGGGGCGTCGTCGTTTACGGATGTGCCAGGCTGGGGACTCGTCGCGATCGGCCTGACGGCAATTGGGGCGTCGCTGCTGGCGCCGAGAGCATCTTCCAATCCTGGCGAGTGGCTGAACGTGTGGTTGGCGGAGGCGTGCCTGGCCGCCCTCATCGGCGGCGTGACGATGTGGCGTAAGCTCCGCAAGCGCGTGCATGTAAGTGGCGCACCGGTGCTCAGCGTTCCGGCCCGTAAGTTTCTCTTTGGATTCTGGCCTGGAATGGTCGCGGGCGCCGTGCTCACGTTTGCGTTCATTGATACCAACACACTCTGGACGCAGTACGGCGAACTGCCTCGCATGCTTCCGGGTATCTGGCTGTTGATGTACGGTGTGAGCGTCACAACCGCAGGCGCATTCTCCGTGCGCGCGGTGCCGCTGATGGGTGCTGGGTTGATGGCACTTGGTGTGTTCGATCTGCTGTTTGTTCCGAAATTTGGCCTCGATCTGATGCTCGGACTGGGTTTTGGCGTGTGGCAAATCGCATTCGGGTTTTGGATTGCGCGGAGGCACGGTGGCTAAACGCGCATCATCTGCCGCGGTCAAGCGATCAACTGTCGCAGCGGCGACACCGGTCACTCTCGATGCGGTCGCAGGTGACGAAATGTCACCACTGTCACTTGATCGCCTCATTCATGAACGCATTCGGCTGGCGATTGTCAGCGCACTGGCGGTAAATGAGATGCTCACGTTCAATGAGCTCAAGTCGTTGCTTGAGACCACGGACGGCAATCTTTCCGTGCACGCGCGCAAGCTCGAAGATGCGCGTTACGTCACCTGCAAGAAGGGCTACGACGGCCGTATTCCGCGCACCGAGTATCGATTGGCGGCAGCGGGTCGCCGAGCATTGGAAAAGTATCTGTCACACATGGAAGCGTTAATTCGCAGAGTAGGAGAGGGCGCGTAAGTACCGTGAAAACTCGGCGAGTCGGCGACGTTCGATTGGCAGCAGGTCATCAGCGGCACCCTCGGGTGCCTTTCTTTGGAGACGTCACTTTATGAGACAAAGTACTTCAGATCTTCCGGCGCATGTTGCGATCATCATGGACGGCAACGGTCGGTGGGCGGAGCGACGCGGACAGCCGCGTTCACTGGGACACTTGGCGGGCGCGCGTGCGACGAAAGCTGTGGTCGCTCATTGCGCCAAGGTGGGTGTACAGCAGCTCACGCTCTACGCTTTCTCCAGCGATAACTGGACTCGACCGACCGTCGAGGTGAATACACTGCTGGCACTATTCACGAAACACTTTCGCACCCAAGCGGCGACGCTGTCGCGCGTAGGAATTCGCCTCACCGTGATTGGGACGCGCACGCGACTACCGCTCGCACTGCGCAGTGCAATTCGTGACGCGGAAGCAGCGACGGCGCACTGTCGCGGGATGCAGCTGCGCGTTGCGATTGATTACTCCAGTCGCGAGGCGATGCAGCGCGCGCACAGCGTACCGCCGAGTGCTCGCAATACCGAGGAGAACTTTGCATTGCTGCCGCCAGTTGATCTGCTGATTCGTACAGGAGGCGAGCGCCGACTCTCCGATTTTCTGCTCTGGGAATGCGCGTACGCTGAACTGCTTTTCCTGGACGTGCTGTGGCCTGACATCACCGACGCGACACTCGATGCCGCACTCACAGATTTCGCGGCACGTGATCGGCGCTTCGGCGGCGTTGCACATCGTCGGAGCGCGTGATGCGACCACCAGCGTGGCGACTGATGAGTGGTGCAGTGCTAGTTGGTGTGCTTGGTGACATGTTGCTCCGCGGCGACGAATGGCGACTGGGCTTGGCGCTCTGGATCGTCGCGTTGGTGACGACGGTGGTTGTACACGGTGAAGAAATCGGCAGTGAGCGTATGACACTGCTGATGGGCATGACGTTGGCGTCGTTCGGCGTGGTGTGGCGCGATTCGGAGTTGTTGTTGACTCTCGACCTGCTCTCTGTGCTGTGCATGGGTGCGCTCATCATCTGGCACGGCAGCGGCTAGCGCCTGCGCGACTTGACAGTCGTTGAGTCCATTCGTGTTGGCGTGCTCGCGCTGGTGAATACGGCGATTGGCGCTGGTGCGGTGATCGGCGGTGTGAATGCGGAGCGTTCCGGCGGGGCGAGTGGTTCACTAAATGTGCGTGCGCTTGCGCTTGGTGGTGTACTCGCGGTGCCGCCATTGCTGATTGTTGGTGCGCTCTTGGCGTCATCAGATGCGACGTTCAGCGGACTGCTCAATCGGTTTGTGTCCACCATTGTGGCCGACGGGTTTCGTCACGCGATCGTTATCTTAGGACTCACGTGGATCGCAGCGGGATGGATGCGCGCCGCAGTTGGCGATGCGGTTGGCGCGTCGATTCCTGGCGTGCCAACGCCTGGGCTGCCATTTGTGAGTGTGGCAGTCGGATTATACGGATTACTCGCGTTGTTGGTGGTATTTTTTGCCACCCAAGCGACGGTGTTATTCGGTGGCGCGGAGTTTCTGCGAACCACCGCCGGACTGTCGGCAGCGAATTACGCGCGCGAAGGTTTCTTTCAGCTTATCGCTGCCGCTGGGATCGTACTTGGCACGCTCGTGCTAGCAGAGTGGTCACTGAAAAGCGATGATGCGACGGCAAGCAAACACTATCGCCTCGTTGGCGGTGCGCTGATTGCA
>JANNWU010000313.1:0-10052 GCA_031408755.1 Gemmatimonadaceae bacterium | reverse complement strand
AGGCCGAAGCGGAGCGCTACGTTGCCGATCTCGGTGCTGACACGTTCTCGCTCGGTTTTGCGGATCCGCCGTACGCGACGAGCGTTGCGATGACGCTCTGCGATGTGTGGCGCAGCAGGCCGTTTGCAACGGTGCTGAGCGTCGAGCATCCTGCAGCCGTGGATCTGGGCGATGGCGGCGAGCGGCGTAAATACGGAATCACCGCCATTAGCTTCTTCCGACGCTGATCGATCAATGAACGACCTGAGTTTCCCCGGATCCCAGTCCATTTCGCCATGAGTCGCATCGCGTTGTACGCCGGCAGCTTTGACCCCGTCACGCGCGGCCATCTCGACTTGATGCGCCGCAGCCTGCACTTCGTCGACACGCTCGTAGTCGCCGTCGCAACGAACCCAAAGAAGTCGTCACTGTTCACCGCAGTTGAGCGCGTCGGGTTTATTGCCGGTGCAGTAAGCGACGAGCCGCGTATCGAGGTCAGAGAGTTCGATGGTCTACTCGTTGAACTGGCGCATCAAGTTGGTGCCTCAATGCTCATTCGCGGACTCCGCGCAGTCAGTGACTTCGAATACGAATTTCAAATGGCGCTGATGAATCGACATTTGGCTGCTGATCTTGAAACGGTGTTTATGGTGCCATCGCTCGACACCACGTACATCTCCAGCTCCATGGTGCGTGAAGTGGCGCGTTTTGGCGGTGACGTGAGTGACCTGACACACCCAAGCGTCGAGACCGCGCTGCACGCCAAGTTTCGCGACGCGTCGCGGTAATGGATTTCCTCACCTCGCTGCATCGTCGCGCCGCAGAACGGTGCCCTCGCATCGTATTTGCCGAAGGCACCGACGAACGCACGTTGACGGCGATTGGTGAAATCGTTGCGAAACGAATTGCGATGCCGCTGGTGATCGTCCCAGACGTCACGCACGTTCCCGCCGTTCGCGCAATGGGTGGCATCGCCATTGTACCCGACGAGAGCCCGCGACTTCCAGACGTTGAACAATGCCTCGCTGCGTGGGCGAAATCTCGCGCACACAATGAAGACGAAGCGCGCACGCACGCCACGCACCCGTTGGCGTTCGCGAACGCATTGGTCGCGTTGGGTGATGCAGACGCGTGCGTAGCTGGCGCGGTGCACACCACCGCCGATGTGCTGCGCTGGGCGCTGCGTTTGATCGGTGCTGAGGGCGGTAGTCGTAGCGTGTCGGGCGCGTTCTATCTCGTTGCGCCGGACGCGACCAAGTGGCCGCACGAAGTGCTGACCTTTAGCGATTGCGGTGTCATTCCTGAGCCAACGGTCGAGCAGCTCTCCGATATTGCGATCGCTGCTGCAACAGACCGGAAACGCATTGTTGGTGACGAGCCAATGATTGCGTTTCTCAGCTACAGCACGCGCGGTAGTGCGGAGTCGGCGTCGGTGTTACGCGTTCGACAAGCAGTCGCGCTGACGAGGGCGCGTCGACCCGATCTCTGGGTCGATGGTGAGCTGCAGGGCGACGCAGCATTGAACGCGATTGTCGGTGCGCGAAAGGCGCCTGGCAGTGCGGTCGCAGGGCGGGCAAACATTTTAATTTTTCCATCCCTCGATGCCGGCAACATCGCCTACAAACTGGTGCAATATTTGAGCGGCGCCACTGCCATTGGCCCAATCGTGCAAGGGTTGAAAAAGCCGTCGCTGGATCTCTCGCGCGGCGCCACGGCGGCAGACATCGTCCATGCAGCGGCGATTGCAGCATTGCAGAGCGCAACGGCATGAACGACTCGCGATCTGATCGCTTACCGCCGCCACGCAAGCGACTCGGCCAGCACTTTCTCACCGACGTGCGCACGCTGGATAAAATCGCTGACACTCTCTCGATCACCAACACTGATACGGTAATTGAGATCGGACCAGGCCGCGGTGCGTTGACCGATCGATTGGCTGCCCGCGCCGGCAGACTCATCACGATCGAGATCGACAAGCTGCTCGTACCAATTCTCCGTGCACGTTACGCAACGCAGTCGCACGTGATGGTGGTGGAGTCGGATGTGTTAGACCTGTCGTTGGGCGAGCTTGCCGGTGGTCCATATCTCCTTGCGGGCAACGTACCGTACTACATCACAACGCCAATCATCTTTCACGCAATGACGCGCCCACGTCCGTCACGAGCGGTGTTTCTTGTGCAACGTGAGGTGGCAGATCGAGCGGTCGCGTCGCCCGGATCCAAAGAGTACGGTGCGCTGTCCGTAAACTTGCAGGCACTCGCGACGGTCACGCATCGAGGCATGGTGAAGCCAACTGCATTCAATCCACCACCGTCGGTTGATTCAACAATTCTGCATCTGATTCCGCGCACCGATCCAGTCATCAGAATGGATGAGGAGCCGGCCTTCAGAAAGCTTGTGATCGCGAGTTTTGGATTGCGACGGAAGCAGCTGCGCCGCGTGGTGCGTACGGTCCGCGGTCTAAGCGCCGAGGCTGCCGATGTGGCTCTGCTTGCTGCGGACATTGATCCGGAGGCGCGTCCTGAAACATTGTCTGCCGATGCATTCGCGCGACTGTTGCGCGCGCTACCAGACGCACCGACGGTCTAACGTCAGGCAGCGCCAGCGTCTCGGTGCACGATGGCGTACGCGAGTCCTTCCAGTTCGAGCGCCATATTCACTGACTTTACCGCGACCGTCGCGGGTACATGAAGCGGTGATGGTGCAAAGTTCATGATCGCACGAATACCCACTGCGACCACTCGATCCGCAACCGCTTGCGCGAACTCCGCGGGCACAGTGATCACCGCGATATCAGGTCTCTCGCGCGCCGCATCGTGTTCGAGTTGCGACATACTACGCACACCAACGCCATCAATCGTTCGGCCTACTAACTGCGGATTGCTGTCATACACACCAAGCACGCGGAATCCGCGCTGCGCGAAACCGCGATAGCTCACCAAGGCAGCGCCAATTTTCCCAGCGCCTAGGATGTACACTTTCCATTCGCGCCCGAGACCCAGAATCTCGTTCAGTTGGCTCACGAGTTCGCTAACATCGTAACCGCGCCCGCGTTTGCCAAATGAGCCAAAAAAGCTCAGATCCTTCCGGACTTGGGCTGAGGTTGTCGCGCCGTCATCGGCGAGAAGGTCGCTGGAGATGGTCTGCTGGCCACGAGCGGCCGCCTGCTCTAACACCCGTAGATACAGCGAAAGCCGCCGGACGGTTGATTCGGCGATATGCTTTCCCGGAGCGGGCGCCGGCGGCGGAAGTTTCGGTCGTGGCATGAGCTTGTGAAGAATTTCACAAGAAACGCTCGTGAAGGCCAGCCCGGTCGCTGGAGAGCCCCACGAAACGCGCTTGCCGTCGACGCTAAGGGTCCGCGCGGGCTAGCTTGTGCGGATGCACGTAGCCATAACCTCCGAGATTGGTCCCCTGCGCTCTGTCCTGGTTCACACGCCGGGTCCGGAACTGCTGGCTGTGACGCCCAGCAATCGAGAAGACTACCTCTACGACGACATCATCGACGTCGAGATCGCGCAGCGTGAGCACCGACGCTTCGTCGCCATTCTTGAACGCTTCGCAACCGTGCACCACGTGCGCGATTTGCTCACCGAGACGATGGCAATTCCGGAAGCTCGCGAGCTGCTGCTGCGCGAGGTGATGGATGTGACGCCGTCACAGCCGCTTGCGAAAGATATCGAACGGATGAATGCGGTTGAGTTGGTGAGAATGCTGGTGGAAGGTCGCGAAGAAGCACCCGGTCCGCTGGCGCGCCACCTGAACGAAACGAGTTACTCGTTGCCGCCGCTACCGAATTTGTTTTTCACGCGTGATTCTGCGATGGTTGTTGGACAGCACGTGCTGGTTGGTTCTATGCGATACGGCGTGCGCTGGGTGGAAGAGCTGATCATGAAAGTGCTGTTCAGCTACAATCCTGTGCTCACAAATGCCGGTATTTTGTACGACGGCGCAAGCGAACGACGTTTTAATCACACACTGGAAGGTGGCGACGTGCATCCAGTGAGTGACGATACGATCATGATTGGCTTCAGCGAGCGCTCAAGTCCTGCGGCAATCGATCATCTGGCGTCGCTGTTTTTCGCCGACACGGCAATCACGAACATCATCGTTGTTGTCATGCCTGGCGAGAACACGGCGATTCATCTCGACATGGTGTTCACGCAGGTAGATCGTGAGCAGTGCGTTGTATATCCACCGTACTTCGTGGGCACCGAACGGTTGCCGGTACTGCTGTGGCGGAAGGGGAGTGATCAAGTCAAAGAGCAACCGAATGTTTTCGCGGCGTTGAAGGAATGCGGGTTGCCAATGACGCCCGTCTTTTGTGGCGGCGAGCGGCGCATTCTACAGGAACGTGAGCAGTGGGCTAGCGGCTGCAACTTTGTAGCACTTCGCCCCGGTGTAATCGCGAGTTACTCGAGAAACGAAGCGACGTTGCGCGCTCTCGACACAGCCGGTTTTCGCATTATCCCTGCGATGGATTTCCTGGGTGGTGATGCGCGAATCGGGGACGGCGATCGCGCCGTTCTGACATTCGAAGGCAGCGAGTTAGTGCGCGGTGGCGGTGGACCGCGTTGCATGACGATGCCGTTGAGGCGGGATGGACTCTGATTCGCTAATCACATCGCTCGGCGCGCGACTCAAGCCGGCTGAATCAACGCTCACAGACAATGCGGTGACGCTGCTCGCGAAGGGGCCTGTGTCGTCAGTGGAATTGGTCGCGCAGGTGTGCCAAGCGATTGGAATTCGGTACGCGCTGGCAGAGCAATTGGCGCGCTCAATTCTCGGCCATCGCCCTGATGTGAGGCAAGGGCCCGATGGGCGCTGGCGTCTCATTGCAGCGCCCATTGCCCGACCGCGCACCGTCGAGACGACGCTGCATGCTCGACTCGCACACGCGTCAGCCATGTCGAGCGACGAAGCACTCGAGCTACCAATTTCGTCACTCCGGTTTGCGGTGGTCGATGTCGAAACGACGGGTGGACGTCCCAGTCATGGCGATCGCATCACTGAGATTGCAGTCGTCACTGTGCGCGATGGTCAGATCGCCGATGTGTATGAAACACTCGTGAATCCGGAGTGCGCGATTCCGCCAATGATCACGCAAATCACGCGCATCTCGTCAGCGATGGTCCGCGATAAGCCGGTCTTCGCAACTATCGCGAATGACGTTGTCGAGCGACTGGAAGGAAAGATTTTTGTCGCGCACAACGTGTCGTTCGATTGGCGCTTTGTCTCGCATGAGGTGTACCGGGGCACCGGTCAGCAGATCGATGGAGCGTCGCTGTGCACGGTGAAGTTGGCGCGTAAAGTTCTGCCGCAACTTCCGCGTCGAAATCTCGATTCGGTTGCTCGACACTACGCCGTCGACATTCCCGCAGAGGTCAGGCATCGTGCAGCGGGCGATGCGATTGCGACCGCGAAGGTTCTGCTTGCGTTGCTCAAGGATGCCGCAGATCGCGGGATCACAACATGGGGCGCGCTTGATGCCTTCCAGCGTGGCGGTAGTTCGGTGGCGAAGCGGCGAAAGAAGAGCGCAGCACCAACCCCGGTGCGCAACGCGCACGACGGTGCCTGACACTTTACAACATCACCGTTTTACCAATTCCTGTTCATCCTCTCCACTGCTGTAGTCCTCTACCTTGTCAACTCGTTACCTGCTCACCTCGTTTCCTTTCTCAAGATGACGTTCCCGACTCCGCTAATCGAGACTCGCCAGATTGGCGATTTGCGCGTGCACGCAATCCAAGCGGGTGGTCAGCGGTTGGATGGCGGTGCCATGTTCGGTGTCGTGCCCAAGGTTCTCTGGCAGCGGAAAATTGAGGCGGATGATCGCAATCGTATTCAAATGGGTATGCGATGCTTACTGATCGAACACCCCGATGGTCTCATGTTGATCGACGCTGGTGCGGGGAACAAGGAAGATCAGAAGTTTATCGACATTTACGGCATGGAATTGCGGGCAGACGTGCCAGAACAACAAGCAGATGAAACCGCACTCGAGACTGGGATTCGTGCGGCGGGCTTCTCGCCTGACGACGTGAAAATTGTGGTGAACACGCATCTTCACTTCGATCACGCGGGCGGGAATACACGACGTGAACTCGACGGTAGCGTTGTCCCGACGTTTAAGAATGCCACGTACGTAGTACAAGCTGGCGAGTACCACTATGCGACACACACGAACGAACGCACAGCAGCAAGTTATTTTTTGCCCAACTTCGAACCAGTGAAAGCGGCGGGGCAGTTGCAGCTAATTGACGGCGATGTAGAGATTGCGCGCGGAATTCAGGCACGAGTCACGCCGGGACACGTGCCGTTTCATCAGAGTATCATGATCGAGAGTGCAGGCACGAAATCGATCTTTCTGGGCGATGTTATCCCCACGGTTCATCACGTTCCGCTGGCGTGGATCATGGGCTACGATGTTGAGCCACTGCGTACGCTCGAGAGTAAGCGTGCACTTTTGCGCGAAGCGGTGGACGAGTCGTGGTTGATGATTTACGAGCACGATGCATCATCTGCGTGGTCGCAAGTTACGCAAGATGGCAAAGGGTACCGAATCGCTGAGCAGTAAAAGATTATTGCACCGTTGTTCGCCATCGTTCGCCACCGCCGCCTCTAATCACGCCGCGTGCCATCTTCCAACGTAGGCTACGCGAAACAGCTTGGTGTTTTTTCTGCGACCATGATGGTGGTGGGTGGCATCATTGGCAGCGGAATTTTCCTGAACCCGGCGATTGTCGCGCAACGTGTCGGTACGACGTTCGCGACGCTGGCGACTTGGGTCCTTGGTGCTGTTGTCGCGATCATTGGAGCGTTCATCTACGCTGAGCTAGGTGCCCGCGCGCCGAAGGCTGGTGGCGGCTACATCTATCTCCGTGACGCATTTGGTCCGCTACCCGCGTTTCTCTATGGCTGGTCACTGTTTCTAATGGTGTCCACCGGCGCGATCGCTGCCGTCGCAATGACTTTCGCGAACTACACGACAGCGCTACTAGACCTCTCTGCCGCGTGGTCAACTCCGTTCGCTGTCGGTGCGGTGCTGCTGCTGACTGGAGTGAACATCGCGGGTGTCACACCGGGCGCTATCACGCAAAATGTGACGACCATTCTGAAACTATCGGCAATCGGATTGCTGATTGTTGCAGCATTTATCGCGCCGGCATCAAGTGCCACTGATGCAACGCGAGCCGTGACGACGACGCTCACAGTGCCGAACGGTGCGTGGCAGTGGACGCTCGCATTCGGTGCAGCGCTGGTGCCCGTATTGTTTGCGATTGGTGGGTGGCAGCAGACGAACTACATCGCCGCCGAACTCAAAAACCCGGAGCCAGACCTGCCGCGCGCACTGGTCTTCGGCGTAGTGATTGTGATCGTCGCATACCTGCTCGTGAACATCGCGTATCTGCGAGCGCTCGGCGTAGAAGGTCTGGCGGCCAGTCGAGCTCCCGCCGCCGATACCATCGGCGTGTTGCTCGGAGATCGCGGCCGCACAATAATCGGCGCTGGCATCGCGATCTCCACCTTCGGATTTCTGAATCTTGTCATTCTGGTCACACCGCGTGTGTACCAAACGATGGCGGCCGACGGCATTTTTTTCAAGCAGATGGCAACGCTGCATCCACGTACGCGCACGCCAATTGCGGCGCTCTTGGGACAAGCGGTGTGGTCAATTGCGTTGATTTTTTCTGGCAGCTACGGACAGTTGCTCGATTACGTGGTCTTCGCCGACTGGACCTTTTTCGGACTCACTGCGGCGACGCTGTTCGTCTATCGTGCCCGAGAGTCACGCGGTGAAGTACCGCGCCAATCAGTGCGCGCGATCGGCCATCCGTACACGACCATCGTATTCATCGCTACCGCGGTGTATGTCGTGTTCGGATCGATTGTTTCGAATCCGACAAACGCGCTCAAAGGCACGCTCGTTTTTGCGCTTGGTTGGCCGGCGTTTGCGTTGTGGCGGCGTGCGGCTGCGCGTGCCCGATAACTAACGAGAAAACTGCGCACGATGCCAGCGCGGCACCGAGCTGCTATCGGTGCAGCGCTGACTGCCCGGAGGTGCTGCGCGATCAGTCAGCTTTCGCGCTTGTCACTACAGTCGAAACCCAACCGACAGCGCGAAGTACTCCACGTCGTTGAAGAAGTGGAAGCGGCCCTCGATGAACGGTTTCTTTGGGCCGTTACGAAAGTTGAATCCGGCGCCAAGATTCTGTCCGAAGTCCGTTTGCTCTTCACCAGCCAAGCTCTGGCGGTACAATCCAAGACCACCAACCGCGAAGAACGGCGATTTTATGCCGCGCTTGCCGGACGGGAAATCGAAGACGACATCGCCGGTGATCTGTGTCGTGCTGAATGACTTGATCACGCCCTTGCCGCCAAACTGTCCGTACTGCACGTCGCTACGCATACCAAGCGGAAAGCCAGCCGGGCGCCCTTCAACAAATGCACCCGCGCTGAAGCCAACGCCGAAGGTGTTACCGAGGTCGCTCATTGGCGCGGCTATTCCTCCCGTAAATCCGAATTTAGCACGTTGGCCGGGGCTCGATTCATCGCGGTCGGCTGGCTTTGCGCTCGGAACTTCTGAAACCGGCGTCGCTGCTGTTGAACGTGCCGCGATTTCTGCGGCCGCTGTCGCTCCGGACGGCTCGTTGGCGCGCGGCGTCTGTGGCGAAGCAGCGGTGCGCGGAACAGAAGACTTCTTCTGTGCGTGAAGCGACGGGGCAGCGGCGAGGGCTACGGTCGCGAGTACCAGCGTCGGAATCGCGTTACGAATCAGCAAACTGCGCTCCTGAGGGCAGATGGTTCAGTGGGCAGCACGGGCTGCCCGAGTAGCGATCTCTACCATAAGCAAGTCTTGCGCCTATTCAGCCACGCAGGACTGGCCAGCTAGAGGACGCTCGGCATCCGACCCCAGTCACGCCGCGTCTGATCGGGTGGTGCATAGAAAAGGGGCGCCGCGAGATAACTCGCGACGCCCCGATCGAACAACCGGCTTCGGACGGTCTTAGAAGCGGAACCCGACGGTGATACCGATGTACTCTGAATCGTCAACAAAGTGAATACGACCGTCAACAAACGGCTTGTAGGCGCTGGTCTGCGAGAAGTTGAAGCCGCCGCCGAAGTTAAAGCCAAAATCAGTGCTGCTGTCGCTGCCTTTGCTGCTTGAGCGATAAAAGCCGATTCCGGCCATTGCGAACGCTGGTGACTTCTTTCCGCTAGATGTTGGGAAGTCAAACACGGCATTGCCGGTGCCTTGAATCACATTCAGTGACTCGCCCTTGTCCTTACCACCAAAGCGAACGAACTGCGCGTCGCCACGGAGCTTGAACGGGAAACCCTCTGGCTTTGCTTCTACAAATCCGCCACCGTGGAAACCGATACTGACGGCATCACCGAGATCGCCGAATGGAATAGACGAGCCAGCTTGTATGCCGTATGTCGGGCCGCCACCTGCTTTCTGTGCGCTCGCGGAAGTGCCAAGCGTGAGTGCGGCTGCAACAAACAACATGGCCGGGAGGGCAGAACGATGTTTCAACTGAAATCTCCGTCGAATAGATGAGTGACGCGCGCATTTCTGCGCCCGCCGAGAACACCTCAAATCTGCTCGCAAAATTCAGCGTGACAAGAGACCCGTGACGGAAGCGTTCGACTCAGCGACAACGCAGGTATTGATCTTGTAGATTGTTGCGCTCGCTATGATGCTGCGCTTGCATGTATGAGCGCGCCAACCGCCGTTCCAAACCCCGCGTGCGGCGGCAGTAGCAACGCTACGCCGTAATACGTCCCAACCAGCTCCAAGACACGTCGAAAACTGGGCAAATCCGCCAAATGTCCAATCACCACAATACGATCAATCTTCTCCGCGCGCGCGGCATTGATCGCGGTGATTGCGATCACTTGACCAACGAGTGTCACTAGGGCTGCGGCGAGATCTTCGCGGCTCGCAGTCGTCTCAGCGCGCGCGAGTCGACCAAAGTTTACAGCGGTTGCATCGGGCGGCAGCGAGCCAATTGGTCCACTCACCACATCACGCAACGCGAGATCAACACCATTTGAATCTCCGCGCAGCG
>JANNWU010000312.1:0-2077 GCA_031408755.1 Gemmatimonadaceae bacterium | reverse complement strand
TTACAACGCTGCGCACAAATCGCACGGCGCTGATCGGATCAACAAACACCGCTTGCACCCAACCCATGCCATCGCGTTCATCGTACGCGAGTAACGCACCGCGAGCAGCACCCTGATCGTGACCATTCACCATGGGTGCGTTGTGCGCCGCCGAACTGCGATACCATGCGAGCGTGGGCGACGTGTAGCTGCCGGTACCAACATCGTCGAGCCAGCGCGCATCTGGGGTCGCGATCACGAGATTGAGCCGATCGGGATGCCCATGTCCGGCGCCAGGATCACCGTAGTCGAGACCCACCCACAAGTTCCCTGACTTGCGACGGAACACGGCAAATCCCTGCCCTTCCAGCAGTTCAGATTTCGCGACTGCATCATCGATTGGCGGCATATCGATTCGCGCCAACAAGAGCGCGCGCCAACTACAATCGGCACGCGTCAGGCGAACGCTAGAACCGTTCCGCTCCGCGTCGGCAGTAGAACACCAACGTGCTGTGTCACCAACTTCTGGCCACGTTGCGTACAACGTCGCGAGTGCGGCGCGAAGCTCGGGAGAGTCGTTTCGCGCGAGTCCGCATTCCGCCCAATCTGCCGTGCGATACTGACGCAGCGTTACACCGTATTGACTGTCGCGACGAGCGGGGAACGTACCATCGGGCAACATCGTGCGGAACGGTGCGAGAAATCCCGCATTAAATCGTGTCACGAGTTCAGCGGGTAACTCAACACCAGCGTGTTCCGCGATTGTCACACCTGTGAGCAAACCGCGGTGTGCGAAGAGGTGGTAATTTTCACCTTCATACCAGCTTCCATCACTGTGCAACCCATCACGCAGCAGCGTGATCAACGACACCACGGCGCGCGATCGCATCGCCGTGTCATTCAGCACACCTGCCGCAGCCAGCAGCGCGGCGCAGTGCCACACTTCACGATTGCTGCGGCCTTCCGGAAATGATGCAATGAGCACTGCACTGGGTTCGACGAGCTCGCTCAGTATTCGCCCATACGCTGCACCGTTCGCAATGTTGCCGCGCGCTCGCAGATCGACTGCTGTTGCTAAATGCAGCAGCCAGATGGATTCGAGATATGTGCTGAAAAATGGTCGCGTAGGGCCGAGAACGTTGTCGCGATTCGGCCAGCGCAAGTACCGGGCGGCATAGGTGGATAGAATGTCATCAGCGCGTTCGCCCGCTGCGGCATCGTCAAGCAGGTACGCAATTGCCGCCGACCGTGTGCATTGCTCAGCGGTCCACAGATGCGCGTTCATCAGCCACCATTGATGATGCACGGCGTCGTGGACAACTCGACCGCAACTGGGGCACGCGTGCGCATGTGGTTGACGCGGATCAAACGAAAGCAGAACTGTGCAAGTTGGACAGCGACCGCCATAGCGCGTCATTCGTGCCTTGCCGTCCGGAACCGGAATTTCCAGCGCGGCGTGAAGCTCGCGCTGCAACGACCGCGCGAGGCCACCGAAGGCGAGTGGGCTTCGGAGCTGAGTTTTGCGCAGACTGAGCACGTTGTTGTGCACGAAGAGCGTCATGGCTGCGGTGCGGCGGAAAGCGTCCACTGCGCGGCGGAGAACAGCTCACCCCGTAGATCGATTGTCACATGCTGCAGCCGCTTGTTCACGCCTTGCACGCCACGCGAATGGAAGACTGCTATGGCGGGAACGCTATCGGTCAAGATTGTGAACACGCGGCGCCACGATGCAGATCGCGCAGCGGTGTCTGTAGCAGCGCGCAGCGCTGCAAACGCAGCGCCGAGGTTTGCAGGGCGTGGTGCGCCGAGGTCGAGCGCGCCACCAATCGCGGATGGATCGAAGAGTGCTGCAAGTTGACTCCGTGACGGATCACCCTGCACACCGCTGTACACCGCGCAATGCTCGGCAGAGGTACCGCGCGCAGCGCTAAGTAGCGCACCCATTTCGCGCGTGGCGATGCGCAAATCGATTCCGCGTGCGCGCAGATCGGCTTGCAGCAACTGTTCGACTGGATTATCGCCAGATCCGACAGTCAACATGTCCAAGCGCAACGTGACACCGCCGCGGCTGCGGAACGCGGATGAGTTTCGCGTCCAA
>JANNWU010000311.1:0-8964 GCA_031408755.1 Gemmatimonadaceae bacterium | reverse complement strand
CTCACTGGATGATCTGCGCGCGCGGCAACTGGCGCTGAGCGATGAAGATGAGCGCACTATTCCTGATCTGCTTATTGATCAGGTGGAGTTCGCAGATGTGCTGATCATCAACAAGACAGATCGGATAAACGAGACGTCGTTGGGTGAGTTGCAAGCTGTATTGCGCCACCTGAATCCGGATGCGGAGCAAATTGTGAGTGTGCGCGGTGTTGTTGCACCGGCGCGCATTCTGGGCACACATCGGTTCGACTTTGAGAAGGCGGAAGCAGCGCCGGGTTGGCAGAAGGAACTGAATGGCGTGCATATCCCGGAAACTGAAGAGTATGGAATTGGGAGCTTCGTATATCGCGCGCGTCGGCCTTTTCACCCTGAACGGTTGTGGACGCAATTCGAGGCGGGATTGCCTGGTGTATTGCGCGCGAAAGGATTTTTTTGGATTGCAACGCGCGCGGAAGTGATGGCGAGTTGGTCGCAGGCAGGTCAGTTGCTTGAGGTGCAGCCGGCCGGATTTTGGTTCGCGGCCGTCGATCAAAGCGAGTGGGATCTGGATACGGCGCAGCGTGAAGAGCTGGAGGCGATGTGGCATCCCGAGGTGGGTGATCGCCGACAGGAACTGGCCATCATAGGGCAGCGACTCGACGTACCGGCGATGACCGCGATGCTGGATGAGTGTTTGCTGACGCCAGCGGAAATGGCTGGCGGTGAGTCGGTGTGGGCGACGATGCCAGATCCGTTTCCGGAGTGGTCGTTTGAGGAGGCGGATGAGGGAGCGCAGGATGAGGTCGGACCGAGCGGCGCTGGCATTTCGCGCTGACGAGTGGCTGGCTGAGAACCCAGCTAGACCCTGTTCCGGCAGGTCGCTGGAGGGCTGGAACCTATGACGACGATTGATACTAGTGTATCATGTGCAAGAGACCGTCGCACGCCAGTACCGCCAGCGAGGCGCTGGGGTCGGTCGCTTCGCTGTCTTCAGCCCTTTCAGCATCACTGTGATATCGTCACTCCGTTCGTCGCAACGCACATGGCATGTGCTGCCTCTGCTGGTCGCGGCACTCTGCGCAAGCGGAGTCGCGCAGGCACAGCGTGCGAGCGGTAGCGTAGCTGCCGATGTGTTTCGCCGCATCCACGGTGAACTGCGGGATTCCGCATCTGGTGGCGCTCTTCGTGGAGCCGAGGTGTCGCTGGTGGGCCTCGTGTCGCGTCGAACACGCACCGATGCATCGGGTCATTTCGAGTTCAGCAGAGTACCGGCTACCGCGGTCACGCTGCGTATTCGGCTGATCGGTTTCGCACCGATGGAACGAGTGATCGATGTCACGAGCGGTGACGCAACAATTCGTCTGTCACTGCGCTCCGCCAGTATCTCGCTCGACTCAGTTGTGGTGACGTCAGATGCGCTCGCAGATCCCTTGAGCCGAGTCGCAGCCACCAGCACTATCGACGCAGCGGAACTCGCAGCCACTCGCGGTCAGACACTCGGCGAAACAATCAAGTTTTTACCGGGTGTGTCGGTGATCCAGTTTGGCCCGAGCATCGCGAAGCCGGTGATTCGCGGACTGAATTCGCAACGCGTGTTGGTGATGAATGCCGGGCTGCGTCAGGAAGATCAGCAGTGGGGCACGGAGCACGCGCCGAACATCGACAGCTTTGATGCGGATCGCGTGACGGTTGTGCGCGGCGCTGCGACGGTGTTGTACGGGCCTGATGCAATTGGTGGCGTTGTACGAGTTGAGCATGATCCCGTGCCAGAAGGCGGTCATGTTTTGGGTAGCGCCGCTGTGAATGGCTTCTCGAATAGTCGACAGGCTGCGGTGTCATTTGGCGTGCACGGCGGTGGTGTGCAGTTGCCATTGCTTGGCCCAGTGGGATATCGACTGCGTTTTACATCGCGGGTTGCCGGCAATGGCACGGCGCCGGATTATTTCTTGACGAACACCGGTTTTCGCGAATTGAATGGCAGTGCAACAGTTGGTGTGCATCGCAGTTGGGGAAGCGCCGATGTGATGGTGAGTCGTTTCGGAACTGAACTTGGTGTGCTGCGACAAGCACACGTTGGAAATTTTGATGACTTGCAGCGTTCGCTGACATTGTCGCCGGTTGACTCATCGTTTACGTACGGCATTGGTCGGCCGAGTCAACGTGTGGACCATACGACTGCGCGGGTTCGCACGTCGCTTCTGTTGCCCGGCGCTGGCGAACTTGAAATGGTGTATGGCTTTCAGGCCAATCATCGACGGGAGTACGACAATCACGGCCCGTTGAGGTTTCGTGACGTCGCGGCGTTTAATCTGAAGCTGTTTACGAATGCGCTTGATGTGCGCTGGAATCACGGATTGCAGCATGGTTTTGTTGGCACAATCGGCACTAGTGCAATGGTGCAGGGGAATCAGACGCTCGGTAAGGCGTTTCTGATTCCCGGTTTTGATATGTCGCAAGCGGCGGTGTTCGCGCAGGAGTCGTATGCATTGGGTCGTGTGACGCTGAGTGCTGGCGCGCGGACGGATCTGTTTTCGCAGACCACGTTGCCGTACAACGACGCTGGGATTCGTAGTGAGGCAGGCACGCGACGATGGAATGGTTTTTCAGGTTCGCTCGGTGGTGAGTTGCGCATCACCGATGATCTGTCATTCTCTCTGCGTGGTGCGCGCGCGTGGCGTCCACCCACAGTGAACGAGCGGTATGCGCAGGGAGTGCATCATGGCACCGCGCAATACGAATTGGGGCGTGCGAATCTCGCCCCAGAGCGTTCGGCGGCAGTCGAAGGGACGGTGCGATTTACGCGAACTGCAGGCTCAGTTGAAGTTGCTGCATATAGCAATCGTATCAACGGGTTTATCTATCTGCAGCCGCGCGAGCCGGTGCTCACAATTCGCGGTGCGTTCCCTGGCTACAACTACAATCAGACGTTAGCGCGACTGAACGGCGTCGAATTATCGGGAATGATTACGCCACTGCCGTGGTTGCGCTTGCAGGGCACCGCGAATGCAGTTCGTGGTACCGATCGCACAAACGGTGGTCCACTTTTTGATATGCCTGCTGATAGAGCGACAGCGCAAATGCGCATCGTTGGAAGGCGACCGCAGCTTGGTACTTGGCACGTTGGCGTTGGAACCGTGTTGGTTCGCGAGCAGGACGGTGTGCCTGCTGGCACAGTGTATCAGCTACCGACTGCTGGGTATTCGTTGGTGTCGCTGGATCTCGGTTCGACGAACGTATTGCTCGCGGGTCGCCGGATTGACGTGTCGTTATCGACGACGAATCTCCTCAATACGCGATATCGTGACTATCTGAGTCGATATCGGCTGTTCGTGAATGATGCCGGTCGTGATTTCGTCGTGCGACTGTCGGTGCCGCTTTGAGTTTTCCACGTGTGGCGCGAGGGTCGCCACGCGGTGTTGGTTGGTCCCTCTGTTCACACTTTCAGTAGGTCATCTTATGCGCGTACGTATTCAGAATGTGCGAGCCGGTTTCGCGCTCGCTGGGCTCACCATGTTGCTCGCATCGTGCGATGGCGACTCTGTTGTTGCGCCAGGTGGTGAGACGGAAGTCATTAGCCGAGTCACGTTGACGCTGACGTCGGCGACCGGTACGGCGCTGACGTCGTACATCGACGATGCAGATGGCAACGGACCGAACGCACCGTCAGCGCAGGTTGGGGCGTTGAGCTTGCCAGTAGGCACGTCATGGACGGGCGTCGTGCGTTTTGAGAATCGTACGGTGACACCGATCGCAAACATCACGGATGAAGTGCGCACGGAAGCCAATGCGCATCGCGTGTTTTATTCGATTGCGGGGACAGGTGTCACTGCATCGTCTACGGACATTGATGGGGCGGGCAAGCCGCTCGGGTTGGCCTTCACAGTGGCGGCTCCCACTGGTACGACGGCAGGTGCACGGACCCTTCGCGTTCTGCTGTGTCACTACGACGCAGCTGTGAAGCCCGCCGTGGCGTCCTCCTGTTCGGCTGACACGGATATCGATGTGTCATTCACGGTGACTGTGCCGTGATCTAACGGGCAACTGGGCGCAACGGCGGTGCGATCTGAATATCAGTTCCGCAGCTGCTGCGCCCACGCCTCCGCGTGCTCGGGTGAATACTCCGAACTCGCTGGCGAGCCGTACACTTCGTCGGCGAGAAAATGTATCGCCACTTGATCGCCAAACTGCGCGGCGCTCTCTAGCAGTGTCAGCGCGTGTGCAGTGTCACGAGATACACCACGACCGCTCCAATACAACTTACCGAGTAGCGCGGACGCAGCAGAGATCGTGACATCATTACCGCCATCGACAGCGGTCTGCAGATGATATGCGGCTTGCTTCAGTTGCTGTGAATCTGCGTTCCGATTGGTGGCGACTTCGTCAAGCAGCAACCGCGCGAGGCCAAGATCAGCGGCAACATCACCAGCACGTGACGCAACACCGAAATGCGTGCGAGCTTCGGCGGCGTTCACGACGGTACCGCGTCCAAATTCGTGCATCAGGCCAAGATTGAAACTGGCTGCGGTGTTACCGCGTCGCGTGGCGCGCTGCGTGAGCGTGAACGCGCGCGGCTCGTCACGTCTGCCACCTACACCTTCCAATAGCATGTAGCCAAGAAGCATCTCCGCGTCGGAACTGGCACGTCCGCCATCTTCGTTGACAAGTTCAAGCCACGCACGCGCTGCGGCGAGACCCTCGGCATCGTCAGGATTTTCAATCAGTGATTGCGCCAGTGCGCACACCGCGTCAACGCTGCCGCGAGGGTCTGGATCATCCGGCATACGTGACGAGCTGCGCTTGCCACCGAGCACGCGCTTGAAGAAACTCGGCTCTGGCGCATCGAACACGCTTTCGGGCTGACCAGCAGCCAGGAGCATCCACCGTTCCGCGAGCGCACTGTTCTGCTCAACACCGTCGCCGTCACGAAATGCTTGTGCGATGCTATACGCGGCGGCGAAATCGCCCGCGCGGTACTTGGCTTCGCGCGTCGTCATATCATCGGCAACGCGACCGTCGCGCGTGAGCCAGACGTAGCGATCTTCGCTAGAGAGCGCAGCCTGCACCGGTTCGTTCCGACTCCACGTGTCGAAAATTGCACGCGCCTGCTGCATCGCGTCGATCAAAGAGGTGCTATCGCGACGCACAGCAATCCACGCATGCACCAAGTCGTGGAGTACGATTCCATTCTCGGTGAGAATGCCAACGCGCAGCGGTAGTTCGTTGTCGTCGCTGTGTCCGGGCGCATAACGAACCGCGAGAAAACCGTGCACGGTGTGATTGTTGTCGTGATACAGTGGGATGGGATACAGATGCTTGTATTCACACGCGATAATCTCTCGCTGCGAAGTCAGATCCCACGCGCCGGAGCGTTCTTCTGGGTATTCACCTTTACTGACGCGAATGAGTGTACTGCGCGCCACTGGTGATCCACTTCGGTCGTGACTCATCGCGGTAAACGGCGCGAGACTGCTGTACGCCGCTGGGATCAGTTCCTGACCGTCGCCGTCCAGCAGCCCGCACAATGCATTGCGCACTGAGGCGATGCGCAACGGATTCTCTGAGAGCAGTGTGATGCTGTCCCATGTCGGGGCAATCATGGGTGACGCGTCGTCTCGCCACCAGCCTGCACCGCCATCGAGATCGGTGTTGGACGCGAAGGCTCCCGGCGCATTCAGCCAATACATCTGGTCATACTCGTCGGTGCGCACGGCGCCTGAGCGCGCATCGATCAAGCAGCGTTTGTTGTTTTGCTGCGCGATCGCGATGCCGGTTGTGCGCAACTCGTCGATCTGCTCAAATGTTGGTTGCGTTGTCCACGTGCCGCGCGTGTCTACAACGCCGACTGTGTTTTCAGCGTGCGCAATCGCGAGATCTCCGATGAACGCCTCAATCTCCGTGATGCGCGGTGTGTACGCGTCCGGCGCAGTGCACCACTCGCCGTTGTCGCGCAAAATTCCAATGTGTGCGTCGACGCGCACCGCCGCGAGCCAACCCTGCGCAATCTTTTCGTAGTTCCAGACTTCACTGAATTCACACGAGTGCAGCAGCTCTGCACCGGTGGAATCAGCGCGCACTAATCCAATGCGGTCACCACTGTGCACCCAGAAAAGCGGTGACTTGCTGTGCCCCGTGGATTCGATCGCATCCCACTCGGCGGCGATGAGTACAGCGCCGCGCGCGCTACCGTCATCAACGCTGCTCGTGCGACGAATTCCGGTCTTCCCGTTCTCGGTGAAACGCTTGATGTTGTCACCGAGCCACGAGTGATTGTCGTGCTCAGCTTCAGACTCTTCGCGAAACGCGTCAAACGCGATGTCGCGCGGCGTGTCTTGCTCGCTGAAATAGGCGTGATCAAGCCCGCCAAATCCGAATGACCAGTTCCACGCCGTCCAGTCGGAGAACGACTGTCCGTGCTCCGTGAGCTCCAGTGCGCGATCAAGCGCCGGAAACGAACGGCTATTCAGTGCAGCATCAACATCTGCAGCGCACGCTGCGCATTGGGCACGCATCTGCTCAATAAACTGATCCGGTGCTACGTCAGTGAGCCACCCAAGTTCATCGAGATTGGCTGAGAAAAAAAGTTCGCCGTCTGTGTCTGCGTGTATCGCTGTAACTTCTTGCGCGAAATACGACTGCAACGCTGCGAAGTACTGCTCCAACGGTGGCTGCGTGTCATACAAAGGATGATCGCGGATTCCGTCGGCCAAGTTTTGTACGCGAGCCATTGCTGCCATAGCGTTGCCAGCAAGATTCGGCGTTCCACTGTCGCCAAAGACGCGCTGAAATGTATTGGCCGTCGCTGCCTCACCCTCGGCTAGCAACAGCTGCCACAGTGTGGGAAAGTTGTTGTTGGCGTCAGCAAATGGGCGTCCGTCGCCGTCGTTGATCTGTTGCGCGGTGCCGAGTACGAGAAACGAGCGGTTGCCCATGGAAGTGCGGCGTTGGGTCGAGGTGCGAGCGGGATCGTGTGAAGTGCAACTGAAAGCTGGCGTGCTTAGCCGCGCAGGGCTAGCGCGCGACTGTCGAGAGTTGTGTAAGGTTCTGTGTCGCGGATCCTAAGCTCATGCAAACTGTTGTGTCTGCCGCGAGTGTCAGGCGAGTTTTGACGTTTCGAGTTGTGCGAGTGATGGCAGTCGCGACGGAACGAATGGTGCAGGGTGAGTTGTTCATGGGTTCGATACTGTCGACAGGTTCTCCCTTTTATAAATCGGAGCGCACGAATGCACGGCCGTGTAACAGGATTACTGGCTCTCTCGCTGCTGTCGATGACAGCGTGCCGTCGCGGATCACAACGGATCGAACCACTGCGCCTGATGGCGCTGCAATCGGAGTCGCGGCTCTACACTGACGATGGCGTAGGAATCACCGACTCCACGCGTCAGGTCATTCGCGACACAATTTCGTATCGCATGGTGTGGACTGCGGCAACGAAGGCTCAGCGCAATGAACCGGCGCGTCCGGCAATCGATTTTACGAAAGAGATGGTGATTGTGGCATCGGGTGGCCGCATGCGGCCCGGTGATCGCATCCGTGTCGACAGCATTGGGCTTTTGCGCAAAGATCTCACACTCATTGTGCGCACAACCGCTGGATGCGCAGCGATGCCCGGTGCGGTCTATCCGATCGAAATCGTGCGCGTACCGGCTGTACAAGGGCGCGTCACGTTCGAGGAGCGTCAGGAACGCGCGTCAGGGTGTTAGTACAGCCTTGATAGTATGCAGTGCACTGCGGCGGGCAAAAATTCTCTGCCCGCCGCGTCGCACCGCGCCGCACACTACGCAATCAGTCCACCAATCGGTTTGTGCAGCGAATGCTGTTGAAGTAGCCGCGTCGGAAAACTGGTGCGCCGGTGCTGGTGCTAATTTCGAAGGGTAAATCGACGCCGGTGCCGAGTGCTGTGTTACGCCATTCGGCGCGCCATGCACCACCTGCTGGTGCCCAGTTTGCGGCTATACCGAAGAGTGCAAACAGTGACCATGGTCCGTCAAACGCGCCTACGTCATGCTTTGAACCATCGGCGAGAGTGACGCTGAGTTTTGCACTCTGCGCACTACTACCATTCCATACAAATGTCTGCGATGCAGTGCTGGTGCGCGTCCACGTTGCCACGCGACCGTCAAGGCTGAGCGTGACTTGCGGCACTTCAGTAGAGAGCACAGGTCGGAATGAGAATCGCACCGTTGGATCAGTCGCGCCGTCGGGATACAGTGCATCGCCAATGGAGAGCGCACGATTGAAAAAGCTAAGGAAGCCGGATGAGACTCGCGTAGCGGCACCCGGTCGCGCAGTCCATGTGCTGCCCTGACGCACCAACAGTTGCTCGAGCACATCGCTGCGGAAGCTGGCGAGGAAACCATCTTTCGGATGAAAAAACGCCGTGACATCAGCGATGTTTGCGGGAGACGTCCACGAACCATCGAACGGTGCGCGACCTGCGAGTTTTCCAAACTGCGTACACAATTGAGGTCCGCTGGCGTTTGTTTCTCCAGCGCCAACGCGGCCAAGCAATCGTGCGGCGTAGTTGGCCGGTTGCTCGAGAAGTTTGCGCACGGTCGCATCGACGTTGGCACGCGATTCATCGACTTGAAATGCCTGCGCCAGCGCACCAGCGGCGGTTCGCACTTGCGCGACGCTACCGAGAGCGTTCTGTGCTTGCGATTCACCTTGTCCCGATGGCGCGACTGCCACTTGCTCCATTGCTGCTTGTAGCGACAGCAACGCCTGCGCGTACTCCGCGTTCGCCTTGTCGATAAAACGGTCAGTAAGTGTTGGTGGAGTGACAATGTGCGTGGGCTGGAAAACCGCGTCGGGGCCGAACGGACCGCCACCGGTATTCTGTGATGTCATTGCGAGCACACCAAGGAGTGGTGATGCGTTGCTACTGAGCGAGCGAAGTTTCGTGGACGCATCGCGCGCATTCGCGAATTGCGAAACGCCCGCTGAGCGAAGAAACACCAGCCAATGTTCACGAAGCTGCGCTTTGTA
>JANNWU010000310.1:0-1771 GCA_031408755.1 Gemmatimonadaceae bacterium | reverse complement strand
CAGCGACGTTTCGCCACCCAATCACTGCAGAACATGCAGCGCATGGTTGCGCAGGACCTGCTTAAAAGGTCGCACGAATAGCCCGGAGCGGACAACGCACATTGAGTTGGCAATGGGACCACCAACACTGTGCGTTATCTCACTCTCCGGGCGAGATTCCGCCTGCCTATGTGACGATCTTTTTACCAGTGATCAGACCAACGACCAGCGCGATCACGGCAAAGATCACAAACACCAAGAACAGCGTCTTCGCGATGCCCGCCGATGCAGCGGCTACGCCACCGAATCCGAAGACACCGGCGATCAACGCCAATACGAGAAATGCAAAAGCCCATCGTAGCATATCAAATCCTCGGTTCAGGAATGACGCGGAGTTGACTTCGACGACGCCGAGGCCGGCACCGCGTCAATATTTTTGTCGTGCATTGGCTCGTCCGCGTAACGCGACTCGTACTCACTCAGTTCTTGCTCGACAGCATCCTTTGCCGAACCGTATCGTTGCTGAATCAAGCCAACCAGTTGATCGCGCTTTCCCGCGACAACATCAAGCTCGTCATCGGTCAGCTTCCCCCACTGTTCTCGAATTTTACCTTTCGCAGTCTTCCAGTTTCCTTCAATGCGATCCCAATTCATGATGGCTCCTGCAGCATGGATGAAAACAAAAAAGGCGTAACGCTGCGTCCCTTGAATGGACGACTCGTTACGCCTTCGACTGACGAGACACCTCGCTCGTCCGCCAAGGAACCCTGACAATTCTCAGGGGCTTTGACAATCTGACATCAACAGTTGCAATTATCGTGCTACACGGCAGAGCACCAGCCGGTTCCTGCAGCGTCAGTTGTACGACAGTAGTAGTTCAAGTTTCTGACGCAATTCCGCCAGTTGCTTCGACTTGAACGCATGCTTCGTTTCCTCGAGCACTTCGACAGTGTGTTTGATAGCCGAGGTCAACTGCGCACCACGTTCACAGTTCATGATTTGGCAAGCGTGGCCCTCAACAGGCGTGCCCGCTAAGGCGCGACCGAGCTGCTCAAGATCTGTCAGGGTTCCCATCACATTTCGTAGTGCCAGCGAGAGAAACGTATCAGCCGTGGGTGTTCCCGGTCCCCGTTGAACGGTGAGTTGATCGTATCGCTCGCGCATGTTCACCAGCCTCGTCTCCGCGTCCTGAAGCCCGCGAAATGAACGGAATCGCGCCACCGCAGTGCTCGCGCGAGCGGAAAGCTCATCGAACTGCACGGGCTTGGTGAGGTACGCGGTCACTGGCAATTCAATGCACGCAACAGCCGAGCGCACGCTGGGAAATCCAGTCAGAATGATAACCGGTAAGCCTCCACGAACTTGCGCCACCCGTCGGACCAACGCGAGATCACTATTCCCGGGCATCTCAAGATCAGTGATGAGCAAATCAAAGACTTCGTCCGCAACCAGTTCAAGTGCGCGGTTTCCATCGGCGGCCGTAACACACTCAAAGCCTTCGCGTCGAAACAGATCGGCCGTAGACTCGAGAAAGGTTGATTCATCATCCGCAATTAAAATTCTGCCGCGTGTCATTCAGTCGCTCCGGTGTCTTGAGATTCGGCCAACGGTATTCTCGCGATGAACTCCGCGCCACCTGCCGGCGCATCGCGCACTTCAATGCTGCCACCTGCAGCGTCCAGCGCTCGTCGCACTAACGAAAGACCAAGCCCCATTCCGCCGGTCGAAAGCTGAGACGATTTTGTCGAAACGAACGGTTCAAAGATTCGGTCGCGCATCTCGACTGGTACCC
>JANNWU010000309.1:0-15674 GCA_031408755.1 Gemmatimonadaceae bacterium | reverse complement strand
GTGGCGGAAGGTGAGCGCGTGATGACGACCGATGCGGAAGCAGCGAGCTTGTTGTTTTACAAAGCGCAGCTCGGTGGACCAAAGAACAAGAAGTTGTTCAAGATTATTGGTGAAACTGGCGTCAAGCAGTCGATCCAGAAGCGTGAGCTTGAGCATCTCGCAGATCGCAAACTGCCGCCCAACAAGCAGCAGTACCGCGACATTGAAGATGAATTGCATTTCGTGCTCGATGAGCGCGGGCACACGGTCCATCTCACTGATCGTGGCGTGGATCTGATGGCGAAGATGACAGGCGAAGATTTTGTCTTACCCGATATTTCGGTTGAGATCGGCCGTATTGACACGTCGCACGACCTTGAACCGCAGCAGAAGCTTGAGCAGCGCGCTGTCCTCAATCGTGAGTTCGCCGTTCGTAGCGAGCGGTTGAACATCGTGCACCAGTTGTTACGTGCACACGCGTTGTACGAAAAAGATGTGAACTACGTCGTGCAGGATGCGCAGGTGCTCATTGTGGATGAGTTTACTGGTCGCACGATGCCTGGACGTCGCTGGTCAGAGGGGCTGCATCAGGCGGTCGAAGCCAAGGAGAACGTGCAGGTCAAGGGTGAAACCCAGACCATGGCAACGATCACGATTCAGAACTATTTCCGTATGTACGAGAAGCTCGGCGGCATGACCGGTACGGCTGAGACGGAAGAGACAGAGTTCCATCAGATTTACACGCTCGAAGTCGCCGTCATTCCGACCAATCGTCCGATTGTGCGCGATGATCGACAGGACTTGGTGTTCAAGACCCGACGCGAGAAGTACAACGCGATTGTTGAAGAAGTGAAGCGGCTCCACGAGCTCGGCTATCCGATTCTTGTTGGTACCGTGAACGTGGAAGTCTCGGAGACCATCGCGCGATTGATTCAGCGCGCAGGTATGAAGTGCAACGTGCTGAATGCGAAGTACCATCAGCGCGAAGCGGAAATTGTGGCCGAGGCAGGGCAGCCAGGTGCGATCACGATTGCGACGAACATGGCAGGTCGTGGTACTGACATCAAACTCGGCGGCGGTGTGACCGAGTCGCGACCGTCGCAGGTGATGGATGCGGATAACAAGCTTGTGGATGTGACCGAGATTGGCGGTTTGCACATCATCGGCAGTGAGCGTCATGAATCGCGTCGTATTGACCGTCAGTTGCGCGGTCGTGCCGGACGTCAGGGCGATCCCGGTTCGAGCCAATTCTTTTTGTCGCTCGAAGACGACTTGATGCGCCTGTTTGGATCGGAGCGCATTGCAAAGTTGATGGACAAGCTTGGCGCGCAGGAAGGTGAGATGCTTACGCATCCGCTTATCACGCGCAGCATCGAGCAGGCGCAGAAGCGCGTGGAATTGCAGAACTTCCAGGCTCGTAAGCGGTTGCTTGAGTATGACGATGTGATGAACCAGCAGCGCGAAGTGATTTACTCGCTGCGTTCGTTCGCGTTGGAAGGTGGTGAGGAGCTGCGCAGCGAATCGCGCAAAATGGTCGAGAAGGCCGTTGGTCGGCGTGTCGAAATGGGCCTCGCGGATTTCGAGTCACCGGAGCAGTGGGATCTGCCGACGTTGCAGCAGGATCTGATGATGCAGTACTTGCTGCCGGTGCCCGCCTTCGCGGATGCTTCTGACGAACGTCCTGGTGATGTGCTTCAAGCGCAGACTGCGGCGGTGACGGCCGCGACCGAGATGTTTGATGCGAAGTTGATTGAGCTCGACACTGTGGTTGACGCTGACGGTACCGGTTTCTCAGGTCGTATGCTGTCGCTGGTGATGCTCAACACGTTGGACGAAAAGTGGAAGGATCATTTGTACGATCTCGACCAGTTGCGCAACGCCATTCATTATCGGTCGTGGGGTCAGAAGGATCCGTTGATTGAGTACAAGCAAGAGGCGTACACGATGTTTGTGGACCTCATGCAGGATGTGTATCACACCTTCTCTGAGCGGTTCATGAAGGCGCAGCTGTTGTTGGATGAGCCGCCTGCTCAGCCGCCGCTGGCTGATCCGTCGCGTTTTGTCGCGGCGTCGAATGGTGATGGTGGGCAGAATAGTGCGGTCGCAGCACCGACGAAGCGGTATGACGCGTTTGGTATGTTGGTGGATGTCGAGCCGGAGCCTGCGTCTGCACCGCTGCGTGTGAGTGGACCGGTGAAGGACGAGAAGAAGGGAAAGAGGAAGCGATAGATCGTGTGCGAGTTTCTACTGCGAATTGTGAGATCACTCTGACGAACGAGTGGTCTCTTTTTCGTATTCTGGTGACAGTATCGAGCGTTCTCATCTGTTCTCCCGATCGCGTGTGAATGCTCATAGGTATTGCGTTCTGCGGTTCGTCGGTGAATGAATCATGTGGGCATAGTCGTTTCGCGTAGCCTGCTTCGTCTCACCTTTGGAGAGGTCGATGTCAGTCACCAGTCGAGTTCCACAGCTCTTTGCGGTGCTCACACTTGTAGGCCTCACGGCCTGTTCTGAGGAGATAGTTTCCTCCCCTCCACTGAAGGGTGAGCTGGTCAGCACGCTGATTGTGGATGGCGGTGACGGTTTGTCGTACAACTTCCCGCAAATTTGGGCAGACCTGCAGTTACGTGCGGAAGCGGAGATTGTATTGTCTCAGCCAGTGCCGCATGCCGTCACGCGCGTACCAATAGATCGGTTCAGTGTGGCGACTCCTCCCGAAAACGTTTCGGTGAGCGCTGGCTGGAATTCATCCGGGCGTGCGCGACTGTCAATGAGCGGACTCGTTGCCGACGCGGAAAACGTACAGCCATCGAGCGCGGTTCTCCGGGGCGCTGTAGTCACGCAGTATGACGCATCAGGAAATGCAGTCAGCAGTGCGCAACAGGGGACGATGATGGGCGCGATGAGTCCTGACGAATGGTTCGCGACGCATCCAGTGAGCGCGTCGCTAGCAAGCGCGAACGTTGCGCCGGCAATCAGCGCTTTAGTGGGTGCAATGACCGTTTCAGACGCACGCATGGCTGGCGCGGGTGTGTCGATGCGCGCCTTAAATGTCTCGGGATTCAATTACGAACGCCGAAAGCTGCGAATGGCACGAGTGCAAGGGCTGACCACGGATGCGATCTATCTGCGACTTCGAGATTCCGCATCCGCCGCTGGCTCACCTTCGCTGACGTGGGTATTGCGCGAGCTTCGCGTCAGCAACGAGCAGCTTCCAGTTAGACCGAACAGTCCGAGAATCCGAGAAGTGCAGAGAATCATCGTCCATCGACTGATCGTGCAAGCCGCGTTGCCAGCGGCGAGCACGAATGCGAGTTCCGGTACTGCAGTTCTTTCGTCGCCGACCCGCCGAACATTCATTATTCCCGAGGATCCGGAGGATCCGTGGAACCCGCCGCCACCACCTCCGGACGTTCCGCCGACGCCACCTTCGCCGCCACCCGGACTTCCGGGCTTGCCTGTGCCGCTACCGACTCCTGCCCCGGTTGTTTTCCAGCACGGGTACACGAGCAATGGCGAAGTATGGAATGGGATGCGTTCACGGCTGCGAGGCATACTGAACATAGACGACCGCGCGTACACCGTCCCAACCATTCCCGGGCTGGAAGCTGCAAGCCACTCGCTCCTGGCGGCAGTGCGTGATGAAGCCGGGTTCTCGCGCACGGTACTGCTCGCGCACAGCGCGGGAGGCGTCATTTCTCGACGCGTTGCGCAGCTTGACCCTGCACGCGTCGCGGGAATCATCACAGTTGGCACTCCGCACGCCGGTGCGCTCATATCCGAGCGTGGTCCCGAGACAGGCGCGGGGATTCTCGCTGCTGTGGCTGGAAGTTTCTACATCGGGCCATGCGTGTCCGGTTTGCTCGCGGAGAACTCCACAGCGTGCAAGAGTTTCTCGAAGCTTGCCATCGTGACTGGTGCGTTCATTGCCGGCGAGGTGTATGGTGAGCGCATGGGCCAGCCGGGCTCGAACGATCTCAATCCCGATTCACCGTTCATACAACAAGTCAACAGCGCACCCGAGTCATTTCCGCGCGTAGGCATAACGCACCGCGTCGCAAACTCTGGAGCGCTCGCGAGATATCTGGGCGAGCGCTTAGGCACCAATGAGTATGATGGATACTCAGCTGATCTTGCGGCGCGAGAGTATAACATCACACGCCGCAGCGCACTTTTTAACTTCATCTTGGCGACGGTGCAGCTTGCAATGCTCTCGGAGTACGAAATGGGGTTCTCTCGATGGCAGCTTACAACGTCATGTGGCCCTGTGTACTCAAGTTTTGGAAATTGTGGTGGTGTCACTGAACCTTATTTGGCGAACCGATTCTATAACTCGTACGCACAATATCTCTTCCAGCAACAAGCTCTGGCGGCGGGTATCTATCTGTCGTTGACCATCGCGAATGGGGTCTGGAACTGGGGAACAACCGATCAGCAGGGCGGGGATGCGTTCATTGCATCGGCATCGCAATTCTATCCGAATGTTGTCGGCTCACCGTTCTTGCCGGTGAATGTGGAATCTGACCGCAGCTTCAACGGACTGGCGACACCGGCGCATGGTGGAGAGACTCGGAGTACGCAAACGGCGAATGTTTTCGAGTCCCAGCTGCAACTGAGGTTCGGCGTGCAACGCCGAGCTTTTTAATGAGTCGAATCGCATCAAGGCCGAACGCGTTCACGCGTATTTGTTTGGTCTGCCTCGGCATACTCGCGTTGCTGGCCCAGCCGAGCTGTGGAGCAGATCAATCGATGCGTCCCGCGCAGTCGGATGCGTTACCATCGCAGGCATGGCGTGTGAATGCCGTAGGCTCAATCGGCTTGAGTGTGGGGACGCGACCAGCATTTGGAGTTTCCGCGGTGGCGGCGCTTGCGCCGAGTGGACTACTCGTGTCGCTTGATCGCCGAACTGGTTCGATTCAGTGGACGTCTTCGCGCCGCGGTGGTGGACGCACGCAACCCAGTCGACTGCTGTTGTCAGAAAACCGAGTGCTTTGGCCTGGCGACGAAGTAAATGCGTTCGATGCGACCACTGGAGCAATAGTGTGGTCGTACGCGACCTCTGCATCGGCGGCTGGATGTGACCCAACGGTTTCTCGAGAACTCTTTATTGTTTGCACCGACGATTGGAGTGTTACTGCGTTGCGCGCGAGCGATGGCGGAGCTGTCTGGGCTCGGCAATTGCGAGATAGCCTTGGAGGGCTGCCGAGACTTGTGGCGACAGCAACTAGTGGTGACACAGTTTACGCTGTTGTCGAGCAGATCTTTTCGGCGACCAACGGCGGTCGCGTTGTACTGGTGTTCGGAATTGATCGCAACACAGGTGCAATTCTTTTTAAAATGCAAGAGGGCAACTACACGAACTTTGACGGAAATACGTCGACTCCCACTATCGTCAACGATTTATTGATCATCCCTCATGGCCTTGTAAACAAGTTGACGGCGATCAATCGGTTTACGAAACGAGTTGTTTGGCGCTTCCTCGGTGAACAAGGTTGGACAGGATTTAATGGTCCTCTCGCAGTCGTCGACGGAATCGTCTATGCCGCGTCAGGTGATCGTCGTGTTTACGCGCTCGTCGCAAGCACTGGCGTGCTGACATGGAAATCTGATGTCCTGGAAGGAAGTCAGAGTTTCGCCTCGGTTTGTGGCCCATACGTACTCACATCAACCGAGGAGAACGTTCGCGTTCTGAATCGTGCGACCGGTGCGTACGTCGGCTTGCTAGAACCAGGGTCGAATCGAACTGCGCCGCCGAGTGTCAATAGCACGGACGCTTTTGTCCAAGGAATCGTTGACTATCGTTTGTTTAACTGCGCCCGATGATCAAAAAACAAATGTTTTCTGCTGTATCGTTTGCCCTGAGATTTATGAGTGCCGGGACTATTTTGCGCCCTGACATTTTTTGGATGTGGAGCTTGAACCTCTGCCACCAACCGTGATTGAAACCCGAGGGTTGATAAGAAGGGAAAGAGGAAGCGGTAGCTTCTAATCGGCTCGCGCAACAACCAAGGGCGTCACCCACCGCAGGTGACGCCCTTTAAAACATCGGCGCGCAGCACACTACCTACCGCCCCAACCTCACCAACGCACTCCCCCCAACGCGCACCCCCCAATCCACCGCCGACGGACGCGGCAAGTAGTTACCCACCACGTCTGCGCGCAATTGCAAATCGCGCGACAGCGCCACGCGCGCGCCAACAATCCCCGACGCGCCCCAGTGGTCGATGTACTCATACGAACTGCGCACCGGACCGACGCCCGCGAAGACCGCGAGTCGCGACCCAATCGGCACGTTGTGATTGTAGCGAAACGCAAACGTGGTCTGACGAAACGTTGCACCAGCGGGCAACACTCCGCCGGTTGATCCTGCTGCACCGCCGACACGAACGGCAAGCCGTCGATACGTGGCGTCCACTTCAAATTGCGATCGCGATGTGATAAACGCACCAACGCGCGTGCCAAATGCGTTGCCGTTCCGCAGGTTCCACTTGTCGTTGAGTTGCAACTGCTGCACAAACGCCCCGCCTTCAACTGTTCCTGCTTCCTGCACCGTCAAGTTGCCACTGCGACGATCGCGAGACGTTGGCCCGTCAAACGGGCCGAGCCCGACTTGCACGCCCGTACGCAATGCGAACTCGGTCGCGCCACTGGTTGGCAGATAATTGAAAATGGCATCTGACCTCAACACGTATCGCCCACGAATCAATGTGCGAATTCCAAGCAAGGCATTTGCACCAAAGTTGTAAGTGATTTCGTAGTCACTGCGTGCGAGACCAGCGCCGATGATCAGTGCCGAGAAATCACTGACGGGACGCGTGTACGTCGCGCGCGCTACAAGCTGGTTGTACCGTCGGCGAAGCGGCGCATTCACGCCATCAACCGCACCCGTGGACGCTTCCATCTCCACGCCAATGCCGCGATGCAGGTTCACGCGCCCGCGAATCCCCAGACTCAACGGTGTGCCACTCTCGAACCGCGCCTGCTCTGGATTGACGCGCGTGATCTGCCCATACACGCCAATTTCAACCGAGCCCGGCTGCTGTGCACCAAGCCTGCCAGCCGAGAGCGTTATCCCGCAAAGAATTGCAAAGCTCGGACGTGCTCGACGCATGCGCTTCAGTTGAGGTAAAACAACGCACGATCCGCAGGTGCGGCGCGCTCCGAGTCGAGCGCAGATGAATGCGCCTTTCATGCGCGAGTCACACCGGACTGTCGTGGCTCCAAGTCACGCGCGGAAGGATACGCGATGCCACCAATGCACCGCGAGGGGACGCCGCGCAGGAAAACGGTACTCGGCCTGATGGCAGATCATCGCATCGTAGGGAATCGACGTCAGATCCCACTCATCAGGAGCCCGATGCACACCGCTCAGACCGTGACACTTTCCGCTCGTTCGCGCGCCATGACTACCGCGAACGGCGCGGCGGCCTTAATACCCATGGAGCGGCTGGCGCCTGCCGAACGACCCCGCGAGCGTTTACGTGCGCTCGGAGTCCGGTCACTCGGCGCAGCGGAGTTGCTGGCCGTGATCCTCGGCACCGGACACCGAGGCCGTTCATCGCTCATGATCGCACACGACGTGCTCGCACACGTTGGGGGATCACTGCGCATGTTGGCAAACCGTCCGGTGGCGACGATTGCGGATGTATCGGGTGTGGGACCAGCGCGCGCAATGGCCATTGTTGCGGCGTTAGAGTTGGGACGGAGAACGGCGGCAGAACCGCATGGTGATCGGGTGTCGGTGCATTCGCCGCAAGATGTTGTTGCGGCATTTGGGCCACATCTCGAAGCGTTATCGGTAGAAGAGTTTCACGTGGCGATTCTGGATGCGCAGCACAATCTGGAACGCGATGTGTTGGTGACACGCGGCATTCTTGATTCGTCGTTGGTTCATCCGCGTGAAGTGTTTCGGGAAGCGATCGCCGAGCGTGCAGCGTCGATCATCTTGGTGCACAATCATCCGAGCGGCGATCCCACGCCGTCGGCAGAAGATCGAATGGTGACGTCGCAATTGGTGGCGGCAGGAACGTTGTTGGGAATTCCCGTGCGTGATCATGTGGTGATCGGGCGAGGCAGGTACGTGAGCTTTGCGGAGGCTGGGTGGCTATCGACGGTGCGGTGAAGCAGGCGACAGACGAACTCTTTCCGGGATGGGGCCCTGGCGCTCCGTTGCCGGCGCGACTCGATCGCGAGCTGTTGCTGCGCGCGTATCGCTACAGTGCGCGTGCACACACGGGTCAGAAGCGCCGCTCAGGCGAGGACTACGTGGTGCATTGTGTGCAAGTTGCGCGCATCCTCGCAGACCTGCAGCTCGACTCGACCACAATCGCCGCTGGACTGATTCACGACGTTGTTGAAGATACGGACATCACCGTTCCAGACGTCGAGCGCGAGTTTGGACCAGAGATCGCGCAGATTGTCGACGGGTTGACGAAAATTGGCAATCTGCCATTCACGTCGAAGGAAGAACGTCAGGCCGAGACGTATCGAAAGTTGCTGTTGTCGGTGGCGCGTGATGCGCGCGTGATCATTATCAAGTTGGCTGACCGGCTGCACAACATGCGCACGCTGGACTGGATGCCCGACGAAAAGAAACGATTGATTGCGCAGGAAACGCGCGATATCTACGCGCCACTTGCGCACCGCTTTGGTATGGCACGCGTGCGTTGGGAACTTGAAGATTTATCGTTCAAGTATCTCGAACCAGAAGAGTATCGCGCGCTCGCGAAACAAGTCAGCACGCGTCGCGGCGAACGCGAAGAACTGATTGCGCAGATGGCGATTCCGCTCAAGGAGCGCTTTGATCTCGCCGGATTGAACGACGCCGATGTCTCTGGTCGACCGAAGCATTTGTGGTCGATCTACAAGAAGATGCAGAAGCGCAACAAGCCTTACGAAGAGATTTTTGATCTCTTGGCGATTCGTGTACTCGTCGACTCAATTCCTGATTGCTACCACGCACTCGGCGTCATCCACGAGAAGTGGAAGCCGGTGCAGGAGCGCATCAAGGATTACATCGCACAGCCCAAGTCGAACGGATACCAGTCACTGCACACGACTGTTTTCGGACCTGGGCGCCAGCTCTTTGAAATTCAGATTCGCACGCGTGAGATGCACCAGACAGCCGACTACGGCATTGCGGCGCATTGGCTGTACAAGGAAGGTGCGAAGGAAGGTGGTGAGCTTGATCGTCATTTAGGATGGTTCCGTCAGGTGCTGGAGTTCCAGCTCGACGCGGGCTCACCCGATGAGTTTCTCGAGTTCCTGAAGCTGGATCTGTATCAGGATGAGATTTTCGTGTTCACACCAACCGGCGATGTTGTGCAGTTGCCGAAAGGTGCGACGCCAATCGATTTTGCGTTCGCTGTGCACACCGCAGTGGGATTGCGTTGTCAGGGCGCGAAGGTCAACGGTCGTATCACACCGCTGTCGCGCGCGCTGAAGAATTCTGAGACGGTTGAGATTCTCACCGCCGCATCAGCGAAACCGAGTCGCGATTGGCTTGCGCATGTGCGCACCAGTCGCGCGCGCCACAAAATTCGTCAGCATCTTCGCCAGGAAGAACAGGTCACGAGTCAGAAACTCGGCCGCGAAATTCTCGAGCGCGAACTGCGTCGTCGTCGGCTTGGTAAGGTCACCGATGACCAGCTGAACACCGTTGCGAAAGCGCTGAGCCTGACCGACGCGGTGCACGTGTTGGCCGCAATCGGTCAGGGAGAGTTGCAGACACTCGCCGTTGTGAAGCAGTTGCATCCGTCGATTGACGAGCAGGCGGAAATAGCAAAGCCAACGGTGATTGAACGGCTTGTTGATCGTGTGCGCGGAACGAACGGCGATCGTGGCGTACGAATTCAAGGCGTTGATGGCGTGATGGTTCGCTACGCGCAGTGCTGTCAGCCGGTGCCGGGCGATGCAGTTGTCGGATACGTGACGCGCGGTCGCGGAGTGAGCATTCATCGCGCAGACTGCCCGAATCTGTTGCCGCTCGCGCATGAGCCCGAGCGCCGCCTTGATATCGATTGGCAGGAGAAGGAAGGGGAGCGTTTCATTGTTCGGCTGGCGCTGGAGGGCACGGATCGGCGCGGATTGTACGCCGACGTCGCCAGCGCCGTGAGTTCAACCGGCACCGACATCCGTCAGATGGAGCTGAAAGCGGTGGACGGTCGTGCGATCGGCGCGGTGCTGGTGGAGGTGGAAAACCTGTTGCACCTGCAGCAAATTTTGAAGGCTGTGCGGCGGGTAAAGGGAATCAGCGAGGTCGCGCGCCGCGAGCGGATGACGGCCGAGGACTGAGTTTCCGGCTACTACCCGAATAAACACCGGCATCGTATCTTTCGGCGATGAGCCGATCACTGTTCGACCTTCAGGCGCCGTACATGCCCGCCGGCGACCAACCGCGTGCGATCGCTGAACTTTCCGCCGGTCTGCATCGCGGGGATCGCTACCAGACACTGCTTGGCGTGACCGGGTCTGGCAAGACGATGACGATTGCGAGCGTGATCGCGGATTGGGGCCGGCCGACGCTGGTGTTGTCGCACAATAAAACGCTGGCCGCGCAGCTCTACGGTGAGTTGAAAGGTTTCTTTCCGAAGAATGCCGTCGAGTATTTCATCTCGTATTACGACTATTACCAGCCAGAAGCGTACGTGCCGTCCAGCGATACGTACATCGAGAAGGATGCATCGATCAATGAAGATATTGATCGGCTTCGGCTGCGCGCGACGTCGAGTTTGATGGAGCGTGACGATGTCGTGATCGTCTCCACAGTCTCTGCGATCTACGGTCTCGGCGATCCAATCTCGTATCGCGAGCGGATGATCAGCGTCGATGTCGGTCAGAAGATCGCGCGCGACGATTTGCTCCGTCTGCTGGTTGGAATTCAGTATCAACGCAATGATGTGGCATTTGATCGCGGGACGTTTCGCGTACGCGGGGATACCGTCGAGATTTTTCCGGCCTACGAAGAGCAAGCCGTACGCGTGGAGTTTTGGGGCGATGAGGTAGAGCGCGTCACGAAGATTGATCCGATCACTGGCGATCTGATTGCAGCAATGACGCGCGCTGCGGTCTATCCAGCGAAGCACTTTATCACCAATCGTCCGTCGCTGGATCGTGCGTCGAAAGCGATCAAAGAGGAGTTGGCAGACCGCCTTGGCGTGTTGCGCACCGAGGGAAAGTTGCTCGAAGCGCAGCGGTTGGAAGGCCGCACGAATTTCGATCTCGAGATGATGGCAGAGATTGGAACATGCGCGGGAATCGAGAATTACTCGCGCCATCTGTCGGGCCGCGATTCCGGCGATCGCCCCGCCTGCCTGTTCGATTATTTCCCTGACGATTTTGTGGTCGTCGCCGACGAGTCGCACGTGACGCTGCCACAGATTCGTGGCATGTACAACGGCGATCGCGCACGCAAACTGACGTTAGTCGATTACGGTTTCCGCTTGCCGAGTGCGCTCGACAACCGTCCACTGGTCTTTGATGAATTTCTCGCGCTTGCACCGCGGCTGATCAACGTCTCCGCGACGCCAGGTGCGATTGAGTTGGAGTTGAGTGAAGGAGTGGTTGTTGAGCAGGTCATTCGTCCTACGCATCTCGTCGATCCGGTGATTGAGATTCGACCGGTGCGCGGTCAGGTCGACGACTTGTTGAACGAGATTCGTATTCGCGAGCGCAAGGATGAGCGTGTGCTTGTGACAGTGCTCACGAAACGTATGGCGGAAGACCTCAGTGATTATCTGTCGCAGGTTGGTGTGCGTGTGCGATACATGCACGCGGATATTGACGCGATTGAGCGCATGGAGATTGTGCGCGGGCTACGCCTGGGTGAGTTTGACGTGCTGATCGGCATCAACCTGTTGCGCGAAGGGTTGGATATGCCGGAGGTGTCTCTCGTCGCGATTCTTGACGCGGATACAGAAGGATTTTTGCGCAGCGATCGATCGCTCATTCAAACAGTGGGACGCGCGGCGCGACACTTGGAAGGGAAAGCGATTCTGTACGCCGATCGTATTACCGACTCCATGAAACGCTGCATCGATGAAACGGATCGGCGGCGTACAATTCAGGTCGCACACAATCTGGAGCACGGTATCACGCCGAAGGGTGTGCGGAAAAGCATTGAGCAGGTGCGATTTAGTACGCGTGTTGCAGACGCGAGGATGGAAGAGGCGGAGGAGGGCGATGGGTCATCGCTCGCGACGTACGGACAGAAGAAAGTTGCCGAGCCTGCAGGCAGTTACAACACCGCCGATGTGCCGGCGCTGATCGCGCAGCTTGAGAAAGAGATGCAGGTGGCAGCGAAAGAACTCGACTTCGAGGCAGCCGCGCGTTTGCGCGATCAACTGTTTGAGTTGCGCGTGCGCGCCGGCGACGGCGTTGGTGCGCGTAGTGGCGTGTCTTCGCTCGCTGCCGATGTGAAGAAGGGCGGGCGCGGCAAGGGCGGAGCACGAGGTGGCCGGAAGCAGCGTGGGCGTTGACGCGCGCGCGCAATCGGCGCGATTCACACAGTACCAACTTCACGCTCGAGGGACGGCGATTGGTGAGCGCTTGGTGGCGCCAGCGCTCGTCACGCTGACCGGCGAGCTTGGTGCCGGCAAGACCATGCTTGCGCAAGCGATTTGTCGTGGACTCGGCGTCACAGAAGCGGTGACCAGTCCGACTTTTGCGCTCGTTCATGAATATGCGTCACCGCGCGCGCGCGTCGTGCACTGTGATTTGTATCGGCTTGAATCATTGCGTGATGTGGAGATGCTTGGTTTAGACGATTGTCTCAGCGACCCGAACGCGATTGTGTTGATTGAGTGGCCGGAGCGCGCGGGTAATTTACTGCCAGCGGCGACGTTGGCCGTCACACTGTCGCATGTCGAACGCGACGAGAACACGCGGTTGTGTACAGAGGTGTGGGCCCAATGACGCCGCGCGTGTTGGTGGCGATTGATGCCAGCGCCGGGCCAGCGACAGTTGCGTTGTTTCTTGATGCCGAGCTACACGAGGCGAGGCGTATTGATCGTCACGGATCGGCAGAGATGCTCGCTCCGACGATTTATTCAATGCTTCGTTCAGCGACAATTTCTGCATCGTCGATTACCGACATTGCGGTAGGCGCAGGTCCAGGCAGTTTCACCGGGCTGCGAGTTGTGGCGGCGTTGGGCAAGGGACTCGCGCGCGGTTCAGGTGCGAGTCTGCATGCAGTGTCCTCGCTTGCGTTGATGGTCGACAGTATTCCGGATGCAGCGCCGGGCGAATACATCGCGGTGCTTGACGCATTGCGCGGTGAGTGGTTTGCGCAATCACTCACGCGCACGGCTGATGCACAGTGGATCGCTGCACGATCGTTCACGCGTGAACCGATTGAGTTGATTCGCGCACGCGCCCACGCTCGAGGTGCGCAATTGCTTGGACCACCAATTGATATTTTGCAGCAACCCGATGCGAGAGCTGTGATGCTCATCGGCATGACCGCTGTGGCATTGAACGAATGGGAGCCTGAGTATGGACGATTGGCAGAAGCACAGGTAAAGTGGGAAGCGGCGCATGAGCGCGCGCTGCCGACGTCGTGAATTCTGTATTGATGCGTCGCGCGAAGTTCAAAGATCTCGATGCAATTCTGCGCATTGAGCAGCAGGTGTTTGCTGATCCGTGGTCTGACGTCTCATTCGATGTAGAGTTTGATGATCCGTATGGATGGTTTCACGTCATGGAAGTGGACGGCGAGATTGTTGGGTATGTCGTGGCGCGCTTTGTCGCAAAGCAGGGTGAAATTGCAAACATTGCTGTTGTGCCCGACAAGCAAGGCGCAGGATTGGGGGCGCGGTTGTTGGACGGCGCGATTGCGGCGTCGGAAGCGGTTGAGTGTGAAGCGGTCTGGCTGGAGGTGCGCGTCTCCAATGAACCGGCGCGTCGCCTGTATGCGAGCCGCGGGTTTGAACCAATCGGGCAGCGGCGTGGCTACTATCGCATGCCGGTGGAGGACGCGCTCGTGCTGAGGCGGTCAGGGACGTCGAGCGCCGCCGAAGCACAAAAATGATTACACGTGCAGTATTTTTGTGTGCGGCGAAGCACCTGCCCACTCTACCGTAGCTCCGACGGACGCAACACGCGTCGCGTCATCAGCCACAACGGCCCTTTCTGGAGACGATGCCGATGTCACGCAGCTTGAACAAAGTCATGTTGATGGGAAATCTTGGGAACGATCCCGAGCTCCGCTCTACCCCCGGCGGCGGTCGCGTCGCGAGCTTCTCGCTCGCAACGAGTCGCACCTGGACCGATCAGGCGGGCACCAAGCAGGAGAAGACGGAGTGGCACAAGTGCATCGCGTGGAACCAAGGCTTGCAGAAGTTGGCCGATGTTGTTGAGAACTACTGCAAGAAGGGCAAGCCGGTGTACGTGGAAGGCGCCATCGAGTATCGCCAGTGGCAGGATAAAGAGGGGCAGACGAAGTACTCCACCGAAATTCGTGTGCGCGAACTGATTCTGCTGGGCGGCCGCAGCGATGGTGATGAGAGCGGCGGCGGTGGCATGTCAGCGCGACCGGCGCGTCAGGCTGCGCCTGCTGGGAAGCCGGCGGCGAGTGGAAAGGGCGGAAGCGAGGAGTTCTCAGACTTTCCAGGCGCGTTGGAAGATGAGGATGACGATCTGCCGTTTTGATCTGCCGTTTTGATCTGGGTTTTTGATCTGGCGTTCTGATCTGGCGCCGCCGAGTTGCACGCGGCGTGTTGCGTCTGGTATTCACGACAGTGCACTGGCGGCGAGTCTTCGGACTTCGCCGCCAGTTTCGCGTTCCGCTGGCATTGCGGCGAAACGCGTGCAATTTCAGAAAATGTGCATTCGACGCGCTGTCTCTGCTGTCTCCGCCGTCGGCGCCGCGCTGACTCTGCTCTGTGCGCCGTTGCTCGGGCAGCGTACCGACGAACTCCCCGTTGGCGCGCGCGTCCGCGTCACGGTTGATCGCGACACCTGGTCGCGCGGAATTCTGGTTCCAGTAGGGCAGTTCACCGGCACGCTCGTCCTCGCGAACGCCGATTCGTTGCACGTCAATCAGTCGCGTGTGAACGAGCTCAAAGTCATTGACTGGGCGCATGTAAAGCGTCTGGAAGTCTATGACGGGACTGCCAGTCGAGGGCGAAGCGCGAGACGCGGCGCCAAGTACGGGTTCATTGCTGGCGCAGCAGTTTCCACGGTGCTTTTGCTCACGGCGGCGAACCGCTCTGATTCAGGTTCTGACATCAGCTGGATCAGCCCATCGGGAGAAGCGCTACTGATTGCCGTGCCGCTCACCCTAGTGACCACCGGGATCGGCGCGATCATCGGTTTGTCGGGCGGAAGGGACCGCTGGCGTGCGGTCACGCCTCGCGCCCCGTAGCTGCGACACATCCTGCGCTCCGGTACATCCCAGCGCAGCTGCCACACATCCCGCGCTCCGGTACATCCACCCGTGGCTGCGACACATCCCGAGCTCCGGTACATCCCGGTAGGCGCGAGTACCACACGTCATGAGCGCACAAAAACGAACGGTCGCGCTCACCCACGTTTCCTCCCCAGCCGATACTCGTCCCTTACCGGGGAACCGTACCCACGGCCACCCTTCCGTTGTGCGACCGCTTCTTCCGTCGTGCGTGTTGTGGACGTCCCCCGCGCTCCCCACCTGTATGCGCCGTCATCTTCCGATGCCCGTTTCTTCCCGCCTGCCGCTGCTC
>JANNWU010000308.1:0-2870 GCA_031408755.1 Gemmatimonadaceae bacterium | reverse complement strand
ATGCAAGCAGCGATGTGATCGACGACTGGCGGCGCGCTGGTCAACCCGTCGAATCAATTGCGCAAATTTCCGTCACAGAGCTGCAATCGAAGTGCGCGCGCGGCCCAATGCATGTGATTGACGTGCGCGGACGCGCGGAGTGGAATGCCGGCCATCTACCCAGTTCGGCAAATATTCCGTTGGGATACTTGACGGAACACCTCAACGATCTGCCCAAAGACGAACCGATTGTGCTGCAGTGCCAAGGAGGTGGTCGCTCGTCGATCGCTGCGAGCGTGTTGCGCGCGAACGGGTTCTCGAACGTTCTCAATCTCACTGGCGGTTATTCGGCGTGGTCGCAGCAAGGTCTTCCCATCGAGCGCGAAGGGGAAGTCGCTGCGGGGTCTGCGCGCTGATGTTCAATGCGATCACACCACTGTACATCGCATCACTGTGTATCGCATCACTGTGTATCGCACGGAGGAACTAGACGATGGCACGAGTCCCTCTAACGCCCGCGTTGCTCTCGTTGGTTGCTGAGCGGTTCAAGGCGCTTGCCGAGCCCGCGCGGTTGGAGATTTTGAACGCCTTGCGCGACGGTGAGATGACCGTGAGCGATGTCGTTGACCTCACGGAGCTGGGTCAAGCCAACGTCTCGAAACACTTGCAGTTGTTGCACGCTACGCAGTTTGTGACGCGGCGAAAAGACGGACTGTTTGTGTACTACGCACTGGCGGACAGTAGCGTGTTCCAGTTGTGTGATCTCATGTGCTCGCGTATCGCGCAGGAAAGTAAAGTGCGACGGAGGCTCGTTGCTGGGGTTTAATGTGCTCGCGCCATTACCGTGGTACGTGTCTGGTCCACTGCTGGGGCTTTTTGTTCCGGCGCTGCTACTGGTGGGTAACAAGATGTTCGGTATCTCGAGCAATCTTCGCCATATCTGCGCCGCAGTTCTACCAACGCGCGCTGCGTATTTTCAATACAACTGGCGTGCCAGTGGTGCGTGGAATCTCTCATTCTCCGCTGGCATTTTTATTGGCGGCACAATCGCAACGTGGTTGCTTCGGGATGCTTCTGCGATTGCTATTACACCAGCTGCGCGTGCGAGTCTCGAAGCGCTTGGTGTACGTGATTTTCAAGGACTGATTCCGATCGAACTATTCTCGTGGTCAATGCTGACGACCGTCCGCGGCGTGATCATGATCATCGGCGGTGGTTTGCTGATTGGTTTCGGGACGGCGTACGCTGGTGGTTGTACATCAGGTCACGCAATCAGCGGTCTGGCTGATCTACAACTCCCGTCGCTCGTCGCGGTGCTTGGATTTTTCGCCGGCGGATTAGTCGGCACGTGGGTCGTGCTCCCGTGGCTTCTTGGAGTGTAGCGCGTGTCACGGTTAGCAGACGATACATTGAACACGCTTAGACTAAGTGACACGGTACAAGCATCAGCCAGGCAAGCACGCGCAACCGATGCTCCTGTTCACCATGCACGAGACGGTGTGCGTGCATTGGTGCTATACGGACTGCTTGGCACGCTCTTTGGCATTGTATTGACAAAGGCGGAAGTGGTGTCCTGGTTTCGCATTCAGGAGATGTTTCGTTTTCAGTCGGTGCACATGTACGGCATAATCGCGACGGCCGTGCTGACAGCGGCGCTTTCGCTGCAGATCATCAAACGATTTGGATTGCGCGCGGTGAATGGTGATGCGATCGCGCTTCCAGCCAAGGTGATGGGTCGCGGAACGCGCTACTGGCTTGGCGGCGCGATCTTCGGGCTTGGTTGGGCGCTGGTGGGCGCGTGCCCGGGGCCGCTGCTGGCGCTGATTGGAGGCGGTGCAAGCGTGATGATCGTCACGCTGCTCAGCGCGGTCGTTGGAACATGGGCGTACGGCGTGTTGAAGCCGCTGTTACTGCATTAGCGCCGTTGCGCGCGGCGAACTATCCGGCGGCGTGCGTCCCAGTTGCAGTGGCGGACTAGTTTTCAGCTTCCCAATCTTGTACGGCTTCGCGTGCGCGGCGGTCGTCGGTTGCAGTGGTGGACTAGTTTTCGTCTTCCCAATCTTTGCCACGCTATTTGGAGCTCGTATGCGGACCGTTCGCCTTGCCTCGCTTGTTATCGCTGCCGTCGTCCTGAACTCGGCCTGCGAGAAAACCGCTGACAGTCCCGGTCGGGGCGATACCGCCAATCCATACGGCGGCGCGGGAGCGAATGGATCCATCGGCAGCACTCCCGGCTACTTGAATGCCGCTGGCGCTGACAAAAACCCCAATCCGAACGCCGGTGCAGGGGCAGCAGTTGCGGCGCCGACTGCGGCCGTCGCGACTGCACTGACCGGCCTCGCGCTGCCGGGTGGAGCGGAGATTCAGGTGTCGGGCTCGGGAATCGAGAAGAGCATCATTGGTTTCATTTCCGACGCCACGAAGCCGGTGGATAAGACGACGTGGTTCGAGTTTGATCGCCTGTCATTTGTCACCGGTTCCGCGACGCTTGAAGCATCTGCCGCCGCGCAAGTCGCGAACATCGCCGCAGTAATGAAGGCGTATCCAGCGGTGAAGCTGAAAATCGGTGGCTACACTGACAATGTCGGTGATGCAAAGAAGAATCTGACGCTCTCTGCTGATCGTGCGAAGGCAGCGATGGCCGCAATCGTGGCGCAGGGGATCGGCGCTGACCGCTTGGAAGCGGAAGGTTACGGCGACACGTTCCCAGTAGGCGACAATGCGACGCCTGAGGGTCGTGCGAAAAATCGTCGCACCGCTGCACGCGTGACGGCGAAGTAGTCTGCGTACGTCATTGGTGTGGATTCACGACTGTTAGAATTCGCATGAGTGGTTCAGTTTGCGGGTGGCGCTGACGACACACTCAGGTCAGCATCGTGATGGGGTGTAGC
>JANNWU010000307.1:0-7406 GCA_031408755.1 Gemmatimonadaceae bacterium | reverse complement strand
CACACCTTTGTTCAGGTATGACAACTCGCGCATGCGGCTCGCGAGAATCGAATAGTCGTAGCGCGTTTCGGTAAAGATCTCGTGATCGGGCTTGAACCAAACAGTCGTGCCAGTCTCCTTCTTCGGTACTTCCTTGGTCTGACGCAGTTTGGTGATGGTCTTACCGCGCGCGAAGTCGATGTAGTGTTCTTTCCCATCGCGTTTGACCCACACCTTCAGCGATTCGGAGAGCGCGTTGACGCAGCTCACACCAACGCCGTGCAATCCACCAGACACCTTGTAGCTGTTCTTGTCGAACTTGCCACCGGCATGTAGCACGGTGAGCGCGAGTTCAACCGCGGGGATTCCCGCCTTCGTATTGTTCTCGACCGGAATGCCGCGACCGTTGTCGACCACGGTGATTGAATCGTCGCGATGAATGGTCACGTTCACCAAGTTCGCGTAGCCGGCCAACGCCTCGTCGATCGAGTTGTCGACCACCTCGTAAACGAGGTGATGCAATCCGCGCGACCCGGTCGAACCGATATACATGCCGGGGCGGAGACGAACCGCTTCAAGACCCTCGAGCGCCTGAATATCGTCGCCACCATACTCGCTACGATTGCCGTTCACGTCTGCCATGCTGCTCCCTTCGCTGCGGTGTCTGACGGCCGACCGTACAAAATCCGAATGGAATTGAGGTCGGGACCTCTCGTAACGTAGTCGAAAACACAACGCAACGCAACTCTTGTGAGTCGTCGTAAGTTGTTGATTTACAACGACTTAGAAAATCGCCTCCGGCGTTAGTACGGCGTGGGTGATGCTTCGTAAGTGGCGTGAAGCTGGCGCGATGAATCCGGCCCTGTAATCGCCGCTGAAGCGCCACTCAATGCAAACCGCCCGGTCGCGACAGGTGCGCGATCGGGCGGTTTGAGGTGACAACGGTTGTTTGGTGGAGTGCGACGAATTAACGAGAGCAAGCTCTACCACTGTCGTCCAGCTGTAAGCAGCCGACGGCAATGTTTAATCACTCCACATCTGACCGAAGCTTACGCCTTTGGCGGCAGCACGCCCGCAGGTGTCGCGGCATCAACTGCGCCCGGCAGCATCGCGGCCAGCTTCTCAGCAGCGTGCGCTGGATCGATGCCCAACTTCGATGCCATCGACACGACGTACTCATTGCCCAGTGCCGACTTGAGCTGCTCAGCCGAGATCGGGAGATTCTTGGTGCCGGCAGCGATCCAGGAGTTCACCGTCTCGCCCATGCCGCTCGCCTTCAGCTTGTCGACCATGCCCGACAGGCCGCCGTGCTCGGGATCGTTGATCGCGCCCATCGCCTTGTCGACAAGTCCATCGGCGGCATCGGGCAGGAGGTCCTTCAGAGACTTCGCGAATCCTTCAAGCATGGGGCAATCCTCAGTGGGATAACAAACATCGTCGTATAGAAACTGCGGAAGCCTTAAAATCTAACCTGTCGTGCTCGCTGCGAGTGCCAGTCATGGCGCGAGTCTGTACGGGGAATTGGCCGATCGGTTTGCGTGAGTTGTCTGCACCGCTACTCCACCGGATCTGACCTGACGAGGTGTTACGGCGCGCAGGCACGCGGCGCCTACGTCATCTGACGTATTGGGACGACTGCAGCGTGATCGTAAATCACGCGTCATGCAACGACGACACTTTGTGCGCAACGTTGGCCTCGCCAGTCTCACTCCGCTGGTGGCGGCATGCAGTCGGACACTGGCAGGGCCGATGGCGGCGCTGCGGCCAGAAAATGCGGCGGCGGTGACGCAGTATGGTGACGCGGAACGCGTTTGGAACAACGCGATCGCGTACGCACGATGGGCACCATCGCCGCACAACATCCAACCATGGCGCCTTCGTGTGCTCTCGGAGACGACGGCCGAGTTGCTGTACGATCCCGCGCGGCTGCTGCCGGTCACCGATCCTACCTCTGCATTTACGATCATGGGTCTCGCGATGTTCGTCGAATATTTGTCCATCGCGATGCAGCCGACCGGGTTTGTAGTGCGTGCTGAGTATGTGATGCAACGCTTGGACTACAGCGCGACCGAACTCACGCGCTTTGCAACGTTGACGCGCGAGCCTTCTGCTAACGCCCCAGTGTTTGATCGCGAGTTGATCATGGCGCGCCAAACATCGCGGCTGCCGTATGATGGCTACGCGGTGGATGATGCGGCGCTGGGCGAGTTAGCGCAGTTGAGCGTCGCTGCGGGACACGCGTTCCACTGGTCGTCCGATGACGCGACGGTCGCGTGGATGCTCGAGCTGAATCGTTTTACACTCTTTCGCGATCTCGATGACGCGCCGACGCGCGGCGAACTTCGTCAGTGGATACGCAGCACACCGGATGAAGCGTTTGTGAAGAAGGATGGTCTGTGGTCGCACTGTCTTCGTTTTCCGGGATGGTTACTGAAAGCATTCTTCGATGAGCATGAGAAATGGGGGCGCGGCTGGCGCGCAAAAATTTGTGGTCGGATGCTGGTGCAAGGGATGAATGGCACGCGCACGGTTGGATGGTGGTCTGGTCCACTCGCGACTCCTGCAGACTGGATTCGCGCCGGCTCGTTGCTCGGCAGATCGTGGTTAGCGCTGTCGCAGCGTGGCATCAACATGCATCCGTTTGGATCGGTGATCACTAATCCAGAAGCCTACGCGAAGCTGTGCGAGAAACTGAAACCCGATACAACTGACGGGCCACTCTGGTTGGCTGTTCGACTCGGTCGGAGTGCCGCACCACCTCGCAGCTATCGCCTGAATGCACAAAACATTCTCGTAACAAACGAACCGACTCCGGAGCGTACATCATGAATGAGATACTTGCACGCGTATTGTTTGTGTTGATATCGCCGCTGATGCGTGTGCTACACGGCACGGGGCTCTGTTCAGGCCCGCTTGCGTTACGCGGGTTCGAGACTGTGCGGTGGCGTATTGGCCAACTTGGTGCATGGACGCAGTTTCAGTTTGCACGGAGACGTGTGCCTGCGTATGCAGAATTCTTGCGTGGCGCGAGCACCGCGTTGCGTGAAGCAACAGGCGTATGGGCGGCGACACCGGCGATGGATAAGCGCAATTATGTCAACGTGTTCTTGCTTGAGTCGCGTTGCGTGGATGGCGTGTTACCAACAACTGGTGTGATGATTGACGAGTCGTCAGGCAGCAGTGGTGTCGCAACGAACTGGGTGCGCGGTGTGGACGAGCGGAATGCGAATCGCCACACCATTCAGCTTGGGCTGCGTCGACGGCTGGGGAAAGAACCGCTATTCTTTATCAACGCTTTTGCACTGGGTCCGTGGGCTACGGGAATCAATCTCACGCTGTCACTGGCACCGTGGTGTTGCATCAAAACAATCGGACCCGATCTGAGAAAAATCGAGAGTACGTTGCGACAATTTGGACCGTCGCATCACTACGTGATTATGGGCTATCCCCCGTTTCTGAAGCAGATTGTCGATCGCATCGCGCTTGAATGGTCTACGTATCAGGTGTCGATGATTTATGGTGGCGAAGGGATGAGCGAGTCGATGCGCCGCTATCTGCAGGAGCGCGGAATTACGCGAGTCTTTGGCTCGTACGGCGCGTCAGATTTGGAGTTGAACATTGCAGCGGAAACTGACTTCACAATCGCGTTGCGGCGGCTGTTGGAAGCGCGGCCGGTGTTAGCGGAGATGTTGCTCCAGCATCACGGCGCATTACCGATGATTTTCCAGTTCAATCCGGCCGACTTCTTTCTCGAAACGAATGCTGAAGGAGAGTTGCTGGTGACGATCTGTCGGCCGAATTACGTCGCGCCGAAAATCCGCTACAACATCCATGATCTCGGACATGTGATGCGGATGCCTGATTTGATTGCAGCACTCAAAGCGGCGGGTGTTAGCGCCACGGAGTTGGAGCGTGCTGATCTCGATCTGCCGGTGCTGTTTCATTACGGGCGATCCGATGCGAGCGTGTCGTACTACGGATGCAAGATTCCGCCGACGGATATTCAAGAAGCAATTTTCAGTCAGCCAGCATTGGCCGAGGATGTCGATGCGTTTCAGGTACGGACGTATGATGACGCGGACGGCGACAAACGGTTGGTGATCGCGCTTGAAGTTGCCGACGGTGGGTTGCTCGAAGGGAGCGAGTACTGGACTGCACCAGTGTTTGATGCATTGGCACGAGTCAACCAGGATTTTCGCGAGTCGCGTCGAATGGTTCCCGAGGGCAAGGCGCCGGCAATCGAAGTGCATGCAATTGGCACTGGTCCCTTCGCTGGTGCAGATATTCGCATCAAGCGGAAGTACGTTGCCACGTCGGACACGAACGTCGATCTGCCGCCGCACGCGCAAGCAACGTGCGCGGCGGCAGCGATGTAGCTGCGATTACGGCGTGGCGGGAATGACCGCTTGCGCCATCGCAACATTAAATGGATCGCACCAGATCAGAATGTGCGTGTACCGCACACCGGCCGGAACAGCGAACGTGTACGTCTGCGCACCGGTCAAACTTTTCAGTGCCGCAACACGGAGCGGCGAACCAGTATTTGGGTTGTTGGTCGTGTTGATGTACACGAACGGCCCCGGTGTTTGCATGATGCCGAAGTTCGACGAGAAGTCGAGTTTGGCGACGCCGTTCGCAACGGCGAGCGTTGCGGTGCCAGTGACGTTGTATTGCACTCGCACGAAATTCGCAGTCACACCGGGGCCAATGGGACCAGCGTCTGGCTGAATCGGTGCCGCATCCGGAGCGGTGGGCGGCGATGCTTTGCTGCATGCAGCGAGCGCCACGCAAACGACGAGGCTGATCAGTGAGCTACGGATTGAACGCATTGGACTGTCTCCATGTAAAGTGACGCATGTCTGCCAGCGCAGCGGATCGTGTCTGATCGGTGTCCTGCATGACACCTACGGCAACTATGTCTGGCGGCGCGCTGCCCCAGATACGTCGGTAATCGGCGAACGGATTGACCATCACGTCGGTCCACTGTCGGGCATCGCTCATTGCGCCGACGCGAATGACGTGAAAGTTTGGCGATTGAAAACTGGCCCGCGAATAGCCGGCGGGTTCAACGCTGCCAATGGAGTAGAACAGCGTGCGTGGCGTGCGATCCATCAAACCCGTTCGCTTGAAGATGATAAAGACGCGCGCGGCGGCATCATCGGACTTCGCGGACCGAAGATCGACGCCCGGTGTGAGCGTCGGGGTGCGCCAACTCCATGTGAAATGGCCGAGTCCGGGCATGATCGGTGTCGGCAGTTCGTGCACGAACCAGGCAGCGCGCGCTTGACCTTCCAAGCGAAAAAACTTGTCGCCAGCAGAATCGATGATTGTTGCGCGTGGCGCCTGCTGACCACGAACCGCACGCATCGCCCAACCCGGCGGGACGTTGGTGCCGACAGTCGTGGCGCTGAGGTTGAGCATGTCCACGTCGCCGCGCTGGGCTGATGCCGGCAGCGGGCAAAGAAGACAAACCAGCCCCATGATCGGGCGGAGGGCAGAGGCGTTCAGCATGGTCACCGGCACCTATCGGCGGGAGATCGGGAAGTTCCCTGACAAGTTCGTCGGGACGTTGCTTGGCGCAGAGAATCGAGTCCAATGTCCTTGCGCCACGGTCGACCGGCGCTCATGGTGCACAGTCCTCAACCCGCAGCGATCTGATGCCAGTGCAGCACTCCACCGTTGGACTCTCAAGTGTGATCGCGGCTCCAGACGCGCGTGCTCGGCAGGCGATTAGCGCGATTCGCGTGGCCGCTGCGCTCATGATGATGATCCATGGCGCATACCGGTTGTACGATGGCACCGTGCCGGCGTTTGGCGAGTTCCTGACATCGATGCACATCCCGCTCGGCAGCGCTGTGGCGTGGCTGCTCACGGGCATCGAGATCGTCGGTGGTGTATTGCTGTTGATCGGCAAATTCGTTCGACCGCTCTCACTCTTTTTTGCGCTACATCTTGTGGCGGGCGTGCTACTGGTTCACGGTCGCGCAGGATGGTTTGTCGTGGGCGGTGGGCAGAACGGCATGGAGTACAGTGCGCTGCTGATTGTTGCGTTGCTTGCGGTGTTGTGGGCGGATCGCGGTGGCGCGTAAGCGGTTTATATGGCTTCCGACGACAACGATATTCCGAACGTTATTGCGCCGCCGCCGCTTATTTACATTGTGCCGCTGCTCGCAGGGCTGTTGCTGCATCGTTGGTTTCCGCGTGACGTTGTTTCGCCGATGCTAGCGCAATGGCTCGGCGCTGCGTGCTTGGCACTCGGCTTGGTCATGTTTCCTGCACTCAACGAGTTTCGACGCGCGAAAACGAATCCGAAGCCGTGGCGACCGACGACTGCATTGGTGATTCAAGGTCCGTATCGATTCACGCGCAATCCGATGTACGTGGGGTTCACGCTGATTTATCTGGGCATTGCGTTTTGGTTAAACGCGCTTTGGCCGGTGCTTTTGCTGCCGGTTGCGCTGCTGATTGTTGATCGCGGCGTGATCGCGCGCGAAGAGCGTTACTTGGAACGGAAGTTTGGTGCAGAGTATCTCGCGTATCGCGCACGCGTTCGTCGCTGGTTGTAGCGATTTCACTGTTGGCGGGGGCGTAATCGCTGGGGTCTGATTGTTGCGTACATTAACGCCGATTAATGCACGAGTCTCACCCACCCAGAGGTAGCCAATGACATTGGGAACGCTTCGCACTGCAGCCGCCGCACTCCTGCTCGCCAGCGGTGCACTACAGGCGCAGTCGCCGAAGACCGGACAGATGACGCAGGAAGAGTTTGAGGCGAAGCTAGGCTACCAGACTGGGACGATCACGCTGCGTGGCGGCATGGCGACAATTCGGCTGCCGGAATCATTTCGCTTTATCGGCCCAGCAGGCAGCAAACTGCTGCTCACCGAAGGTTGGGGTAATCCAGAATCGGCTGCAGAAGGCGTGCTTGGTATGCTGATTCCAACCAGCGCGAGCCCGCTAGATAAAGAAGGCTGGGGCATCGCAATCACGTATGACGAAGACGGTTACGTGGCTGATGACGAAGCGGCGAAAATGGATTACACCAAGTTGATGAAGCAGATGAAGGAAGGTACGGCGGAAGAGAACACAGAGCGCACGAAGCAGGGTATTGAGACTGTCAATTTGGTGGGTTGGGCAGAGCCGCCGCGCTACGACGCAGCGTCGCACAAAATGTTCTGGGCCAAAGATCTTGTCTTTGGCTCAAACACAGACCACACGCTGAATTACGACATTCGCATTCTTGGTCGTCGCGGCGTGTTGGTGTTGAACGCAATCTCGAGTCTTGAGCAATTGCCTGCGATCAAGACTGCAGCACCAGCCGTTCTCGCGGCAGTCGACTTCAACGAGGGTCACCGTTACGCAGATAACGTGAAGGGGACTGACAAAGCGGCGACGAACGGCATCGTTGGTCTGATCGCGGGTGCAAC
>JANNWU010000306.1:0-7793 GCA_031408755.1 Gemmatimonadaceae bacterium | reverse complement strand
CTCTTTCTGCCGTGGTTCCCTTCTCCTGCTGGCCCTATTCTGCGTTGGAGGCAGGCATGCCGCGCTTCGGCGAATACGATGATCGTGAATTTCGGCTCCGTGGCCGTGACGATGAAGAAGACGATTACTACGACTCCGATCCGATGTACGAAGAGGAGGAGGAGGAAGAGGACGAAGACGAGGAAGGCTTCACGCCCGCCACAAAGCGGAAGCGGGAGTCGCTGTTCGACGATCCCGATGATGCTGCGAAGGACGAGGATGAAGAGGAAGATCCGGGTGAAGTGATTGAGGAGGAGGTCGATGCTGAGTTGGGCACCGATGACCTCGAGCCCGTCGAAGAGGACGAACTTGGCCTCGACGACGATTCCAGTTTGGACGATGACATGGGCGACGATCCGCCGGCCTCTGGTCGGTCGGCAAAATCGCTACCGGCGGTGGAGCAGATTGCGCCAGTTCGGGCATCCACCGCACTGAAGGCTCCAAAGCCACCGACACCGCCAAAGGCTCCCAAGGCACCCCCGGCCGCTCCGGCCGCGCCAAAGGCACCTCCGGCACCAAAGGCAGTTGCAGCTGCACCTGCACCAAAGGCTCCAGCGCCCGTACCTGCGCCAAAGCCAGTTCCAGCGCCGGCAGCGCCAAAGCCAGACGCAAAAACCGCAGCAGCGAGCGCGAAAAGCGCTCCTGCTGCGGTGGTAACGGCACCTGCAACCAAGGCGCCAACGCCAGCGGCAAAGAGCAAGACAGAACCGGCTGTTAAGCATGCTGTCGCAACTGCGACCAAGCCCATTGTGGCAACGATGCCAGCTGGGAAGGCAGCGCCGTCCAAGGCGCCCGCAAAGGCAGCGCCGTCTAAGGCGCCCGCAAAGGCAGCTCCATCTAGAGCGCCCGCGAAGGCAGCGCCGTCTGAGAAGCCTGCGGCCGCGAAGAAGGCAGTTGCGGCACCTGGTAAGCCGAGCCTCGCGGCGAAGTCTGCGCCGGCGAAGAAGTCGGCCTCCGCACCGGCGAAAGCAGCTTCGCCAGTCAAAGCACCTGCCGCGAAAAAGCCGGCTGCGGCACCCGCCAAGAAGCCCGCCACTGGTAAGAAGGCTGTTGCACCGGTGAAGAAGGCTGCGTTGAGCAAACCAACTGCGAGTGCAAAGAAGGGTGCGAGCAAGTCCGCGCCGGCGAAGAAGGCGGCACCGGCGAAAAAGGTCGCTCCAGTGAAGAAGCACGCTCCAGCGAAAAAAGTCGTCAAAAAGGCATCCGCGCCGGCCAAGAAGGCGGCACCCGCCAAGAAGGCCGCTGCGAAGAAGAAAGGGCGCCGGTAACGAAGACCCGGTCGCGCTACTCGGCGCGGTCGTCTCGGAATGTGCGCTGTGAAGTGGTGACTGAAGTGCGCGACTAAACACAGGGACCGGCAGAATGGAGACCGTCATCCATTCTGCCGGTCTATCTTTGGACAATGTCCGTTCGAAACCAACAGATTCTCGATGCGGTGCCGCTGATGATCTTCGCCACGGATCTTGATGGCATTGTCGTGCAGCAGAACTGTCCCGCGACGGCGCACACGGCGGGCGCGCTCACTGGGCGGCACGTCAGTCACGCATTCGGTGAACCCGCCGCCGCAGCGCAATGTCAGCGCGCATTTACTGCGCTGCGAGACACCGCCATCCCGATGGTGCGGTGGGAGTTTGCAACCACCGATTCCGACGACGCTCGCGTTATGCTGGTGCAAGTCACGCGCTGCATGGACGGCGACGCCCACAGCGGGTTTGTAGCGACTCTGTCCGATGTGACCGAATCACATGTGGCGCGCGAAGCCCTGATTTCAACGGGTCTGGCGCTCGCGAGCTCAATCGACTTGGCGCGTGTGTACCGCGAAGTTGGCCAGCAACTGCAACGGGCGGTTCGCTGCGATGCGTACATGATCGCGGTAGCGGATGATGACACGCTCGCGTTATCGGGTGTGCAGTATGGTGGCTACAGCGACGCTGCCGACGTGACCGCCGCGCGCCTGCGTCCGGAGTGGCTCGAATCTCTGGCATCGGGGCAGACACTCGTTGGTCGCGTGTCGGCGATGGGGCGCGAGATTACGGCGCCGATTATCAGTGCCGAGGGCGTGCTTGGTGCGATTACGGTGCGCGTGAGCAGCACGGAAGCGTCGTACGAGCTCTCTGAAATGCAGCGCGTTCTGAATACGCTCGCCGCACAAACCGCCGCCGCCATCGATCGCGCGTATCTCGTGCGGCGCGTTGAGCACAAGCGTCGCATGGAAGCCATTGGCGAAGTGGCGGCCGGTGTCGCGCACGAGTTACGAAATCCACTCTTTGGTATCTCATCGGCCGCGCAGTTGCTCCGCATTCGTGGGCGCGATGATCCAGCGGTGGAACGCAATGTCTCGCGCATGCTGCGTGAAGTGGAACGGTTGAACGCAATGCTCTCTGCACTGCTCGTGTACGGTCGCCCACAACCGCTGCGATTGACCGACGGTGATCCCGATGCAATCTGGGATGATGTCATTGAAGCAAATCGGCCACGCTTGGTAGCGCAGAAGCTTCGTTTCACTCGTTCACGCAGCGCTACGCCAGCGCAAGTACGCTTTGATGTCGCGCAATTTGGCCAAGTATGTCTGAATATTTTGGTGAATGCGATGGATGCCGCTCCCGCGGGATCAACCATCTCGCTGCAGAGCGGCTTTCTTGGCAACGGTTCGTGGCGGTGCCGATTGCACAACACCGGCACGGCGATTCCGCCTGAATCGTTGCCACGAGTTTTTGAAATCTTTTATTCGCTGAAAAGTGGTGGCACCGGAATTGGGCTTGCACTTTGCCAACGGATTGTCGAAGAGCATGGCGGTAGCATCACCATCGAGAGCCAACCGGAACTAGGCACAGCGCTGACTGTGATCCTGCCGTACGGAGCTGACGCGTGATCAGCGCGTCGCTGTTAGTGGTTGACGATGACACGACAGTGCGTGAAACGCTTGCCGAGTTTTTTGCGAGCGTCGGGTTCTCGGTCACTACCGCAGCCAATGCCGCGCATGCGCGCGCAACGGTCGCACAGTATCTGCCCGATGTAGTGGTGATGGATCTGCGACTGCCGGATACGGACGGAATGCGCTTGCTGAACGCACTTCGCGCTGAAGATCCGGACGGCGCCATCATCGTCCTGACCGGTCACGCCGACGTGCGCACCGCCGTGCGTGCAATGCAGGATGGCGCGTTTGATCTGCTGGAAAAGCCAGTCGATCTCGACGCACTGCTCGATGCGGTACAGCGCGGCTTAGAAACCGCTTTACTGAAACGCGAAGTCACGCTACTGCGCACACGGGAACGTGGTGGCGTAACCGGCAGCGCAGCGGCACCAATGCTGCAGCCGTCGTTTGAAAAATTGATTGAGCTCGCTGCACGCAACGACGACGTACCGGTGCTCATCTTTGGAGAAACCGGCACGGGCAAAGGCTATGTCGCTCGCCGTATCCATGACCGATCGCCGCGCAGCGCGCACCCGTTCGTGGAAATCAATTGTGCGTCGCTGTCGAGCACCTTTTTCGAGAGTGAAGTCTTTGGTCACGAACGCGGCGCGTTTACCGATGCTCGACAATCCAAGCGCGGTCTGGTGGAAGTTGCAGCGAATGGAAGTCTCTTTCTCGACGAGATTGGCGAGTTAGGTCTCGACGTGCAGCCGAAGCTGCTCAAAGTCATCGAGGAGCAACGCTTCCGGCGTCTGGGCGGCACCGCAGAGCTACGCAGCACCGCGCGAGTGATTTGCGCCACCAATCAACCGATGCCCTCGCTGGTGGCCGAGAAGCGCTTCCGCACCGACTTGTTGTACCGACTGCAGGTGCTGACCATCACCATGCCGCCGCTCCGCGAGCGTGGGCATGAGCTGCCCGGGCTCGTTGCGCACCTTCTCCCGCGCGGCGCGACGCTTCCCGCGGGCGCCGAGCGCGCGATGGCGGAATACGCTTGGCCCGGCAACATTCGCGAGCTCAAGAACGCCCTCTGGCGCGCCTCAATTCTCTCCGACGGGCTGCCAATCACCGAGCGCGTCCTGAATTTGCCGAGCGACCAGATCAGTGGCTCGCAGATTGTCGGGAAACCGGTGGTTTCGCTTGCCGACGTTGAGCGCCAAGCGATCGACGCCGCCCTCGTCGCGACCGGCGGACACCGCGCCAAAGCCGCTCAGCTACTCGGCATCGCCCGATCGACGCTCCACGAGAAGCTGCGTCTGCGCTGACGCGCGTTCGGATTTACGTTAGAATGGTCCGAAAACCAGTCCATAATTGCTTCATACCGGTTCGATAAACGGACTCCGCAATATCAAATCGTCCGTTTTTCGGACGTTGTGACCCTGAGCATCTACCGTTAGAAAACCGTAAACACCTACACAACAACACGTTACGCTTTCCGGACCACTCGGCACGAATCTCGCCATGAGCTACCGTGTGCAAAAACATATCCTGATCGTTGAAGACGAGATCTCGATTCGCGAATCGCTCGTCGAGCTCTTTGCTGCGGACAGCGTCAAAGTCACTGCCGCCGCCACCCTCGCGGAGGCAAAATCCGCGCTCTTCTCACAACTCGGCATCGATCTTATCGTCACCGACTTACGCCTCGGTGGCAATCGAGATGGTGGACTTCAAGTGCTCGCGGCCGCCGGCATGGTCCACCAACGCACACCCGTGATCGTGCTCACCGCGTATCCCGATGATGACAACCGGCATGCGTCGGAACGGCTGAGCGCCACGTACTTCCTCGAGAAACCAGTCGATCTGTCAATTATCGCGCAACTCGCGCGTGATCACGGCGTCGCCTCGGCACTCTTGCCAGCCGACAGCCCTGCCACCTGAGCGACTTTCTGATCGACTGAATGCCGCCAGCATCACAGCAGAGGGTTGACAGTGACGGCGCTTTCCCCCGTTCTTACGGTACGCGCCGCGTCGTACACATGAGCCAGTGCGCGTTCTTCGTCAGACTCCATTCGCATGACCGATTCTCCGGTCGCTTTACTTCGTGCGCACAGTCGGCACGCTCCCTGGAACGCGCGCGGCCTCGCTGCGCACGCCACGGCGCTGGTCGATTCGGGCGGATTTAAGCCGACAAACACCTCTGCACGCGCAGCGCCCAGTGCACGCGCAATTCGTTTTTACGTCGCGCAACGGTTGCTTGATCGGCCCGAAGGTGCGGGAACGACGGCAACGTACGGTTACCGACATCTGCTGCAATTGCTGGCAATCAAAATTCGCCAGCGCGAAGGACAAACGCTCGAATCCATCAAAAAAGAATTAGCCGGCGTCAGTGGTGAGCAACTTGAAAGACGCGTTGCCACTTCGCTCGCGTCTGCACTCACAGTCAGCGCTGATGTGTCTGTGCGTCGTGATGACGTGAACCCGATCGCTGAGTGGCGTCGAGTGCAAATTGCCGATGGCATTGAGCTTCACGTGCGCACCGATTCACCCGGCGCTGACGATGACATGGTGGCTGCCATGCGTGATGCGATGCGCGGCGCGATTGGGCGTACTGAGGTTCGTCGCTAGTGCTGATTCCCGCTGAGCGTGTTCCAACGCCAACGCCGTTAAGCGCTGCCGCCGTCTCGCGCGCTGACGTTGGTGGTGCAGGCGGAGCGGCAAGCAAGCGCCGAGCAGCAAGTCGGTTGGTGTATCTTGACCGTGCACTGGAATCGTTGCCGTTGTTTCGTCTCAGCGATTCAAATGAAGAAGGTGCAATTGCATTCACCGCAGCAAATGGTGGGCGTTGGCGCGTGCTGCCAGCGCCCGGCGATCGCTTGCCGGGCACGTTCGATCAAGATGTCTACATCGAACTGTTGTATCGCTATCAAGAATCAGGCAGGCCCGCTGACGGTGTACTCACTTTCACATTGCACGCGTTTCTTCGTGCGATGGGGCGTCGCGTCGACGGTCGAACCTACGAGCAGCTGCGCGGCGCACTCGCTCGACTTGAACGCACCACGCTCGAAAGCACGGGCGGCTATTGGGACGCCGCCAACGCGAAACCGCTTGACGGCGCCTTCACCTTGCTGAGCGCCGCAACCGTCGATCGACGCCGCGCTGCCGACCGCGATCAACTGTCGCTGTTTCCGAGCGTGACCGCCGCAGAACCTGGTGTCGCACGCGTCTCACTCGCGCCGCAGGTCCGCAGCAACTTGGATGCTGGTCACGTCACGTCGCTGCGATTGGGCGGCTACTCGTCGCTGCTCTCGCCCGTCGCGCGCCGCATCTACCGACTTATCGCGGTTCAACTGGCAGCTGGGGCTGATGGTCGCTGGAAAGTCTCGCTTGATACACTGGCCGAGTTGCTTCCTCTCACGCAGCGATACCCCAGCCACATTCTGCGCGTGGTGAAGCCGGCCAGTGAAATGTTGGTGGCCGCTGGTATAGTCCAGTCAGCCGATGAATCACAAGACGGCCGTTTGTGGTACATGGACTATCGCTGGGCGTGACGAAACCAAGGCTCGGCGCGTAGTGTTCTACGTGCGTACTCTACGAACAGTGTTGAGTGCGATGCTGCGCCCGGAACTTGCCCCAGTGACTCCGGTACAGTAGCCGTTCGGAAGATTCCGACAACTGTCCTTTTTCTGCTGGAAGGTTTTCATGTCGCGTACGCGTCGCGCCGTCGTTGGTGCTCTGCTCGTTGCTGTGCCCCTCGCTGCCGGCGGCTTCGTCTGGCAGAGTCGTGAGGCTCGCGACGGTGCCATGCTCTTCGACCAAGTGCTGCGACGCGTGTCAGAACGCTTTGTTGATACAGTTGACGCAACCGCGCTCTACGAGAAAGCGGCGCGCGGTTTGGTCGCTCAGCTCAACGATCCGTACACCACGTTGTACACGCCCAAAGAATTTGCTGCGTTCACGCAAGGCACGAATGGTCGGTACGCTGGCGTGGGCATGCAGATCGAAGACATCAAGGGCAACATCACTGTCAGTCGCGTCTTCCCGAACTCGCCAGCGGCCGGAGCGGGCATCGCGGAAGGTGACCGCATTGTCATGATCGACTCGGCAATGACGCGTGGCTGGGGTACAGATTCCGTTTCATCAAAACTGAAAGGTGATCCGGGAACGCGTGTTCGCGTGCGCTTTGCGCGTCCTGGCGTTCCTGAGGCAATCAACGTCGTCTTCACACGCGCCACGATTCACATTCCGGCGGTGCCTTTCGTCACCATGCTCGACGGCGGCGTTGGCTACATCCCCGTGCAAGGCTTCAACGAAACGTCGTCTGCAGAAACAATTCGCGGTATTCAACGACTGCAGCGCGAAGGGATGAAGTCGCTGATTCTAGATCTGCGCAACAACCCGGGCGGCATTCTTGACGAAGCGTTCGTGATGAGCAACCTCTTTCTACCAAAGGGAAAAGAGATTCTCACCTATCGCGGCCGCGCTGAGATGAATCAGCAGTTCATTGCCGAACAAGATCCGCTCGTGCCCACGATGCCGTTGGTCGTGCTTGTGGATGACGGATCAGCGTCAGCATCTGAGATCGTCGCAGGCGCGTTGCAGGATCACGATCGCGCACTGATCGTTGGAAGTACGAGTTTCGGGAAGGGTTTGGTGCAGTCTTTGTTCCGCCTCGATGGCGGCTACGCGCTCAAGATGACTACCGCAAAGTGGTTCACTCCAAGTGGCCGCTCAATTCAGCGTCCGCGCCGGATCGTGAATGGGCGGTTCATTGAAGAAGAAGCACCGGACTCCATGGAGACGGATAGCGCACGTCGCGCGCGCCCCGCATTCCGCAGCGACGCTGGTCGCGTGATCTATGGCGGCGGTGGAATTACACCCGATGTTTCTGTGCGCCCTGATA
>JANNWU010000305.1:0-2717 GCA_031408755.1 Gemmatimonadaceae bacterium | reverse complement strand
TTCGAGAGCACCTGGAGGAAACTCTGGCGGCGTCACCTCTCGGCGCGTCACTCGATCAGTGCAGTATTGTTCATCTGCTCATCCTCGGAGGTCTTCCTCGGCTACCGATAGACACGCGCTTGCAGGAACGCATTCTGCGGGGAGTGCCTCCGCCGTTGGCGGCGACTCTGGCAAAGTTTGCCATTGCGTAAGAGTGCGAGCGGGGGCAGCGAAGCGCATTGCTCTCTGCAGAGACGACAGAGGCCCAATCCGTCACTCGATTTGTCACGCAAGAAGCGTTGTGCCAGAGTGCGAAGGAGGCGTGTGGCACAACCGAGGCAGATCTAACATCTGCATGTGCCAGCCGGAGTGCCTCCAGTTGCGGTGAGCGGGAGTAGCTTCCGTGCGGGCACTCCGCAGGCAATGCTGGTGTTATGCGGCAATCGGCTTTCGAGTAGTTTGCGGCAATGAGCCGGGATCAGATTCTGTCTACAATTCGTGACCTCGCCGAGAGCAACGGTGGGCGCGCTCCGGGTGGTGACGCGTTTCGCCGTGAGACCGGCGTCAACGACCGAGCGCTGTGGCGCGCTGGCTTCCGGACGTATTCGGAAGCCGTTGAGGCGGCCGGCCTGACGGCGAATAGCATGCAAGGCCGAATGTCGGATTCTGAGGTCTTGGAGCCGCTTGCGAACCTGATACTCGAACTTGGCCGCTTCCCATCTCGCTCTGACATTGAGGTCGCAAAGAGTTCGGGCGTGCCAATCGCAAGGTACGAGACGTTGGTGAAGCGAGGAGGCGGTACGAATCGCGGCCTGCGTGATGCAATGGCAGCGTACGCCGCGAATCACTCGCGAAATACTGAGTTGATGCCCCTGATTGGCAGTGTCAAGCGAGTAGGCGAAGCGATTGCGCCTCGTCGCCAGTCGGTGAAGGGATACGTCTATTTTTTGCGGAACGAAAAGTTCTACAAGATCGGAAGGTCGAATGATGTCGCGCGTCGTAGGCGCGAAGTCGCACTTTTGCTCCCCAACGAACTTGACGAGATTCACGTCATCGAGACGGACGATCCGGAAGGCATCGAGGCGTACTGGCATCGCCGGTTCGCTGCGCGGCGGGCGCGTGGTGAGTGGTTCGCTCTCACCGCAGATGATGTCCGAGCGTTCAAGCGCCGCGGATATCAGTGAGCGCCACATAACATCTGCATGTGCCAGCCGGAGTGCCAGAAGTTTCGGCGTGATTTAGCATGTTCGGTGCGGGCACTCCGCAGGCAATGCTGGTGTTAGGCTCCGCAGCAGCAATCGCAGCGCATAATTGACAGGTCGGTAGCACAGTGCGCGTTGTGCGTGGCACTGCTGCGGTTCAATGGCGCATTCGCCCTGCGAGCTGCGACGAGCAGCGGAGAACGCGTGACTTCGCTTCGCCCCGGGAATCATCTCACCGCAACTGACCCAGTTTTGAATTCGCAACTAGAGGAACGTCTGCGCCTAGCGTTACGTGAATCACTCTCTCTGATGCGCGCGGCCGAACGCAAGGACTTCCAGCGAGTAGTGCGACCGACTGGTGCCGGGAGTGCATCTATCACCGTCGAGCCGTTCTTCGGGGCTATGACAGCGATTGACGTCATTCGGGCTCTGGAAAAGCTCCCGTCCGTCAGCGATCTCGATTCTTCGATAGAGGTTTCGCACCCGGAGCTTAGAGGAAGCGTGGCAACCGAGCTTGGCTCCATGCCAATTCAGGGTACGTCTCGTTTGATCATGTCGCTTGCTTTTGCCTGCCTCACGTACTCCTCCAGCGAACACGCGGATGAAGCAGCGATCGCAAGAGCGCTCTGCGAACTGTCACAGCTGTTAGCTACGAACACGGCAGTGCTCGAGGAGTCTGTACTGCTTCTCGGGATTACCCTGGCTGAACAAGTCGGTGCCGTTGAACTCGAAAGCGGCGTGACGCTGAGAGCGCTGACGAATGAAGAGATTACAAAGTACTCGTCATTCGATGTTTCGATCGGACCATCGCGCGCCGACTGCTTTAGCGCACACGTGCAGACAGTACTAGTTGTGCGTCGCCCCATTCATCTGCAGATCGGAACAGCGGCCGATGACTCGGTCTTCGCGAACCCGGTTGTCACGCCGCAAGTCAGCGAGATTGTTGATCGAGCACTATTGTCGTTGCACATTCTCACACCGGGTCGTGCGTCAGTTTTTGGCAGCTACACAATACTTCAACCGGCAGTCCTTCCCGGAATGCTTGGCAGAAGCAGCTGGCCACTTACGAGCAGCGCATTTCCAGGGATGATGATCCTTGACGCGAGCGACGTTCCGCGCCTGAAGCGGCTCTACTCAACACTTTCCGCGGGAACGAGATCGGAGATCAAAGTGGCCGCGACGAGACTCCGCGACGCCGAGAATCGACTTTCCGCAATCGATTCTCTACTTGATTCAGTGATTGGGCTAGAAACACTCCTGAATCCCAACGACTCTGCAGAATTAGCGTTTCGCGTTGCCCTCAACTTCGCGTTCCTTGGACCGCCAGCTAGTCGGCGGTCGAGGTATGAGGCTATCCGTGACGTTCAGCGAACTAGGAACAAGATCGTCCACGGCGGCCTCACCGCCACGGCTGCAACTCTAACACTTGTCAACGAACATTCTGTGACGGCAAGAGCGTCACTTCGAGATGTGATTGCGCACATGCTTGAGGATGAGGCGTTTGCCGGCAACAGCCGTCTAGATGCTGATTTCTGG
>JANNWU010000304.1:0-2781 GCA_031408755.1 Gemmatimonadaceae bacterium | reverse complement strand
GCGAGCAGTCACGATAGTCCAGTCTGGACTTTTGAGTATATTTAGACTTGTATCCGGTTGCTTCTCTCCCTGCCTTCTCTGCCGATGCTCATTGGTCCCCGTCTGCTGGATGCCACGGCGGTAGACAAGCTGCTACCGCGCATCGACGCATTGTCGGTGATGCGCCGGATGTTTCTGTCGCTAAGCGAGGGACAGGCAGTTCAGCCAAGCCAAACACTGACGCCATTTCCCGGTGGCGGCGGCGACTTTATCAGCTACCTCGGCGTACTCGAATCGGCGGGCGTGTTTGGTGGCAAACTGTCGCCGTACATCGTGCGACAGGACGGTGCGGTGGTGACAGCGTGGACATTACTGATGTCGATGGAAACGGGGCAACCGTTGTTACTGTGCGACGCGTCGCGATTGACGACTGAACGCACCGCTGCGACGACGGCACTGGCGGTGAGTTTGTTGGCGAAACCTGCCGCGAAAACGTTGGCGATTATCGGGAGCGGGGCGGTCGCGCAGGCGCACTGGCGCCAAGCCCGCGACGTGCGAGCGTGGAACGATGTCCGAGTGTATTCGCCATCGCTCTATTCCAACGCCAAGAAACGAGCAGCGTTCGCTGAAATCGACGCGCGCGCACGCGTCGTCACCTCGCTTCAGGACGCGGTGCATAGTGCAGATGTCGTGATGCTCTGCACGTCTTCGGCGACTGCGGTGCTCGATCCGCGTACGTTGGCGATACCGGCGTTGATAACGTCAATCAGTACCAACGCGCCACGCGCGCACGAAATTCCACCCGCGGCGCTGCTGAGTATGGATGTGTATTGTGACGAGCACGCGAGCACTCCTCTTAGCGCGGGCGAGATGGTAGTCGCAACGCAAGAGCATGGCTGGCTATCGACAGCCATCGTGGGCGACTTGGCGGCGTTGGTGAGCGGTAACGCTCCGCTGCCAACGTACGACCGCCATGTGTTTTTCAGATCGATTGGATTGGGCTTAGAAGACGTTGCGATGGCGCACGCCATCTACGAACTGCTGCAGCACGACACCGCGAACAGTTAACAGTCGCCAGCGTTAGACCACGCGTCACATCAAAGAGAACCCCGATGCAGATCAAAGAATTTGGAGTTGAGCGATGGATGGATGCGTGGGAGAACAACTGCGAACTGAATCTGGCGGAGACGTGTGTCGATTCTTTGCGCGTTGATGAACTGCTGGCGATGTCGGGAAAAGGCGACGCGATTTTGGCTGAGATGCGCGCGCTGAAATTGACGTATGGCGCGATCGAGGGTTCGGAGCGCCTACGCACGCTGATTGCGACTCTCTTTGCAACGCAGACACGCGACAACGTGACGGTCACGCATGGTGCGGCGGGAGCGAACGCTCTGGTTTACGAAACGTTAGTTAGCAGCGGGGATGAAATCATCTCGTTTGTGCCAGCGTACCAGCAGCACTACTCCATTCCGGAGAGTTTTGGCGCACACGTGAAGTATCTGCGCCTGAAAGAACAGGATGGATATCTGCCAGATCTAGATACGTTAGGCGCATTGGTGACACCAGCCACGCGCATGATCGTGTTCAGCAATCCGAACAATCCTGTGGGTTCACTGATGCCGCGTGAGACGTTGGCAGCGATTGTTGAGATCGCGCGCGAGGTTGGTGCGTACGTGTTGAGCGATGAGGTATATCGCGGAATTGATTTGGCTGGCGACGGTTTTACCACCTCAATTGTGGACCTGTACGAGCGCGGCATCAGTACCGGTAGTATGTCCAAAGCGTATTCAATGGCCGGACTTCGGTTGGGATGGATAGTTGGGCCCGTGGATTTCCTGCACGCGGTGACAGTGCATCGTCACTACAACACGATCAGCGTTGGCATGCTGGACGATCTGTTTGCATCAATTGCGCTGGAAAATCGTGGCGCAATTCTCCGGCGCAGTCGCGAGATCTTGCGCGGCAACTTAGCGATTCTTGACGCGTGGATTCTGGCGGAGCCGGGGCTTTCGTACGTCAAGCCGAGTTCCGGTACTACGGCGCTGGTGCGTTACGATCTACCGATTCCGTCGGAAGAGTTGTGTGTTGACCTGATCGCGAAAACCGGCGTCATGTTCACACCCGGCAGCGCGATGGAAATGGAAGGGCATGTGCGCATTGGATACGCGAATGCGAAGCAATCACTAGAAATTGGATTGCCTCGTGTGTCAGCATTTTTGCGAGATGCAACGGTGCGTTTAGCAGTTGTGCGGAGTTAAGCGAGTGGCTGAACGAGTGGCGGCGGCGGGCGAAGGAGTATTTCGGCAACGATTGGTGGCACGTGCAGTGCCGATGGCCGACGCAATTGCGACGCTCTTCTTTCCGTTTGCGGAGGTGGTGGTACACGATCTGCAGTCACAGACTGTGGCACACATTGCAAACAATCTTTCGCGACGAGAGGTGGGTGACGCATCGGCGCTTGACGATCTGCGGTTTGCTGCCAGCGCCGATGTGATTGGGCCGTATGAAAAGCGCAACTGGGACGGCGGCGCGATGCGATCGATCTCTGTGGTGATTCGCGACGACGCGCGTGCGGCGATCGGTGTGCTGTGCATCAACCTGAACATTGCGGTGTTTGATCAAGCGCGCGCAACGCTTGAGCTGTTTGTGCGTGGCGTGAGTGTTCAGGCGCAACCTGACACGCTCTTCAGAGATGACTGGCAGGAGCGCATCAACACCTTCCTGGCCACCCGCGAGTCGCACAGCACCTACGAAATCGAAGGGGAGAGCACGACCCCCAAGGACGATCAACTCTTCTACGCG
>JANNWU010000303.1:0-3704 GCA_031408755.1 Gemmatimonadaceae bacterium | reverse complement strand
CTCGATCGTCGAGTGCGGCGCATAATTGGTGAGCGTGGCGCGCGTGTTGGTGCCGGTGGCTATTGCGAAGCGCGGCTTATTTATGATTGGCCCAACGAACCAGCGTCTGCAGAGCCCCGCACGTTGCACATCGGATTGGATTTGTCGCTGGCACCTGGCTCGCCGCTGTACGCTCCGCTTGACGGGGTTGTGCACGGATTCGAGAACGCGGATCGCCATCACGATTACGGCCCGATGATTGTGCTGCGGCACACCACCGACGATGCGAAACCGGTTTCATTCTATACGTTATACGGACATCTCACGCGCGACTCGCTTGACGGCTTGAACGTCGGCGCGACCATCACGCGGGGGGCCGAGTTTGCGCGTATCGGTAGCGCGCCAACGAACGGTGACTGGTGGGCACACGTGCACGTGCAGGTGATCACCGACATGCTGGATGTACCGTGCAATTTTAATGGCGCTGCGCGCGCGAGCCAACGTCTGGTGTGGCAGGGTATCTGTCCCGACCCTAACCTGCTGCTCGGAATACCAGCGGCAAACCTTCCGCATCGCGCACACAAGTCAGACATCGCGCGCGCGCGTCAGAAAAACATCGGCGGTAATCTGAGCATCAGCTACGGCAAGAGCCCACTGAACATCGTACGCGGGTTCAAGCAGTATTTGTACGATGAGAATGGGCACCGGTTCATTGATGCTTACAACAACGTTTCGCATGTTGGGCATGCACACCCCCGAGTGGTGCGCGCAGTGAGCGAGCAGCTTTCCGTGTTGAACACCAATACGCGCTATTTGCAGGAGCAACTGACAGTTTATGCCGAGGCGTTAACGGGGCTGCTGCCTAGCGAATTGAGCGTCTGTTTCTTCACTGCATCGGGAAGTGAAGCGAATGAGTTAGCGTTGCGATTGTCTCGCGCGTACACTGGCGCGCGTGATCTGATTGTGATGGACTCTGCGTATCACGGTCACACGACCACACTCATTGACATCAGTCCGTACAAGCATGCCGGTCCGGGTGGCATGGGTGCGCCGGATTGGGTGCACACCTCGCGCATTCCGGATGTGTATCGCAACCGCGATGTGGTTGGTGATCCAGGTGCGTGGTTCGCGGCGCAGGTCGGCACGGTGATTGAATCGATCCACGCGAAGAATCGCAAACTCTCAGCGTACATCGCAGAAACCTGCCCCAGTGTTGGCGGGCAGATCATGCTGCCTGACGGATTTCTGGCGGATGTGTACGCGCGCGTTCGTGCCGCTGGTGGACTGTGTATTGCTGATGAAGTGCAAACGGGATTTGGGCGAATTGGCACGCATTTCTGGGCATTCGAACAGCATCATGTCGTGCCAGATATCGTTGTCCTTGGAAAGCCAATCGCCAATGGCTATCCCATGGGCGCCGTGATCACCACCCGTGCAATTGCCGACGCATTTAACAACGGCATGGAGTACTTCAGCACCTTTGGTGGTAGCACTGCCGCGTGTGTCGCTGGAATCACAACGCTGCGTGTGGCGCAGGAAGAGCAGTTGCAAGCGCACGCGCTCAGTGTTGGCAATCGGCTTTTTAGTGGTCTCAGGCCACTGGTGCAGCAGTTCGAAGTGGTTGGTGATGTGCGCGGCTCCGGCCTGTTTTTGGGCGTGGAGTTGGTGCGCGATCGATTCACGCTCGAACCTGCCGCGGACGAAGCCACGTTCGTCGTCAATCGGATGCGGGAGCGTGGCGTGTTGGCTGGAACGGACGGACCATTTCACAACGTGATCAAGCTGCGCGGACCAATGCCGCTTTCAATGACAGATGCGGACCGTATCGTGGAAACGATGACGCTGGCGTTGAACGAGCTACCAAGTCGCTGACGCGCGCTTGGCCACATGTGAATTGTGCCTGATCAGTGCATCTGCCGTGTGGGCGGCAGGATTGATGAATGTTTCAGGCGATCAACCGACGATCTGGCCGCCAAGACAAATGTGGCGCTTCTGTAACGAACTCGAGTATGCGTTGAGTTTCACGCAACGAACTGATCGGCTCGGTCGTTACCCACCAGTCCGCTCACGTCGCAACTTGCGTCGCCTGCGCTTGTACGCCTGTTCGCGCGGCGTCTTCTTTTAAGTGCCTCTCATGCTTTCGATCACAGTACTTCGCCGCGCCGTCATTGCGGCCACGTTCACTGCGTCCGCTCTTCAGGGGCAGATTAGTTCCGCTACACCTCCCGCTGCAGCCCCTGTCGCAGCTGCCGTCGGCGCGACGCCTGACACCCTCACCGCGCAGTCAGAAGCGGTACGTGTCTATCTCGATTGTCAGGGACGTGTCCGCGGCTGTGATCGTGATTTCATCGTCACCGATATCGGCTTTGTAAATTGGATGCGAGATCGTTTCGACTCTGATGTGCAGATTTTGGTGTCGGGATTGCAGAATGGTGGCGGTGGCACGGAGAATACCATCACATTTATCGGTCGCCGCAAGTTTGAAGGCATGGTTGATACGCTTGTGCTCAACACGTTACCGAATGACACCGACGACAAGCTGCGTCGCGAGTTGTCACGCACGTTCAAACTTGGGCTCACGCGCTTCGTTGCCAAGTCGCCATTGGCGCGCCAACTCCAAGTCGCGTTCGTGTCGCCGACTGGTGGTCGACCCACGCGCTCAGCGGCGAACTTGAAAGACAAGTGGAACCTGTGGACGTACACCTCGAACGTGAACGCGTTTGTACGTGCCGAGGAGTTGCAGCGCAGCGTAAACGGATCGTTGAACCTGTCAGCGAATCGCGCGACGGAGAAATGGAAGATGAACTTTTCCGTTGGTGGCAATGTGAGCAATCAGCGTTTCACCATACGGCCGAGCGCTGCACCAGCTTTCACCGTTACGAACGATCAGCGCACGTACAACGCCAACGCATTGATTGTCCGCTCGCTTTCGCCGCATTGGTCTGCCGGCCTAAAGCTCGGCGCTGGTTACTCAGATTTCTTGAACCAAGATCTCGCGGTGCGCGCGCAGCCGGCGATTGAGTACAACATCTTTCCGTGGACTGAGCAGACGCGGCGTCAGTTGACTTTTTTGTATAACGTCGGCCCCAACCTGTACAAATACCAGCGCACGACAGTGTTCAATCAGGATGAAGAGGTCCGCGTCAGTCAGCAGATCACCGCATCTTTTGTGGCACGTCAGCAGTGGGGCTCGAGCAACGTGTCGTTGGATTGGTTGAACTACCTGCATGACTTCAACCGGCATGCACTGACGTTGAGCGGCAATGTGGACTTGCGTATCGGCCGAGGATTTTCGTTGAACATCGGTGGCTCTGCAGCGCGCATCAACGATCAGTTGTACTTACCACGCGCTGGCAACACAGAAGAAGAAATTCTGCTGCAACGGCAAGCGTTACAGACCGGCTTCCGCGTCACAACGAATGTCGGCGTGCGGTACACGTTTGGGTCGATCTACAACACGATAGTGAATCAGCGGTTTAGCAGTTTGGGCGCCAGTGGTGGTCGGTTCGCGTTTTTCTTCTAAGCGTGGCGGGCGAATTTGGTGGGCGGGGGGACGGGCGCGGTGAGCGCTTGCCGGTCGCGTGTCTCGGGCTAGTCTGAACCGAAGTATACCGAGTTGAGGGGCGGGTTAGAAAAAAAAAAAAATAGCGGAACAACGTATTAAATACCCCGGGGGGCGCCCAGGGATGGGCCCATGCGGGGGCCGCCCCCCCCCCCCGTGGGCG
>JANNWU010000302.1:0-5912 GCA_031408755.1 Gemmatimonadaceae bacterium | reverse complement strand
GCCACGCAGCGCCTCAACGTCACCCTGAGGAACAAAGAATCCGTGCTCGCCGTCCTGCAGGAACTCTTCGACATAGGGCACCCGAGTCAGGATGACGGGCTTACCCATCGCCATCGCCTCCAGCGCGACGGTCACGCCACTCATAAGTGAGCGCGACAGCGGCACCACGACGATTGCAGATTCTGCGTAGAGCGTGCGGAGGTTCACGTAATTTCCCCACGAACGCATCTCGACCGATGGGGGCAGCGACCGCACCTTCGCTTGCGCCGCTGTAAACCGCCACTGCGTGTCGGCAGCGATCTTGAGTGGAATACCCAGTGGCGCGACCGCATCGATTAGCGTGTCGTAATCGCGATTCACGGCACCCGCAGCGCACACTTGGGCCATGACTTGAACGTTCGTGTTTGGCGCGAAGAACTCTGTATCAACGCGTGAACCAACCACCGTGATCTGCGCTGCGGGATACCGGTACTGAGCGATCAACTCTCGGCGGCTCTGTTCAGAAAGGCAGAGTAGGTGATCCACGTGTCGCGCTAGTCGCAACGTGCGCAGCGGGAGATGGCGGCGCGCGCTTGCGGCATTGTGAATGAGCATGACGATCCGCTGCGTTCGACGACGCAGTGCATGCACAGCCAGGTACTGGATGCCGGGAAACTCTTCGCCAAGAAAGACGTTGCGCGCTGTTGCAGTCGCGCGGTATGTGTTCAGCGCGAACCGCGTACCGGCCAGCAGCGAGCCACCGTCCAATCCATACTCCGCCATGGCATGCACAGCCGAAAAGTGCCCCATGCGCAGCGCAAAGTATTCCGCTTTCGGCGTCTGCCCTGCCTCGGCAGCCGCAATGTGCGCGTGAGATTCGCCGACCGTGACGAAGGCGGAATCAGGAATTTCAGCCACTATTGCTCAGTCAGTGCGCAGCCGTGCACTCGCACTGCCGACGGTGTGATGGTGGGACGCTTACGCGAGCGACGCTTCAAGAATGACGCGCAACGTCCCAATGTAGTATCAGGCTTGCGTTGATTATGCGGTGAAACTGACATCCTTTCATGATACCGACTGTCTGTGAGGCGTACGGAACGGCAAATTTCAGCGATATGCGCACTCTAAGAACATACCTCGACTAGGGGCGACAGCATGACCGTCCTGACCACGCCACGCACCACGATCCGCGAATTGACAGCGGCTGACGCTGCATTCATCAACGACTTGCTCAATCAGCCGTCGTTCATGCAGTTCATCGGTGATCGTCACGTGCGCAGCGACTCCGATGGCGCCGCGTTCATCACCACCCGCTATCAGCCGAGCTACGCCATGAACGGCTATGGGCTCTGGGCTGTCGTGATGACCGAGACGGGCGAGGCGACAGGTATCTGCGGATTCGTGAAACGCGATGCCTTTCCGGACCCAGATCTTGGGTTTGCGTTCCTTCCCAAGTATGTCGGCCTCGGCTTAGCCTCTGAAGCAGCGCGCGCCGTCATGCATTACGGTCGCGATGTTCTTAACTTGACTCGCGTTCTCGCCATTGTGCAACCGGACAACGCCCGTTCAATCACTCTGCTGGCTGGTCTCGGTTTTGAGTTTGTGAATATCACGCCTTCGCCAACTGACGCAACTGAAACGCTACATCTCTACGCATCAGACGTGTAGGCGCGAACGATAATTGAGTACGTCGACGCTAACGTTTGTAGTCGCTCGACATCAGAAAACACACGTCACACTCGTTGGTGATATCCCCGTGAATCGCCGACTCCAGATGCCAACCCCCGCCACAATTCGGACATGGGCGCTCCACATCTTTGCCACCGCTGCGCTTGATGAAATTCGGCAGATAGTAGTACGTTGGCGTTCGAGTCAGCTCGGCAATTTGTCCGGCAACATCACGACCTTGCGTGGATAACGCAGAATCATGATCGCACTGTTGCTTGATCGCCCATCGCTCGCCCACAACGCTATTCACATCAAGGATCACGCACGAGCGATAGTTGCTCTCCCATGTGATCAGCGGGTGATATCCGTCATCGCGAAGCTTGGGGAGTCTGAACACCGGACGTTCACGGCTGCAACCGCCACAGATAATTGGCGAGAACGAATAGAATCCCGTCATGACGAAATACGGGCTGTTTACACACTCGCAAACGAATTCAGACTCGCTCTCGCCGACATATCGGATCTCGAGCGCACTACCACACAACCGTTCGAGACCTCGAATCGTCTTCCGGACATACTCGTTGTGGTTGTCCGCGTCCAGCGCACCGGGGGTCACAGTGTAAATCGTCGCGGACATACGACCTGCATGCACGTACGGATGCATGTCACGACCGATCAATTGTCCGTTCTGACGCAAATTGCCGAGCAGCAAATTGAAGAGCTGCCATACATCATCTTGCTTTGCCGAGGCTGCATACTGAATGGATAACGAGTGCATCGTTCGGAGTGGGAGAACCGAATCGTCGGTCCGGTGGTCAATTGCAGCGACAGCGGTCGCTTGCGATTTACATCTGGAATGCGATTGGCACCGAAGTGTAAGGTGTAACCACGTTAAAGCGGAGTATCCAGAGACACGGTGCACGTGGACTTTCGCAACGGCACCAGCCTGCAGAAGCTTGACGACACGACAGCGCTCTCACGGATTCGGAGTTTCATTAGTTATCGCTCGCCGCTCAACGCAGACTCGGTGTACGCAGCGCTCTTTGGGCAGATTCGCAATTGGCGGTGCACACATCTCATCCTCGATCTCCGCGACAACGGCGGCGGATCGACCGACGCGTCCTGGCAAGCAATCTCACGGCTTAAGTGCCATCGATGCGCAGTGATGTAAACTTGGCGGCCTTCGTACCTGAATTCGACGTGTTTCCCGATGTGAATGCGACGCAAACTCTTCCCGACTCTCGCGCTGGTATCGATCGTGTCTCGACTGTGGCGCCCGAGACGCCGTGACTGCCGATGCGCTCACCGCTCGCGTCGAGCATCGGACTGATGCAAGGCGAACTGGAGTGTCGGAATCATACCAGCGGCTGGCGCACGCGCATTCCGTCTTGGCTTCACATGTGGCCAATCGGCGCGTCTGGTGTGTTTTATCGATGCACGACTTATGACGACGACCTAGGTAAGACGCCGTATTCCGTTGACGGGGTTCGATTGGCTGGCCTGCGCTGGATACATAGAAAAGGAGAAACACTTCGTCTCGTGAATTCGCAAACGCCGACGAACTCAACCGTTCGATTTTTGCGCGGAAGTGGCATGTTCGACGATCAGGCCATCCAGCTCCGATACACGGTCAGACTTGCCGCCTCGGGGATGCGACGGCTGAAAGAGTCCAGAGTTCGGGGCAAGCCATTTGCGTACAGACACGAGCACAGGTACCGACGAGTGTCGGGTTCGCAGGAGGCAAAAACGCCAGCAGTGTCGCGGTGACGAGCTCGGCAACGCAGTCGTCAGCAACCGTCTGGTCCTCCCGCAATGGCAGACTGTGGTACGTCGATTAGCGTCATGATCTTGGCCCGTCTCCACCTTTTTTGCTCGATCGATACCTCCCCTTCTGTGCGTCTCAAGGAACTGTTTCTTCGCGTCGCACAACGGTGCGGTCTTTTCGAGCTCGTCGCCAACAGCCGATGGCGTCAACGCCGCCTGTTGGTGTTGTGCTATCACGGCGTCGCGATGCGCGACGAACGAGAATGGTGGCCTGAGATGTACTTCTCACAGCAAGAATTTCGCGAGCGATTGCAACTGCTGCGTGACGGCGGTTACACGATTCTGCCGCTTTCCGAAGCTGCACCGCGTCTCTACGCCGGAACGCTCCCTCCAAAATGCGTTGCGCTGACGTTTGACGACGGGTGCGTCGATTTCGAGGAACGCGCGTTGCCGGTCCTGCGAGAATTTAATGCGCCAGCCACACTGTATCTGACCACATATTACTGTGGCAAGAATTATCCGGTGTTCTTCACCGCGCTGAACTACGTCCTGTGGACCGGTCGCCAGACCAAACTTGCTCCGGATGCGTTGTCGGATCTCGGGGGCTCGTTCTCCGTCTCTACGGACGCCGATCGACGTGCAATGTGGCAGCAGCTTTGTAACTATGTGCGAGCGCAGCAGCTTGATTCGCGGCAACGCAATGCGCTGATCGCGCGCGTTGCAACCGCGTTACACGTGGACTACGCGGCGATTCTTGCGCAACGCCTGATGCAGGTAATGTCCGAAGAGTCCGTCCGAAATTTGCCCACAAATTTGGTGGACGTGCAGTTGCACACGCATCGACACAAGGCGCCAAATAATCACGAAGCATTTCTACGCGAGCTGGCGGACAACACGCGCGTTGTCACTGCGCTACGTGGTACCGAAAATCCTCTCGAACATTTTTGCTATCCGAGCAACGAGTACTACGGCGAACTCATTGACTGGCTTCACCAGCACGGCGTTCGCTACGCTGTGACGTGTTTGCCTGGACTCGCAAGTACCAAGTCGCACCCGATGCTGATGCCGCGTTATGTGGACACGGCCTTACAATCACGTACTGCGTTTCTCGGGTGGGCGAGCGGGTTCCAACAGTTTATTCCGCGGCGATCGCGTCATGTTGTCGACTCGGCGCGCGTGAAATCGCGACACTTACGGTCGGCGCCGAGCAACGTCTCAACAAAAGGGGCACCTGCCAGCGTCAGTAACGCGCGATAGGTGCTGGGGCTGGGCGGGTGCTCAATGACGACACCACTCACTGCACCACAACCTCTGACGTGGTTTCGCTGAGCGCGCACCGCAAGACGTCAGTTTTGTGCACGGCCGACTGGCCGAAAGACGCACCCGCGTGCAGCTTCACCGTTAGCGCATTCGCGCCTGATTGACGTTCTCTTTTGCTGCGACTGCACCATGCGACTTATTCCGCTCTCTGTTGGCACAGCCCTCGCTGTGTCGTTTGCCGTTCAGCCTTCCGGCGCGCAAACACCTTCGCCCGCTGCATCTGCTGCCGCGGATAGTACGGAAACCGTCGTGCGGTCGCTGGTGGGGCGACTGGATCTGGATCGCTACAAGGCAAGCATCCTTGGGCTCACAAAGTACGGTGACCGCCGTCAGGGTACTGATCGCAATCGCGCTGCACTGGATTGGATCGAAGCACAACTCAAGAGCTACGGCTGCGCAAACATCGAACGCATGACGTACGACTTTCAACCACCAGCGCCTATCGCGCGACCCGCAACACCCGCCGCCACAAGCGCAGTGACGCGCATTCGTCGTGAGCAGGGCGGTGGAAGGTCTCGTGGCATGCGAACGCGCACTGGCGTCAACAGCGATTCGCTCCGACAGACTGACCCAACGCTGCGCGCGTTGAACTCGCAGCCAAGCACACCGGGCACGCGTCAACAGGTGTACTGCACAAAGGTTGGCACCACGCATCCCGAAGAGATGTACATCGTCGGTGCGCATATGGATGGTATTGGGTGGGGTGAAGCGGCCAACGATGATGCATCCGGCACAGCACTTGTGATGGAGCTTGCGCGCGTCTTCAGCAATCCGGATATCACAACTGAACGCTCCATTCGGTTTGTTCTTTTCAACAATGAAGAGACAGGATTGAATGGCGCTCGTGCCTATGTGGCGCAACGCGCAGAACTACAAGGCAAGGAAATGCCGGCGGGTTCGGGCAAGTTTCCGGAACCGAAATGGCTCGGTATGATTCAGCACGACATGATGCTGTTTGATCATGGTATGCCGCGCGCAGACAGCACGATGTCACCAACGCAGCGGCCTGAAGCGGACGTGAATATCGAGTATCAGTCAGTTGCAAAGTTTGCGGCGCAGGCGCAAACACTCGCGTGGTTCTTTCATGGTGCGAACGAGAAGTTTGCAACCGATTATCCGGCGGCCGTTGGCAATCACATGACGAACACCGACTCTGGACCGTTTCAGGATTTTGTGGCGTC
>JANNWU010000301.1:0-5730 GCA_031408755.1 Gemmatimonadaceae bacterium | reverse complement strand
TAAACAACTCGCTAAAATGGACGCGCCTGGCGGCTCCAAAACTGCCCAGGCGCGCAAGTGTTTATGCCCATTACATCTGCACCGACGCTCGCGACACGCTCCATCGGCCGCTTTGCGTTTGAGGATGGACGTGTAGTTGACGATGCGACATTCTCTTACGCGGTCGACGCATCGCCAGTAGCCTCCGATGGGCTCGTGATCGTCTGCCCGTCGCTGACCGCAACTCCAGACACATTGCGGCTGTGGTGGTCCGATGTTGGTGCTTCAGACGCGCACGCGCGATACACCACGCTGTATCCGCACGCGTTCAGCGGTTCAACCAGCGACGCGCTCACGCCGCAGCAGGCTCCCACTATCCGCGATCTCGCGCGCGGCATCGCTGCGCTTGCGAAGAGCCTGGGGCTGCCTAAAGCGATTTTCGTGACCGGCGGATCAATGGGTGGTATGCTCGCGCTGGAAGTCGCACTCGAATCTGGCGCACCAACGCACGCCTTGGTACTCGCGGCGCCAGCGGTTCAAAGCGCGTGGGGTGCCGGATGGAATCAGGTGCAACTCCAAGCCCTTGAACTGGGCGGACCAGAGCGCGGTCTTGAGTTGGCGCGCGCCATCGGCATGCTCACCTATCGAACCGAACGCGAATTCGAGGAGCGATTTGGCGTTGATGCAGATTCGCCGAATGGCCGGACCATGTCGGGTTATCTGCGCCATCACGGTCAGAAACTCGTGCAGCGCTTTGACAGCGCAGAGTATGAACGCCGAGTGCGCGCGATGGACACGCACGATGTTGGGCGTGGTCGTGGTGGGTGGCGCGAAGCGTTAGCCGCGCACGCCGATCGCATTACTGGTGTGGGAATTATTGGTGATGCGTTGTACAGCGCAGATTTGGTCGCTGGGTGGACGAGTGCTGTTGGTGCGCACTTGCACGTCGTGAATTCAGTGCATGGGCACGATGCATTCTTGCTGGAACGCGTCCAGATTCGCGACATCATTGCCACAGCATTCGCGCGCGCGGTACAGGCATCGCAAGTACCAAACGCGGCGCAGCGATGATCGCAATTGCACCGTTGCGCAGCGCTCGAATAGGCTTCGGCTTAGCAGGAGGCCAACTCCGCACGTTGAGCACTCAGTTTGGGAAACTGTGCGTCGTGCACACCAGCCGCAGCGGTCGCCGTACACAACTACGATTGGTGCAAGAACAGGCTGACACCGCAACGAGGCTCGATGCGGAAATGCGTTGGCTTGCGCATTTATCGCACGCGCATCAACTCATCGTTCCGCGCCCGTTGCTCTGGCGCAATGTACAGCGCATTTCGCCACCACTCGCGGATAGGCATGGCAATGTGTGGCGTGCGATCGCATGCACGTGGGTATCCGGTCGGCATCTTACTCTACGATGGCGACCGCGCGACCTTCGGAATGCGGGTGCGGCGTTGGCCGCAATGCACCGCGCCTCACAGGACGCGCCAACGGGCATTGCCAGCGCGAGACCATCGTGGTGGATCCCGCGCCTCTTTGAACTGGCGACTTCCATGCGCGATTTACTGGCTGGTTCGCTCGCACCGTCGGATGAAGTCCGCAGCGAATTGATCGCCGGATTACGGCGCGCGCAGCATACATTGGAATTGGCCTACGCCCATCTCCCCGTCAGCACAGACACGGTCGGCCTGATTCACACCGACTCGCATCCGCGCAACATACGACTGACACACGAGGGTGCCGGGTTGGTGGATTTCGAAGACTTTGCCAACGGGCGATTCATGATCGACGTCGCGGCGCTATGGGCTGAGCTTGAACACCAACCGCGCGCCGAGCAACGTTTGCACGCGCTGCTCGATGGCTACAGCGGCGTGAAGTCACTGCCGTCGAACTTTGCGCGTGACTTACATGTGATGCTAGCGTTCCGACGATTCGATTTAGCTGGCTGGGTGCTGAGTTGGCCACGCACACACATGAAAGCATGGGGACCAGCGCTGCTCAACGGCGCACCCGCGTACATCGAATCACACCTCTCGCGCTAAGCGCACTACGGCACGAAACTGGTCGCATTCTCGGCTGGCGTAAACGGGCGACGCGGCTCAAAGTGCTTCCAGAGCAGCGCACTCACGGCGCGATGCAGCACCCACCCCTCGTTCTCGGCGGTGTATCGCTCGTCGAGCTGATTCTTCGTGATCACACTGAAGACGTAGTCACCGCTGGGCGCGTTCACGAGTACCACTTCGGAACGCGACCGATCAACAGACCCTTGTTTGCTCGCGGTTTGCACCCACGGCGGAATCTGGCTGAGCGCTTCTCCATTCCAATAAATGCGTGTCAATGCGCGATACATCGCATGGCTCGCCGCCGCATTGACTGCACGACCTTCGCGAATACGCACAATTAACTCAGCCATCTCGCGCGGAGTGGTTTGTCCCCACTGATATCGCTTCCGCGCCTCTTCGCGCCCCGGTGTGCGCGAGTTGACACGCGTACTATCAAATCCATTCGTCTCAAGCCACTGATTGATTGCCGTACCACCAACCAGTCCTTGCAACCAAAGACTCGCGGCGTTGTCACTGGTCGTAATCGAGAGCAGCTGAATCACTGGTAACGCCACGCGCGATGAGTCTCGCAGATGATTAAGCACGTCATCTTCGCCGTTGTAGCGCAAACTGTCGCGCCACATTAACGTATCGCTGTAATGCAGTTGCCCTTTGGCCACAGCGTCATGAATACCGATCATAATCGGCACCTTGATCATTGATGCCGTGGGGTACGCTTCATCGGCACGAATGGCCACGCCACGTCCAGTGCGCAGGTTCCGCACGTAAATTCCAACATCACCGCGCACTTGCGCAGCCAGTGCTCGCAACGCGCTCTCCAGCTGCGCATCGGGCTTCAGTGCAGGCCACGCACGCCCCTGCGCCGCAAGCAGCGACGGCGGTGCAGCGCAAAGCAGCATCGCACAGCACAGGTGGCGGCGCATGACTGGGTTGCGCATGACGACGTGGCGGATAACTCGGTGGAGCATCATTGGCCGCCTCGCGGAATGACCAGCAGCGACATCGTGTCAATGGCGGTGACTGGAATTGTGTCAACACGCACCGGAGTTCGTGTCTCTTGCATCGACACCGGCACGGTGCCATCACCAAACTCTCGTACAACAATTCGCGCACCATCAATCCGTGCCAGTGCATTGGTCTCGCGGAACACCTGCCCGCGCGCAGGATCGACGATGGTCACGTGCAGCGATCCAATGGCACCATCTCGCATCTGTACCACCAACGCCCGACGCCCCGCAGTTTCCAGCAGCGTGACGTCGAGTATTACGAAGTAATCCGACACCACTCGTCGACGCGTGCCGGTCTCGAGATCGATCACCGTCAGTGACTGACCCTCGTTGGAAAACCCGCCAGCACCGTCCAGCCCTGAGACGGCGACAAATCGACCATCGCCCAGCTTCCAGGCGCGCAACGCGCTATCACTCACAATCACCGAATCGCCAGCCGCAAAGCTGACCACGGCGGGACCGGTACCGAACACGGTCGAATCGCGCCTGACGAGAATCGCCACCGCTCGCGCACCCGCCATCGGCGCCAGTGCCGCCCTCGCCTTCGGGAGTTCGGAGACTGGGCTCCGTGACGCCGCGAGCACCGAGTCAGCGCGAGCTGAGTCGGCGGCGCGCACCTTGTCACTGCCCTCGCAGGAGGAGAAGAGCAGCGCCGCGACAACCACTGGCAACAACACGCGCGCACCGGACGTACAATGGTGGTCAGATTTCATGCTCGGCACGTTAGTCGGCGCGGAAGCGAACTGAAACTGGGGATTCGGATCCCGACCAGTTTCCAGAAACGCATTCACGCCGTACACTTTCGAGAGAGTTCCACAACGGAGGCAGGACAGTGAAGGACAACCAGCTCCAGAAGCTGCTCAAGAAGACACAGGCGCAAGCGGCAGCGAAAGCTGCAAAACCGCGCCCGTCGTTCGACGCCACGCTCGATGCGACGAAGAAGCCTGGCGTTACGGATGAGGGACCGGGTGAGGCTGAGGAGATCTTTAAAGAGATGAAGCGGCGCGAGTTCTAAGGCTCGCCGCCGTCTTTCCGCCGCGAGCTGGCGCGCAGGATTGCGTCAGCGGCGCGGTACGTCGGTGCTCCGACTTCATCTGACGCCCGACGCGGTCGATACCTCAGCAGGAGATGTTCTCCTACTCCCCTGCTCCGCACATCGACCGCGTTTCGGCGCTCACGCACTTCCGACTCCGGCAGTGCATTGGTGCGTGCGCGACAGTCGTACTTTTTGCGGCACTCGGTATGGACCTTGGGCTGTCGCCATACGCGCTTGTGTGCTGCGGAACATGGCTCGCGCTTACAACCGCGCAGTACGAGTTGGCAGCACGCCGAAAGCTTCAACCACGCCATAATAGCGCGATCTTCGCGTCGTTGCTGCAGGACGTGATTTTTCTCGGGTGCCTTATCGGATTCATTGGTGGCGCTCGCTGGTGCGGTCCAATTCTTTACGTGTATCCGACCGTAGCGGCCATCACGACACTCTCGGCGCGTCGAGCGGTCATCATCGGCGGAGTCGCGCTTGTTACACTGGCGCTGGTGCTGTCGTTGCAAGCCAGCGGCCTCGTTCCCAGCTCGACGTTTCTCGGCGCCGAGAGCACGAAAGGCGCGTGGAGCAACGTCATCGCCACGCTAGTGCTCACCACGCTGACGATTCTCGGCTTGGCATGGACGCAGGTGAATCTGGTCTTCATGCTTCGGCAACGCAGCATGCGATACCGCGCCATGATGGACACCGCATCTGACGTCATTGCCATTGTTGCACACGATGGTCGACTAAAAAACGTGAACAGAGCGACGTTAGTGATGGCGCAAGCGTCACGCAAAGACATATTGCGCGATGGCCTGAGCCGTTTGTTAGTCGATGAGGACGTATCGCTTTTTCAGAGCAAGCTGACGCGCGCGCTGGCGGGAGAACAGCAGGTAATTATGCTGCGCGCGAAGGCATATCATGGCATTCGCTGGTTGTCGTGTACGCTCGCACCTATGTCGCCAGGGGTTCGAACTACGGATCTCCTGGCAATTTTTCGAGACGTGACCGATGATCGACTTGCTGCGGATACCATTCGAAGCAGCGAAGCGAGATTACGCGCCGTGTTCGATCAAGCTGCGATTGCGATTGCTCTTCTTGATGCGGACGGATGCTTTGCGGAAGTGAATCCAGCCGTTGAGCGATTGTTGGGGTACGATGACGCTGGACTGATCGGACGCGCGTGGAACACATTCGCGCCACCAGAAGATCTCGAAGGCACCACGACTACGATTCGCGCACTGCAGGCGCAGGAACGCGATCACGTGACAATTGAGCAACGCTTTGTGCGCGCAGATGGTCGCGTGATCTGGGCGCTGTTGACGATTTCGCGTGTGGACAATCCCACCGGCGCTGCTGGGCTGATCGCAATGCTGCAAGATATTACCGAGCGGCGCGCGCTCGAGTCGCAGCTAACGTGGCAGGCATACCACGATTCGCTTACGAATCTTGCGAACCGCGCGCTCTTTCGCGAGCGCGTTGATGAAGCACTGGCGAATCGCACTGACGAAGCGGGTAGCGTCGCGGTGCTCTTTCTCGACCTCGACAACTTCAAGACTATCAACGATTCCATGGGCCACGCCGCCGGTGACCAATTGTTGTTTGAAGTTGGTCGACGACTGCAGAACGCGACGCGCGGCTGCGACACGGTGGCGCG
>JANNWU010000300.1:0-21691 GCA_031408755.1 Gemmatimonadaceae bacterium | reverse complement strand
CCAATCGCCGCGCCAATCGCCATGAGCATCGCAATGGGCCAGTGCACCAGCCCTGAGATGGCAAAGGTGCAAATCGCGACGAAATTGAAGAGTATCGCCAGAAAATTCTTCAAGCCGTTCATCTGATGCACATTTGTCAGCCCGAGCAAGCCGAATGCCGCGAGCATGACAATGCCCGCACCAGCGCCGAAATACCCGCCGTACGTCGCGACCAGAAACTGCACCGCCGCAGCACCAACGCCCGGAGACGGCGGCAAGTCAGTGGCGCCTGATACGCCTGTCGGCACCGCATTGCGTCTCGCAACACGTTGGCGCAGCCACGCACCAACCTGCTTCTGCGACAAGAACAGAAGTGTCGCCACCAGTACCAGCCACGGGACCACCGCCTTGAACTGCGCGTCACTGGTGCGCGTGAGCAACCAGGCACCGAGCAGACCACCCAGGATGCTCGGCACAACGAGCGCTCGCGCCCATGAACGCGCACCGGCCAATGCATCACGGTAGCCATACATAGAGCTGATGCTTCCCGGCCAGAGTGCGACAGTAGACGTCGCATTGGCGGCAACGGGTGGAATTCCAAGCCCGATCAGCGCCGGAAAGGTCAGCAGCGTCCCGCCACCCGCTACAGAGTTCGCCGCGCCGCCTAGAACAGCCGCCACAACAACGCCGGCAAGCTGACGCCAATCAGCGATCATGAGCGTTCCATATATTTGCGCCAAGTTGAAGTGCGATCCTCACCAGTCCTCTCCGTAAAGATGGCACGCATAAAACGCCTCGCATCAAATCTCACCATTCAGGTGCTGACGGCCATCGCACTTGGAGTGCTCGTTGGCGTGATTGCACCCGACTTCGGGAAATCGCTGCGTCCGCTCGGCGACACATTCGTGAAGCTAGTGAAGATGGTCATCGGGCCAATCATCTTCCTCACGATCGTGCTTGGAATTGCCAACATGGTCGACCTCAAAAAGGTCGGAAAAGTTGGTGGCAAAGCGTTTCTCTACTTCGAAATTGTCACGACGTTCGCGCTTGCGATCGGACTTGTTGTGGTGAACGTGACAAAGCCTGGCGCCGGTATAGACACCTCGGTCCTCGCCACCGGTGACGTATCCCAGTACACGAAAGCTGGCGAAGGAATGACGTTCGTCGATTTCGTTACTCACATTGTGCCGAGCAGCGTGATCGACGCGTTCGCAAAAGGCGAAATTCTTCAGATTGTCTTCTTCGCGGTGCTGTTCGGGATCGCGCTTACATCGCTTGGCGCCACCGCGAAACCGCTCATCGACGTGATGGATCGCACGTCGCACGTGTTCTTTAAGATCGTCGCGATGGTGATGAAGGTTGCGCCCATTGGCGCCTTCGGTGCCATGGCATTTACGGTCGGCTCGTTCGGACTCAAGACGTTGATTCCTCTTGGTCGGCTGATGCTCGCCGTGTATGTCACCATGGCGATCTTTATCTTTGTGGTTCTTGGCACAATCTGCAGAATTTACGGTTTTCGACTTCTCGAATTTCTGCGTTTTATCAAGGAAGAAATTCTGCTGGTGCTTGGCACCAGCTCTAGCGAAGCGGCGCTTCCCCGCATGCTCACGAAACTCGAAAAATACGGATGCGAGAAATCGATTGTCGGGTTGGTGATTCCTGCGGGCTACTCTTTCAACTTAGACGGTACATCGATTTATCTCGCAATGGCAACGATTTTTCTCGCCCAAGCGAACAACATCGACCTCAGTATCGGACAACAGTTGAGCATACTGTTAGTGCTGATGGTTACCTCTAAAGGCGCGGCAGGTGTTACCGGCTCAGGGTTTATTGTGCTCGCAAGTACACTCACGGCGATGAAGACCATTCCGGTCGAGAGCATCGCGTTGCTCCTTGGCGTTGATCGTTTTATGTCCGAGGCGCGCGCGATCACAAATCTGATCGGCAACGGCGTTGCGACACTCGTCATCTCTCGCAGCGAAAATGCATTCGATGAAGATCGACGCGCCGAAGCCGTTGCCGCCATGACTCCCGACTGAGGCAATTAACGATGCACCAAGAATTCCTCGACACATCCCGCGCATTTCTGCTCGATGAATACTTGCCCAAAATTCGACTCGCGGTCGCGCCGCTTGCCGAGTCGGATATCTGGTGGCGCGCCAACGAAAGCTCAAACAGCATCGGCAACTTGCTGCTGCACCTCGAAGGCAATGCGCGACAATGGCTGATCGGTGGCGTTGGCCAACGCGAGAACTCGCGTGATCGGGACGGCGAGTTTTCCGCCACGGCAGGAAGTTCAAAACTCGTACTGCTTGAGACGCTCGCGCAAACACTCCGCGCGATTGACGCGATCCTTGCAACGCTAACCGCAGCGCAGCTGTCAGAACCGCGCACCATTCAGGGCGCAGAAACCACTGTCTTCGGCGCCATCTATCATGTCGTGGAGCATTTTAGCACGCACACCGGCCAGATCATCTTGATCGCCAAATGGCGCGCACCTGGCGCGGTAAAACTCTATGATGCGTCGAGCACATCATTCACTCCACTCTGGAGCCCGGAACCGCGCGAATCGTAGCGCGCCACGTTGCCAGAAGTATCGCGACATAACGAAACGGGGCCGACTGCCTGGTAGCGGTCGGCCCTGTGCACTTCCATATCGTGCTCAATACGTGAACTGGATACCGGTCGTAAGCAATCCGTCAAACTTCTTGAAACGCGTGGTTGTCGGAGCGTTGTTCACGATCGTAAACGGCGGCACGTTGTTGTAATTCACCAAGTATGCAACCTTAATACCGATGCGCGCCGAGAGCGGTGCTACCAGCGATGACTTGGTCGAGAACAGCCACGCGTCTGACGTGGAGAAGTTCGGAATCAAACCCGCCGTCTGCTCAAAGTACGCAACCTTCGAGAACATGTGGCGATACAACCCGTCCAATGCACCAACAAGATCGTTCTGGCTTGATGCCACGCCAACGAACTTGCGCTGCAACGCGCCAACACCGGCCGAGAACTGCAACTTGTCAATGTCGGTATCGAGGACCTTGTAGCCGAGTCCCACGCCTTCGTTGAATTGGCTCGAAAGACCCGCCGGTGTGTTGCGCAGGCCGGCCGTGCTCACGTACGCCGACAACTTCTTCGTGATATTTAAATCGCCGCGCATTCCACCCTGATACAGCTCGGCATTCTTCACGCCGTTAGCCGAACCACGCAGCGCTGACGCCGATTGTGTGAACTTCCACCCTTCAAACTGATAGCTGTAGCGCTGACCCAGCGAAAGAGTGTTCACTTCTTGGTTGCCTTGGCTCGCGGCGAGTGCAAAATCGCCAACGAATTCGTACGGTGGCTTCTTGGCCGGCTCCTGCGCGATCAACGGCGCAGACAGCACCAATGCAAGCGACAACGAGCGAGCGGAGATGCGAATCATTGTGATACGGTCCTTGGTTTGAGAGAACGCTGTCTGATCACCCAGATCACGACAACCAGCAACAACACCCCACAGACAATCGGCACCAACAACGCCAACGCCGATGTCACCAGCGCGCCGACAAGCTCACCCGTCGACAACACTGGATTTGCAACGCCACCCGTCACCGCCGTGCTCTTCACGCGCAGTAACGCGGTCGCGCCATGCAGCAATCCCGCTGCGCCACCACCACCAATCAGCGCAATCCCCCACGTCAGTACCGGCGGGAGATCGGTGATGACCGCGGCACTCGCCAGCACACCTGCCACCAACGCCGCGGGGGTCGCCGCCAGATCCAGCACGTGATCCAACCACGGCACGTAGTACGCTCCAACTTCCATGGTCGCAGCGGTGCCCAAAGCGATGAGCGCGGGCAAGCTCGCAAGTACCGCGAAGCTGTCGTTGAGTGGCACCACGTTCGCGCGACCGGCCAGCCCGAGAGCCAGTAGCGGAACGAACACACGGAACCCGCACGCCGCGGCTACACCGATACCGGTGAGCACACTGAGGATGGTCTCCAAAACGACTCGCTCCAGACGACGGGATAACGGCGCGGCAGAACAGCGCAGAAGAATAGTGCGGAAAAACTACCTCCCAAATGTCACGAGATTTGGTTCCGCGCGCCACACCCCAACGCAGAATCGGTGCTCTGAAGACATATTTCTCTCGTGTCAAATCCTTCCGCATCGTTAACGCCATTGATTGGCGTCGTTATGGGCAGCAAGAGCGACTACCCGGTGCTCGCACCCGCCGTCGCGCTGCTCGAAGAATTCGGTGTCCCTCACGAAGTGCGCGTTGTCTCCGCGCATCGGACACCTGACCAGATGTTCACGTATGCCGAAACCGCGCACATTCGCGGCCTGCGCGTGATCATTGCCGCTGCCGGTGGCGCCGCGCATCTCCCAGGCATGATTGCCGCTAAAACGCTGGTGCCCGTCATCGGCGTGCCAGTCGCTGCGACAGCGATGCAGGGCATTGATGCGCTGCTCTCGATAGTCCAAATGCCGAAAGGGATTCCGGTCGCGACGGTCGCAATTGGACAAGCGGGAGCCGCGAATGCCGCGCTGCTTGCGATGCAAATCCTCGCCATTACCGACGCGGCGCTTCACGCTGCGCTCACCGCGTGGCGCGCTGCTCGCACGCAGGAAGTGCTAAACCACCCTGACCCGCGCCACAACGCATGACTGTAATTCTGCCGGGTGCAACAATCGGGTTTCTCGGCGGCGGGCAACTTGCGCGAATGTCGGCGCTCGCCGCACGAGCCATGGGCTACGACGTGCACGTGCTTGATCCCGATCCAGACTGCCCAGCACGCGCCGTTGCATCACTCACGATTACGGCACCATTCGACGACGTAGCCGCCGCCACGGCACTCGCGCAGAACTGCGATGTCATCACACTCGACATCGAACAGATCGCAACCGACAGCATCGCCGCTGCTTCGTTGCACGCGCCGGTGCACCCAGGTGCCGCTGCGATTCACATCATTCAAGATCGCGCTCGGCAAAAGGAATGGTTGCAGCAACACGACTTTCCGGTTGCCCCATTTCGCGTTACACACACACCACTTGATGTTGCGCAGGCCTTTGCATTGCTCGGCCGCAGCATCGCAAAGACCACCAGCGGTGGATACGACGGTCGTGGTCAGGCACGCATCCGTTCTGCGCACGATCTTGAGGCCGCGGGAGCATTGACCGCCCACTCCGGCGTCGTGGTTGAGCAATGGATCGAACTCGCCGGCGAGCTGTCGGTGCTGGTGGCGCGAGGAAGCAACGGCGACGTGCGCACCTTTCCTGTCGCGTGGAACCATCACGACAACGGCGTGCTCACGTGGAGCATGACGCCGGCGCCAGTTAGCGACGCAACCAGTGACGCGGCTATTTCTCTCGCGCAGTCCATCGCTGAACGCCTTGGAATTGTTGGTTTGCTTGCGGTCGAAATGTTTGTCACCGCACACGACGAATTGATCGTGAACGAACTTGCACCGCGTACGCACAACACCTTTCACGCGACTGAACGGGCGTGCATCACCGGTCAGTTCGAACAACAGATTCGCGCCATTTGCGGACTACCGCTGGGCAGCACGTCATTGCTCTCGGCCGGTGCAATCGTGAATCTGCTTGGTGATTTGTGGACCACGAACGGTGGTGTGCCGCAGTGGTCGCGCGCACTCGAAGTGGCCGGCGTTCGCGTGCATCTATATGGAAAACGAACCGCCAAACCGGGCCGCAAAATGGGCCACCTCTCGGCAGTTGGCGCGTCGCCAGAAGCCGCGCGTGACATCGTACTTGATGCCTACGCGCGCCTGTTGCCGCATTAGCGTCACTTTCAAAGCTTTCACATGCCGCTGTCACCGTTGGTTGGGCACCGTACACTGCAACAGCAGTTCAGCGACGCAATAGCGCGCGGGTCGTTGCCTGGGTCGATCTTGTTGCACGGTCGGCGCGGCGTTGGAAAACAGCGGCTGGCTCTCTGGCTCGCGCAATTGCTGCTCTGCACCGGCGAGGTAGCGCCATGCGGTGCGTGCCAAGCGTGTCGCTACGCCACGGAGCTCACGCACCCTGACCTGTTTTGGTTCTTTCCAGTGCTCCGTGCCGATCTTGGAGACGCGTCACCGGAAGAGGCGCTCTCGATTCTGCGAGTCGGCATGCGTGATCGCGCCCACGCCGGCGGACTGTGGGGGCCGAGCGTCGGAAACGAAGGGATCTTCGTGGAGATGGTTCGCGCGCTTGTTCGGGCAGCGGCCAGTTCGCCGGCCATGGCCAAGCGGAAAATCATGATTCTTGGCGACGCTGACCGGATGATCGCCCAAGAAGGCGCCGACCAAGCCGCAAACGCGCTTCTCAAGCTGCTCGAAGAACCGCCCGCAGACACGACCATCATCCTGACCACAAGCGAGCCGGGAGCGCTGCTTCCCACCATTCGGTCGAGAGTCGTTTCGGTTCGCGTTGCGCCACTCAATCTGGGCGAAATGCGTGAGTGGGCCGCCACCGACACAATCCGTGCCAAGCTCGACAATATCTCCGATTCTGCCATCGAACGGGCTTCCGGAGCACCCGGCGCTCTTCTAGCGGGTTCTGCCGGACTATCGGCGCAAACGCATGCTGAGGCGTGGCTGAAGGCACTTGGTGGCGACGCTTCCGACAGGTTTGTCACCGCGCTTTCCGAAAAGCCCTCCGGCGCTCGAGGAGCATTCTCCGACGCGCTCGACTCGCTGGAAGGCCTGCTTCACGATCGCCTACGACACGCCGTCAGCACCGGCAGCCCGAGTACCGCGGCGCTCGCTCGGGCTCAAGATGCGGTCGAAGCCGCTCGCGAACGTACGGGGCATAACGTGAATCCAGCCTTGATCACGGCCGAACTCGTCCGACAGCTCCGAATACTGGGGGTCCCCTCGTGAAAGATGCCGGGTTAAGCCATATTGATGAGTCTGGTTCCGCGAGGATGGTTGACGTTTCGGCCAAGCCAGACACCGAACGGGTCGCTTTGGCGACTGGCGCGATCCGTATGTCACCGGCGACCTTTGATCTGTTAAAGCGGAAAGCCCTGCCAAAGGGCGATGTGTTGACGGTGGCGAGAATTGCCGGGATTCAGGCGGCGAAGAAGACTTCGGACCTGATTCCCCTCTGTCATCCGCTAGCGGTCCGTGGTGTGGATGTTGCTCTTGAACTCGATGAAAGCCTTCCCGGTGTTCGGGTATCCGCCCAGGTGCGGACGGTCGGACCCACCGGGGTGGAGATGGAGGCGATGTGCGCCGTGTCGGTCGCATTGCTGACGGTGTACGACATGGCCAAGGCGGTTCAGAAGGACATGGTCCTGCTGGACATCCAGGTTGAAAGGAAGGACGGAGGGCGCTCAGGTTCTTGGCGCCGTCTGCCACCGGGAAGCGAAGGCGAGGCATAGCCCACGCGTCGCTTCCTATGAATAGCGATGCGCTTCGCCAGAGTGAGAGGCGGTGTGCTTCGCGCCACTGGCGCTGACGCGTTGGGTCCACAGAAGCGTGGCTTCTGAACTCACACGTGGCGCGCCCCTGACGCGAGGGTTGCCCGAATGCACGACCTGAGAGGCACGTACGTCCACCGCGGTGACGCAGAACGCACACGTCGCCGGTTCCGCCATTGGATTATCGCAGCTGGTGTTTTGACGACGGCAATGATCGCAGGCCGCCGTCCTCTGGTTCTTGATGCTCGTGCGGCAGCAGTTCCACGTCCCTTTGCCAGCTTGACCGCTCCTGCGACACCGCGCGTCGCGACCGTCGCTGAGCGTCTGATGGCGGCCGACACTGCTCGTCGAGTGACGCAGCGCTTGCAGCGGTGGAATCGCATTTATTCGTTCTCGCGCCGCTGGATGGTTGACACGGAGTTGGCGCGCGCAATTCACGACGCAGCGCTCGAAGCCGGCATTGATCCGGAACTCGGTTTCAGACTCGTGAACGTCGAAAGTCAATTCAAAGAGCGCGCAACGAGTGTTGTTGGCGCGGCTGGGCTCACGCAAGTGATGCTGCCGACAGCCAGGTATTACGATCGCACCGTGACCAAAGAAAAACTCTACCAACGCGAGACCAATCTTCGTATTGGGTTCCATTTTCTGCGCGACTTGCTCGACGAGCATCACGGTAACGTGAAACTCGCGCTCTTGACCTACAATCGTGGTCAAGTCGCGGTGCAGAATGAACTCGCACTCGGCCTCGATCCATCTAACGGTTACGACCGGCGCGTGATGCGCGGATATAGTGGGAAGGCGCGCGTTCGTGTGGTGGCGACGCCTGGCTCAGACGATTGAGAATTGAACACAGCTGCCGGTTCATCGGCAGCAAGAAATAAACGGCGAACTATCGCCGCTGAGACCGCGCCGAACGAGGTGCGGTCTTTTTCTTTTTTGTGCTGCCTGCCGACGACCGCGAACCAGTCGTTCCGCGCGCCGATGCCGTTGAGCGCGATGAACGAGTCCGCGAAGATGCGCTCGCAGCGCGACGCGATGCTGCGGTACGAGACGCCTTACTGCCAGCACGACTGCTGCGTGATGAAGCAACCGCCGCCGTCGGAACCGGCGTGCAGCGCAATACCGAGCGCCGCTTGCCATTTACACGAACGACTCGCGACGTACAACGCTGACCGGCGCTTGATCGCGATCCACCACGCGCTGCAACCTGCCGACGAGCCGCCGCCACCGCACTTTTCGACGGACGACGTACGACCAGCAACTGGCCCGCACGCACGCCTGAACCGCGCATACCGTTCATGGCGCGCAATTGCGCGACCGAGACACCGCTGCGACGCGCCACACTTGAAAGCGACTCGCCGCGACGCACACGAATTCTCTGCGCCAGCAGCGTTGCGCTCGGACTAGACGTTCGTGACGATCCGCCATAGCGCGCAAGAGACGGGTCAGGCACATCACGCGCACCAGCGACCGCTGTGGCCGTTGGGATGTGTAGCAGCGTTCCCGCCGGCACGCGACCACGTCGATCCAGCGACAGTCGCGGATTCATCCATCGCAACGATTTGACCGGAATTCCTGCCTCATCAGCGATCGACTGCGCACTCTGCGCCGACGTGATTCGCTCGTCGCGCCACCCTGCACGTTCCAAGACCGGAAGCGCGTTGAATGCTGCATTAAATCCCTCTGCCGCCCCAACCGGAACGCGCACTTCCGATGCGTCACCCGGAGGCGTCACGCCACGCAAAAAGTGCGGATTCAGATCGCGAATATCCTCCAACGACGTCCCCGCCGCCTTCGCCACCGCAGCCAACGACGCGCCACCTGCCACCATCACGCTGTCGAATGCGAACAGCGGCAGCGTATCGACGCGAATTCCGTATCGGAGTGGTTCCTTCGCAACAATCGCTGCTGCGATCAGTTTTGGCACATAGGCTTTTGTCTCTTTCGGCAGATACTTCTGCTCCGCCAACGCAAAGAATCGATCCTCCCCTTCCGCGCCATCCATCTCATCGGTGAAGCGACGCAATCCGCGCGACACGCGACCGGGGCCACCGTTATAGGCTGCTGCAGCCAAGTACCAACTACCGTACGCATCGTGCAGATCAGTCAGGAAATCGATCGCGCCTTCGGTCGCGCGGATGGGATCACGGCGCTCGTCCACCCACCAATCCACGCGCATTCCAATGCCCTTCGCGGTGGGTGACATGAACTGCCACATTCCAACCGCGGCTGCACGCGAGTACGCGTGCGTACTGTAACTGCTCTCGATCAGCGCCAAATACGTCATGTCTTCTGGCAGTCCCGACTCACGGAATTTCCGGCGCAGCATTGCGTCATATCGCGTGCCGCGACTCATGCTGCGTGCCATGTATTGCCGCATCCGTCCAGAAAAAATACCCACCCACTGCGCCACTTGTGTCTGCGTTTCGTAGCTGCGCACATCGATATCCCACGTCGCCGCACTCGCATCCGGAACGCGCGGGCCATCGACAGGTGCAGCAGGCACACCATCAAAAATTGCCGCCGCGCGCGTCACCACTTCCGAGTCAGACAACACCGGCACCGCGAGCGAGTCGCGACTGCTGGTATCAGCCGCCGGAAGGATCACGGGTGCGCTGGCCATCACAGGTTCGGGCGCGAGTACCGGCGCGGGCGTACGAGCGGCGCAGCCGGTAACGCTGCTGGTCACAAAGAGTAGAACCGCGATCGGTGGGCAAAAACGCATCACGAGTGGCGGATGGCGGTGGGGAGATGTGACAGAGGACGAACGGTCGAGTCTAGCGCGCCCATGCGGTGTGCGGAACCGACAAATTGGTTGCAATGGCACCACTCCTGACCAAGTGATCGCACAGGACGCAACAATCGGCGTAACCTCCGCGCTTCATTCTGACCACTCCGCCAGCGCTTAGGTTGCCACTTTGTCGCACGCGCCGTACCCTCGCCATATGCGTATCGCACCAATTCTCCGCGGCGTGCTTTTGCTCTGCAGCGCAATTTCGTGCGCCTCTCGCCAGCCAACCACATTGGGAGCGCCCAATGTGGCGCGTCTCAGCGCAGCAGTCGATCCCCTGCTTGCGAACGCCATCGTATCTCGCGCCACACGCACGCCGGGTGCGATTGTGCGCGTCGTGGCGTTCCGGATCGACGGCCGCGGGCCTGCTGTGATGCTCAACGCCGATTCATTGGTCCATGCAGCAAGCACAATGAAAGTCCCAGTGCTGATTGCGCTCGCGCAAGCATCCGACCGCGGCAAACTCCGGCTTGATGATCCGATGCCGCTGCGAAATGCCTTCACTTCGATCGTTGATCGCTCGCCGTATTCACTCAGTCGTGACGATGATTCTGACGACAGCGTTTACGCGCGCGTTGGCCAGAACGTGTCGGTACGTTTTCTTGCGACGCGTATGATCACGCACTCCAGCAACTTGGCGACGAATGCGTTACTCACTGTTGTTGCCGCTGATTCGGTCACCGCTCTCACGCGCACGCTGGGAACATCGCGCATGCTCATTCGACGCGGTGTTGAGGATGGCCCAGCGTTTCGCGCCGGCTTAAACAACACCACAACCGCAGCCGATCTTGCGATTCTCATGGCTGCCATCGCCACCAATCGCGCAGCATCACCCGCGGCATGCGATTGGATGCGCACTGTGCTGTTCGCACAAGCGTACAACAGCGCAATTCCGCTTGGACTTCCACCCGGCACCCGCATCGCGCACAAGACTGGCGATATCACGCGCGTGGAACACGATGCAGCCATTGTGTATCCAGCAAATGGCTCACCATACGTGCTGGTTGTGCTCACCAGCGGCGTTGACGTGCAAGCAGACGCACGCGCGCTGATCGCAGATATCGCGAGATTAGTTCACGCTGCCATGATACGCGATTGACAGTCGGCGCGCGCAAATGTCTTTCGTTCCCCCGCGCAAAATTTCGGCACCGTCGCGAACCGTGTTAATTTCCCCACCGTCGCGAACCGTATTAATTTTCGCTTCGTCGCGAACCGTATTAATTTTCACTTCGTTGCGAACCGCAATAGTTTTCGCACAATTGCGAAGCGTATCAATGTTCGCACACTTGCGAACCGTATTACCAGAGTCGCAGCAACACTGCGGTGGCTAGCGCGATCGCCTGACCCGCAATCACATCAAGCGGGTAATGCACGCCCAACGCAACGCGACTGTACCCGACCAGCACAGCGATCGGTAGCAAAAAAATTCCGATCGGCGGAAAGGTCATTGCATACATCGCCGCTACAGCCATTGCGGCCGCGGAGTGCCCACTGGGAAAGCTGAAACGATCTGGCGCCTCAATCACCGTCACACCGCGCTTTGTATCCGCTGGGCGCTCACGACTCACGCTCCGCTTGATAATCTGCGATACGCAAAATGCGACCAGCAGCGCCACCGAAGTGTGCGCGGAGGCAAAGCGCGTTGTCGGAAACAGAAGACCAGCGAGACACGCCGCGATCGTCACGCGAGCACCTCCGAGCCGCGTCATCGTCATCCAGAAATGCCGCCAGAACGACGAGATGTCAGGACGCAAACGCAACCGATAGTACCACACGACGTCGCGACGCAGCAACCTGTTGATCAGCGATCGATTCATGCCCAGAAACCTACCCTCCCCAGAGCAAACCGGCGTAACGCACACGTACCAGACCCACACCGATTCATACGGCGTCGGAACTCTGTTTGTTACACCCTTGGGATTGAGAAGGTGCACACGCTCACGCTTGCGTTCGGTCAGTTCGGCAGCCGCCGCGTCTACCGGTCGAGAAACGGTCGACGCCGCTCAACTCGACGCAAGCAAGCCGAGCCTGAGTGCGAGGCGCACGTACTCGCCGCGATGATGCAGACCGAGCTTTTCATGAATGCGCTGCTTGTACGTGTCGACCGTCTTCGGACTGATCTGCAAGCGCACACCTATTTCTGGCGCCGAAAAACCGTTCGCCGTGCTTACGAGTACTTCGCGTTCCCGTGGTGTGAGACTGTCAAAGCGGCGTCTGTCGTCGTCAACCACACCAGTCGCTGGCAGCTCAGTGTGTCGCACATGCGTCAATACCGGACAGCGGTACACGCCGCCGCGCGCAACGACGCGCACTGCATCCGCCAGATCACGTTCCACGGCGCCGCGCGTGAGATAGCCGCCGACGCCTGCGAGGAGCAACGAATCGAGCGCCGATTGCGCCGCGACAGTGGTTAGCGCAAGTACGCGCGCGGTGCACTCCGATGTCTGGAGCAGTCGCGCGACCGTCGATCCGTTTTCTCCGCCAATCGCGCGATCCAGAATCAGCACCTGCGCTTTCGTCTGCCTAGCCAACGTTGCCGCGTCAAACGCATCACCCGATTCCGCCACGACAACCATTTCCGGCGCGTGCGAGAGCAGTGCGCGAAGTCCCGCGCGCACCAGCGCATGTTCGTCCACGAGCACGACCCTGATCACGTCACTCGAGTGCATACCCCCCTCCAGTGAGGGCCGTGGCAAGACGGCGGAGACGCGTGGCCAGCATGATCGCGGGAACAGAAGCGTTGCGTCGTCAGCTTCTCCCCTACAAGTATGCTCCATGCACCACTCAAATTCACCCACCGCTCCCGCTGTGATCGCTCCCGAGACGCTCCTTCCACCACACCTTGCCGAGCGCGTTGCGCCGCCAGCCCCCGCGCGAAAAGGCGCGGCCACCGGAGAGTACGTGCTCTACTGGGCACGGACCGCAATCCGAGCACATGAGAACCCAGCCCTCGATGTGGCGTTGACGGTCGCGAACGCATTGAAGCTGCCGGTGTTCGTGTATCACGCACTCTCCGAGCGCTATCCGTACGCCAGTGATCGGCACCACATGTTTATTCTTGAAGGTGCGCGCGATTTTGCCGCCGAACTTACGTCGCGCAACATCGGAACCGCGTTTCACCTTGAACGTGAAGGGCATCGCGGGCCTCACTTAAAAACGCTCGCGCAACGTGCGGCGCTGGTGGTCACGGAGCTTATGCCAGTCGCACCGCTGGTTGCGTGGACCGAGGCACTTCGCGCAGACGTCGCAGCTGAAGTGTGGGAGGTTGATGCTGCGTGTGTTGTTCCTGTCACTCTTACGACCGTTGCGTATGATCGTGCCTTTGTCTATCGCGATGCGACGAAGGCGTTGCGCCGCGCGCGCCTGCAGCAGCCATGGCGAGAGGTCGCAGTCACTGCGCCGCGGTGCGCACCGTCACTGCCATTCGAGCCAATCGATCTCGCCTCCGCTGACTTTGCGGCGTTGATTGCTGAATGTCGCATCGATCACGCAGTGGGTCCAGTTGCAGACACGCGCGGCGGCTCCAACGCCGGCTACGCACGCTGGAATGATTTCGTACAATCCGGTCGCCTTGATCGCTACGATCGATCGCGTAACGATCCAACTCGTGGCGACGGCGTGAGTCGCATGTCTGCGTACTCGCACTACGGTATGGTGTCGCCACTGCGCCTCGCGCGCGAAGTTGCGGCGATGCCCGGTGACGGAGCACAAAAATGGCTTGACGAGCTACTCGTGTGGCGTGAGCTCGCGTACACGTTTTGCTATCACCGCCCCGATCACGATACAGTTGACGCGCTGCCCGCATGGGCGCGGCAGACGTTGCAGGAACACGAGAGCGACGCGCGTGAAATTCTCGACTGGGAACAACTCGCCCGCGGCCGCACCGGTGATCGCTTCTGGGACGCCATGCAGCAGTCGCTGCTCACGCATGGCGAAATTCACAACAATGTGCGCATGACGTGGGGCAAGGCGTTGGTCGGTTGGACCGTGAACGCACAACGCGCGTTGCGCTCACTCATCGACCTCAATCATCGCTACGCGCTCGACGGTCGCGATCCAGCTTCGTTCGGCGGAATTCTCTGGTGCCTGGGGCAATTTGATCGACCATTCACGCCACCTAATCGTATACTCGGCAGCGTGCGTGGTCGCGCGACAGCAGATCAAGCCGCGCGCATCAACGTCGACAAATACGTAAAGCACATTCACCGCGCGATGCAGGCGCAACCACAGCGCGTCGCCGTCATCGGCGCCGGATTAGCGGGGCTCACCTGCGCACGCACACTCGCCGATCACAACGTGAATGTGACCGTTTTCGAGAAATCTCGCGGCTTGGGCGGACGGTGTGCCACACGACGCGAAGGAGTCTGGCAATTTGATCACGGTGCGCAATACTTCACCGCACGCGACTCTCGACTTGCACCGTACATTCACAGCTGGCAGCAAGCGGGTTTGATCGCGCTGTGGGATGGTGAGTTTGTTGTGCACGAGAACAACGAGTGGCTGCCTGCGAAGCCGGGCACCAAGCGTTGGGTCGCCGTACCTGGCATGAGCGCACTCGGCGCGCATCTCGCACGCGATGTGCCGGTGGAGCTGAATACGACCATCGCGCACATTCAGCGTGAAGGCCGGCAGTGGCGACTGGTTGCCGATACGGGCGCAGACCTCGGCGCATTTGATGTTGTGCTGACAACGGTGCCTGGCCCGCAAGCCGAGGTGCTGCTGCAACCGATCGCGCCGCACTTGGCGAGTGTTGCGGCGTCTGCACTCATGCATCCGACCATGGCCGCGATGCTGGTATTCGCAGATCGGCCGCCGGTCACATGGGACGGTGCGTTTCTGAATGACCATCCCGTGCTGTCGTGGATCAGCCGCGATTGCAGCAAGCCTGCGCGTGGCAGCGCGGAGACATGGGTGTTGCATGCAACGCGCGAGTGGAGTGTGACGCAGTTGAACGCGGACACCACAGTCATCGCGCAGCAGATGCTGACGGCGTTTCAATCCGTTCTCGCGACGACGATCGCCCCCGTGCACATGGTGGCGCACCGGTGGCGGTACGCGCTCCCGGACCCCGTCACGCACGACGCCGCGCTGTATGATCCCGCACTTCTTCTTGGCGCCGGTGGCGATTGGTGCGGTGGTCCGCGTGTTGAGGGTGCCATATTGAGTGGTATGGCGTTGGCCGGTCGCGTGCTCACGCATTCGCATTGCGCCGCTCGCTAACTGACTTGCCTCGATACTCTTTTTCGCGTTCTACATGACATACGCTCGTCAACGATTGTGGCTTGGTATCAGCGGTGTGGGTTCAACTGTGCTGCTGTGCGCCGCTGCAATCGTTTTCCGTTTGCCGCATCGGATCATTCCATCCATCGTTGATCAACGTTTTGCGACGGCTTTGGCTGCAATCGCGCTCACATGGATGCTGCATGCACTTTTGCTTGCACCCCTTGACTTCATTGGCGGCAACATCGTCGTGCCGCAACGACGTTCGGTGCTGTCATGGTTCGCATCGTGGCTGCGCGGCATCAGCGTGCAGTGGATCTGGTTTGCTCTCGCCGCTTCGTTGCTGATGCGTACCGCACAACAGTTTGGCAACAGCAAAGCGATGTTCGTTTTTCTGTTGCTACAACTGGTACTTCTCAGTCGACAGGGCGTCATGGCGTGGCTGGTTGGCGGGCTGCGAATTTTGCCTACGTCGCCCGTTCTCAAGAGTGCCGCAAGCGGTGCCGGAATCGACGCACAACGTGTTCGTGAAGTTGACGCAGACGACGTGTCGTACGTTGGTGCATGGAGCGGTGTAAATGCGCAGTCGCTCTGGGTGCCGCATCGCTGGGTCGTGGAGCTGCCGAGTGCAGTGTTGGCGGTCGTGCTCGCGCGACGCGTCGGCGTGCGCGAACTTGGGCTACGACGCCGCGGTGTACTCGTGGCGCTGGCGTGGAACACCGTTGGTTTTGCACTCGCGTCGGCCGCACCGCGCGCAGATCTCGTCAGCGCACCAGGCTTCGTGACGACGATTGCGTGGTTCACGCTCTGGTCGTTTCTCGGCGTTCTTGTGCTCCCGTCACTCTCGCGGCCTGCCGTCTTGGCAGCGGATCGGTGGGCGCGCAGCTCGCATGATGCGAACGATGTCACGGCAGCGATCAACGCGCTGGACGCGTGGCAAGATGATGAGGCGGCACGAAGCAAGGCGGTCGAGACAATTTTTCATCCTGTGCCATCGCGTGACGCTCGTCTGCACGCGCTCAGGCAGTCTGGTGCACCAACTGACACCGGTGCCGTAGCTGCGGGGGCGTGGCACGCGACACGGATGATGCTGTATTTGAGCTGGGCCGGAATTGGTGGCTTGTCGCGCGCGGTGCATTGCAACATCGGGCGCCCGTCGCTGTGGGTCATGCTTCCCGGCGATTGATTCCGCGAGTTGTGCACCGTCGCGAATAGATTGTGCGTATGGCCTCCGTCGCAAAACTCAGACAATCCACCGATGGTCCGCTGCAAGGCGCGATGCTCGCGCTCATCATTCTGGGTGCGCTCTGGTTCCTAGGTGTGCTGGAGGCGTTCAGTCTCGCGCGTCCATTGTCGCTTCCATTTGCCTTTGTAGTTGGCGCGATTCTTGGTAACTGGTTCGTGCGCGCCTTGCGGTGGACCGCGCTGACGCTGTTGCTGATCGTCGCAATTGGCATGTGGAGTCCGATCGTCGAGAAACTGGCGGCTCCGTTTGTGAGAAATGATGCGGTGAACCTGGAAACAATCGACGCAATTTTCGTCATGTCGAACGCCGTCAACTCGCGTGGACTGCTCGCGGGAGAAGGTGTCGATCGTCTGATTTCCGGCATCCAGCTACGCGCGAAGAAGCCGACGCTTCCGTTAGTTGTCAGCTTCGTGCACTTCCGCGAACGCGACTACGGCCCCTCGTCTCAGGCCGATCAGCGCGCATTGATCGCGCTCTCACCAGCGGCTGGCGCAACGGAGTTCATCGACTCTGTGTACTCAACGCGCGATGAGGCAGTTGGACTCGCGCAGAAAGCGCTCGTACGGCGCTGGAAGCGCGTCGCGGTGGTCACGTCGCCTACTCACACGCGTCGCGCCTGTGCAACTGTCGAAGAGACCGGGCTGGCGGTGACATGCGTAATGGCGCCGTGGCGCGTGGTCGGCTGGCCCCCCAAAAGCGCCAACGATCGTCGCGCGCTGATGCAGCACCTGACCTACGAAACCCTCGCCTGGACGCAGTATCGATTGAGCGGCTGGGCAGCGTGGTGATGCGTCGCCAACCCGCTCATGGTCCGGGGGCCGCGCGCTGGGCCAAAATGATCTAGATTGTCTGCGTTGGTCCCGATAGCTCAGCTGGTAGAGCAGCGGACTTTTAATCCGTAGGTCGTGGGTTCGATTCCCACTCGGGACATTAGTTGTTCGCTCAAGGCGCTCGCACCGCGGCATTGCGCTTCGCATCATCCTGGCTCTGCGCGCCCCGGCAAAAACTCGTGACGACTGCCACCAGCTCTCGCGCATTGCGCGGCGTGTCGATGATGAAGCCGCGAGTCGCGTTGGCGATTGCAGCGCTCACGACGGTGCTCGCGATTTTCATCATTGCGCCGTCACCAAGTGAGACGCTGTACCCGCTCAGCGTTGGCGCGCCGGAAGTGAGCGCATGGCTCTTCTTTGTCGCAACCGCAGCGCTATTGCTCGCACTGCGCCACGTGAAGCGCAGTGTAGCCGCACAAATTGCTGCGATGCTCGCAGTCGCGACCATCACAATGTCTTCCGTCCCATTCGTGCGACTACGCGGCGTGGCTGGGCGCGTCGAAACGGAATTGCAAGCCACTTTTGGTGCGCAGTACCTTGAGCACATTCCGCAAACTCAGCGCGCCATGCTCAGACCGGCACCGTTGGTTATGCGGGATCTGTTTCGCGGCCTCGGATCGCCAGCTGCATCTGTTCGTATTTCTCGCGGTGTAACGGTCGCATCGGTCAACGGTGTCACGCTTACCACCGACGTCTACCAACCGACAACAGCCGGTACGCATCCCGTTGTCGTGCAAGTCTACGGTGGTGCGTGGCAGCGCGGAAAACCTGCCGACTTCAGCGCATTTGCTGAGCGCATCGCGGCACTCGGCTTCGTTGTGTTTGCGATTGATTACAGACATGCGCCACAATTTCAGTTTCCAGCACAAGTCGACGATGTGCGGCGCGCGCTCTCATGGATCGGAACGAATGCCGCATCGTGGCAGGCCGACACATCGCGCCTAGTGCTCATCGGCCGATCGGCGGGCGCACATCTCGCAATGCTCGCCGCATACGCTACCGAGGCGCCGTACATTCGTGGTGTGGTCAGTCTCTACGGCCCCGTCGATCTGACTGAAGGCTATCGACTACCGCCATCGCCCGATCCGCTTGACGTCCGCGCCGTCGAACGAGCGTTCCTCGGTGGAACGCCCGCACAGATGCCAGAGCGCTACCGCGCCGCGTCGCCGATCTCACTCGTCGTCCGCGCATTACCGCCGTCGCTGCTCATTTACGGCGGCCGCGACCACATAGTCGAGGCGAGATTTGGTGCTGCGCTCGCGAGCAAACTGCGCGCAACTGGCTCGCCGGTCGTACACGTTCAGCTTCCACAATCTGAACACGCCTTTGATAACATCGCGAATGGACCCGCGGGACAGCTCGCGCAGTATGCGATTGAACGCTTCATCGTTGGCGCGACAACCAGCCGAGCAGCCAGTGCGCCGTAGCGCGCATTGCAGTCGCGCAATTGTGATGCTCCGCAGCGGCGGCATGAAGCCCAGATGCACCGCTGCTGATGCACCATTGTAATGCTCAGCAGCGGCAGCATGAAGGCCGAATGCACCGCTGCTAATGTGCGAAGCGTCAGTGCAACCTTACTTGCCGACTAGTTGAACGGCGTCAATTCTCTTGTAGTCGCTCTGCATCGCATTTGCGATCGTCACCTTCACCGCCTTCACCTGATATGGCGTTGCATCAAACTTTCTGACAAACCACGTGCGTGGCCCACGAGTCTCTTGTGGCACGTCGTTCACACCTTGCCAGACCACATGACTGACACCACCAGCGTCGATTAGTTCGAGCTTACTCACAGCACTCACGCCGCTTGTGACCACAACACGCACTTCCGTTGCCGACACTGGCTTCACGAAGCTGGCCTCGAGCCAATCCATGCCGATGCTCTGATTGTTGTTCGTCCACTCGCGCGCATCTGGCGCGCCACGAGCACCGAACGGTGCGTTGGAATCGACGGAGTCAACCGGCGCATTTGGCTTGTCGCCGAACGATGAACTCGCACGCACTGAAGACGCCCACTGACCAGCGGCGTCGTTCAGGTAGGCGTCCTCCATATTCGCATACTCCAACAGCGACTGCTTTCGCGCCCGCTCCGTTGTATCGACCACCACAGCGGCAATCGGGGACGGCTCCGGTGACGGCGCAACGGCAACTGAAGGCGCCGTCGACTCAGTCCCTGCTGGCGCCGCGTCAGGCTTCTTGCACGACGCCAGCAACGCGAGCAACGATACGCACACACGCACCCCATGAATCGTTTGAATCCGCAACACAACTCCCTGTCGATGTAGTTCCAGTGACCGTCAGCGCAAAACTACAGCGGCTTTGCCGACACGGTTACCAGTATCACGCTTAAAAACTTGACTACGGGAAGCGTCCCCAGCCATAGGATCGCACCTCCCGACGGCTCGCAACCACCGACTAGCACAGCCTACATAATCAGCTTCTCGCACCCAGCTCCGTCCCCAGAAGCAGTTTTGCGCTTTTGCGGCGCGCCACAGGCGCGCTTGCGTCCAACGCAGTTGAACGCCCCTTCCCCCGAAGCGAAAACCCCCGAACCTGGCATCTACCTGAGCATCGCGACATCGCCCGTCAGGCCGCTCACGAAGCCCAAAGCACGCAACAAATCGCACCGCCTAAAAACCGCGAAACGACGTCAGCCTATGGCGCGATTGCCGCACCACATGTATTCTGCTCATTCGTTCAGTCAGCATCTCAAGTCCTCTTGCCCGGATCTCCCCTATGCGTCGCTCGTCTTTTCTCACCGCAATGATCGCGATGGCGTCTCTCACCGCATGTGCCGGTGGCGAAAAGGCAGCCCTCGATTCCACCGCTGCCGCAGCTGCAGCATCAATGGATAGCGCCAAGGGCGCCGTAGGTGCCATGGCCGATAGCGCAAAGGGCGCGATGGGCACGATGGCTGACAGCGCAAAGGGCGCGATGGGTGCCATGGCCGACAGCGCCAAGGGTGCAATGGGTGCAATGGCTGACAGCGCAAAGGGTGCCATGGGCGCCATGAGCGACAGTGCCAAGGCGAAGGCCGCTGGCGCAATGGAAGCCGCAGCAAAGAAGATCAAGCCGTAATCGGCGGAACGTTGTACGAAATCGCCCCGCGAGCAAATTCTCGCGGGGCGATTTTTTATGACCGTGTTTGAGCGTGTTAGGGCGTATTCGAGAGTCTCTGACTGTGTTCGGCCACGAAAGAATCAACCTGTCGACACAGCAGAACTACCCGTTCGCGGCTTATCAGCAGACGCCGTGCGAGCGTACGCATGCAACTCTTGTCGTCGGAGCAGCCGCCCAAGCGCGATTGCACTCGCCAGCGCCAACACAACTTCCAGCGCTCCAACCAGCGTGAAAATCTGATTGTAATTCACAACCCCCGCTGGATCACGCAGTGTCGAAACCAGCACTCCACCGAGCGCGGGGCCAATCAAAAATCCAACCGATCCAGCGATCTGGAACGCACCAAAAACGCCATCACCTGCGCGACGCGCAACCTCACTCGTGAGCAGCAAGTTTGGCGAAAACATCAACGCACTCAACACACCGCTCAATACCATCAACAGTGGCAGCGTTGCGAAACTGACGCGTCCATACATAGCAAACACAACGCCGAACAGCACGTTGCTGATGACCAGCGGGCGATACCATCCAACCCTGTCGGCCAAACGCCCAGCCGGCCAACAGAGAAGCGCGAACGGCACGAGAAATAACGCCATCAGCGTTCCGCGCTGCGCACCCGTCGCCGCATGCACATCGCTCAAAAACAACGTGAACGTGCTTACAAAAACGCCGATCACGAAGCGGTCCATAAATGCGTACGTCAGCGGTACCCAAGCGAGTTGTACATGAGTATTCCAGGCGTACTTTCTACTGGGCGTGCGCAGTTGCACTTCATGCGAAAGCGTGATGCCAAGTGATACAAGCGCTGCCATCACGAATACCGCTGCACCAACCGTGTAGACCAACATTGGTGATCGATCTACCAAGCGTCCACCCAACGGTGAGCCAATCGCAACGCCGATCATCAAGCTTGAACCGAGCAAGCCCAACGATCCACCACGGCGTTCCCCTGCGAGGCGGTTTGCGGCCACCATCAGCAATGTGATCGCAGGCAGGTGCAACGCTCCATCAAGCGCGCGCAGTGTGAGAAGCGATGAGAGCGACGATGCGCTGCGCATTAACAAAAACACGACAGCATCAGTCGCCAGCAGCGCGAACACCCA
>JANNWU010000299.1:0-3817 GCA_031408755.1 Gemmatimonadaceae bacterium | reverse complement strand
AAAAAAGCTCGGCTGCCTCGTCAGTCGTGTCCGCGACAAAACCAATCGCATGCACTCCAACCAGAAGCACCTCGGGTGCGTGACCCGCGCGCCTGCCCGCTTCTCGATAGAGATCAACTAACGGACGAAAACGGCGCGGCTCGCCACCAATAATCGCGACCATCAATGGCAGGCCGAGCGTGCCCGCGCGAACGAATGATGCGGGCGTTCCGCCGACACCGACCCACACTGGGAGCGGATGCTGCACTGGCCGCGGGAACACAGCCTGCCCAGTCAGTGGCGGCCGGTGCTGGCCCTGCCAATGCACGCGCTCCTGTTCTCGCAACATCAGCAGTAATGACAGTTTCTCGGCAAAGAGCGAGTCGTAATCTTCAAGCTGCAAACCAAACAGCGGAAACGATTCGACGAACGATCCGCGACCGGCAACGATCTCTGCGCGTCCATTTGAAATGAGATCGAGCGTCGCAAACTCTTGAAAGACACGCACCGGATCTGCTGCGCTCAGTACCGTCACAGCACTCGTCAACCGAATCTGCTTAGTTCGGGTCGCCGCCGCAGCAAGAATTACGACCGGTGCAGAATCCAAAAATTCTGCGCGATGATGCTCGCCAATACCAAAGACGTCCAGGCCGACTGCATCGGCGAGCTCAATCTCAGCCAGCAGGTGCCGCATTCGATCCACCGCAGAGAGCGTGAGCCCCGTCACCGGATCAGAGATCGCGGCAGCAAAACTGTCAACGCCAATCTGCATGCCAACAGCGTGCGTCATACAACGGCTTCCGATTTATTGATCACGTGCGCGCGAATCGCGGTCATCCGCGAACGATGCGAATCGCCCATTCGTACACGCGCACGTAACGTGCAGCAGCATTCGTCCACGAGTTGTCCTCGCGCATTCCGCGCTCGCGCAAAATCGACCAACTGTCGCGATCGCGGTAGGCGAGAAGCGCGCGTTCCATCGCATCGATAAAGTGCCGCGTCTCGAATTGATGGAACACGAAGCCGTTACCGTCCCAACCCTCACGCACCGTGTCGTTCAGCCCACCGGTGGCGCGCACAATCGGCACGCTACCGTATTGTAACGCGATCATCTGCCCAAGACCGCACGGCTCAAAGCGAGACGGCATGAGAAAGGCGTCGCTTCCTGCGAACACTCGCTGTGCCAGCGCCGCATCAAATCCGATGTGCACTCCAATGCGCGTGGGGTGCGCTAACGCGTGCCGCTGTAGCGCATTTTGTAAACCAGAATTGCCTGAGCCTAGCACCACAAGTTGCGCGTCAGTCTGACTCATCATCCACGGAATCGCGGCGTCAAGTAGGTCAATCCCTTTCTGGTCCACCAGTCGGGACACGATGCCGAACAGCGGCAACTCATTGTCGACAGTAAGGCCCATCTCTTGTTGCAGCGCGGCCTTGCATTCTAACTTGCCACGCATGTCCTCTACGGTGTATGCCGCCGCTAAGTGCGGATCGCTGGCGGGGCTAAAGGCGTCACCATCGATACCATTCAGAATCCCCGTCACGCGATCGCGTTTCCCGCGCAGCACACCGTCCAACCGTTCGCCATACTCGCTCGTCATGATTTCTTGCGCGTATGTTGGACTCACGGTTGTCACGACGTCGCTGAACACAATGCCACGGCCCATAAAATTGAACGTGTTCTCAATGCCTTGACCCATACCGTTCTCAATCAGGCCACGATCACTCACGCCAGCCACCGAGAGTGTCTCGGCACTGAACTGTCCCTGATACGCGAGATTGTGAATGGTGAAGACTGTCGCCACGTGACCAAAGGTGTAGGCGTAGTACGTCTTGATATAGTTTGCCACAAGCGCGGCATGCCAATCGTGGTTGTGCACAACATCCGGTTGCCAGCCCTCAACTTCGCGCAGCTGCTGCATGAGCGCGAGCACGCCGCGCGCGAATAGTGTAAATCGACGATCGTCATCGCGGTCACCGTAAATACTTCCGCGTTCAAAGGCTGCCGGAATTTCGAGCAGGTATGTCGGCGTTACACTCTCCGCAACCCGCCACACCCGCAACTCCTCGGCTCGCTCGCCAGTATAGAGAAACGTGGCGGCGATTGGTCCCTCAACTGGTACGCCACGTTCACGAAGTTGGCGGTAGTACGGCATCACGACGCGCACATCGTGCCCAGCACCGCGGAGGGCGGCGGGCAGAGCACCGGCCACGTCAGCAAGGCCACCGGTCTTGATCAGGGGCGCCACTTCAGCGGCGACAAACAGGACGTTCATGCGCGGGTGCAAAAGGGTCTCAACGGGCGCACGGACGGCTCCGGCAGCCACATCGGAAATGTACCGCCGGTGCTGCGCGGCGTCGCGCCCAACGCACCCGGATAATCGGCAACGTTGCGTGTGAGGCTTCCGTCTGGCTGCACCGCCGCGCAATATCGGGGACGCGCAGGTCACCGCCCTCAACCGATTGCGAGCGTATTTGACATGACGGCCCACCACCGATCCGGCACTATTGCACGTACCGCCATGGCCTACGTGCTTGCCGGTGGCCGCGGATCACGACTTTTTGAACTCACCGATCGTCGTGCGAAACCCGCCGTGTATTTTGGCGGGAAGACACGGATTATCGACTTTGCACTCTCGAACGCACTCAACTCCGGCATCCGTCGTATTGGCGTGGCAACGCAGTACAAGGCGCACAGTTTGATTCGCCATCTGCAGCGCGGATGGAATTTCTTGCGCCCTGAACGCAATGAGAGCTTTGATATTCTGCCGGCCAGCCAGCGCGTCTCCGAGACGCAGTGGTACGACGGAACGGCAGATGCAGTGTTTCAGAACATCGACATTATCGAAGCCTATGGTCCAGAGTACATGGTGATCCTTGCGGGTGATCACATATATAAAATGGACTACGAACTGATGCTCCAGCAGCACGTTGACGAGAATGCTGACGTGACTGTCGGGTGTCTCGAAGTGCCGCGTATGGATGCGACAGGTTTCGGCGTGATGCATGTTGACGAGAAAGACCGAATCGTGACATTCCTTGAGAAGCCTGCCGATCCTCCAGGTATTCCCGGCAATCCGGACATGGCTCTGGCGAGCATGGGCATCTACGTGTTCAAGACGAACTACCTATTCGAGTTACTTCGACGAGATGCCGCTGACCCAAACTCCAGCCGCGATTTCGGCAAGGATATCATTCCGTTCGTTGTTGAATCGGGCAAAGCAGTCGCGCATCGCTTCAGCACATCGTGCGTAAAGTCCGAAACAGAAAGCGAGGCGTATTGGCGCGATGCTGGAACGATCGACGCGTATTGGGAGGCCAACGTCGACTTGACCTCGGTTGTGCCGTCGCTTGATCTGTATGACAACAACTGGCCGATCTGGACCTACAGTGAGCTCACGGCGCCAGCGAAGTTTGTGCACAACGAAGATGGCCGCCGCGGCTTGGCGCTGAACTCGTTGGTCTCTGGTGGCTGTATTGTCTCTGGTGCTCGCATACACAAAACATTGTTATGCACCGGCGTCAATGTGCATTCGTACGCATATCTCGACGGTGCCGTGGTCCAACCTTATGTGGACGTCGGTCGGTCCGCGCGGTTGACAAATGTGGTAATCGACCGTGGCGTGAAAATTCCGGCGGGTCTGGTAGTCGGAGAAGATCCGGCGTTGGACGCAAAACGATTTCGTCGCTCCGAGCGCGGCATCGTGCTCATTACTCAGCCCATGCTCGATCAACTGTACAAGTGATGGATCCGGCGGATGAGCGCCTCTTCGCGCGTGTCAGCCGCCGACTGCTTCCATTTCTTTTTCTCTGTTACGTCGTCGCGTACTTAGATCGC
>JANNWU010000298.1:0-4110 GCA_031408755.1 Gemmatimonadaceae bacterium | reverse complement strand
CTGCGTCGCGAAACCGACGATCGCACCAAGCGCACAGCCTGGCAGCATCAGCTGCCACCACATTCCGCGGCCATCGAGTAACACCACGAGCGCTGCGAATGACCCAGCCACGAGCACGCCGAACAGCACGCCCAGCTTCACATCGTTGACTCGACGCGCGAACCAGCCGATGAGCGCTCCGGCGACCAATCCTTTTACGGTGCTGCCGGCAACAATGCTCACGATTTCCGGCGCAACGCTTGGCTGGGACACGAGTGCCGACAATCCGTCGAACACGCCGAGGATGCCGCCGAGAATGAGTCCAATCACAGGCTTGTTCATAGTTCCGTATCGAGGTGAGAGAAGGTGAATCCGCGCACGGCGACGAGGGTCGCCCCCTTCTGTTCACCGTCCTTCGAAATTCCTTTAAATCGCGAATTTGGCAATAGACTAAGGCGCACCAGCGAAGTTTCTCCCATCCCCGAGCCACGCGACGAAAATGCGCATCACGAGATAGGCCACGATCAGCACGAGCGCCGTCCGCCACGGTCGCAGTCGACGCATCACCCGCTCGACGACACTCTCCCGGTGGGCCAGAACCGGATCGCCGCCGCGAAAGCGCCGCAGTTCGTCGAGTAGCGCGCCTGCGTGTGGATACCGCTGTGCCGCGTCGTACTCAACACACCGATGCACAATCGCACGCAGCGGCGGCGGAACAGTCGTCAGCGCAAATCCCAACTGTTCTGCCGGCGCCAAAGTCGTGTCCACTGCACGTCCAGCGAGCAAGGCAAGCAGCAGCGCGCCGAGTGCAAATACATCGGCAGTCGGGCCAACGGCGCGCGCGAGCCCGGCCGCCTGTTCAGGCGCCATGTACCCCGGCGTGCCGATGACCGTGCCGTCGGCGGTGAGGCGTTCACGGGATTCGTGCGTCGCCAAACCGTCACGCACCGCGTCGTCATCCGCCACTGCCTTGAGGTCGACAGGGTTCTCGTCGTTCAGAACGCGCGCGACGCCCCAATCGGTCACATGTACCTCACCAAAGTCGCCAATCATCACATTGTCCGGCTTCAGATCGCGGTGCACGATGCCTTGTTCGTGCGCATATGCGACCGCCTCCGTTATGCGCTCCATTACGTCGAGACGGCGTGCGAGTGATACCGTAGCGCGTCCACTCTCATGATCCGAAAGCACGGCACGCAGCGTGCGCCCACGCAATCGCTGCATCACGTAAAACACACGCCCGTCAGCCAACTGACCAACATCATGAATCGGCACGATGCCCGTATGTTCGAGTCGCGCAAGAATGCGGGACTCGGCCTGCAACCGTGCAGCGAGCATCTTCTGACGCGCGGGCGGGGTCGCGCGCACCACTTTCATCGCGACCTCGCGGCCGAGCAGCTCGTCGTGGCAGCAATACACCGTGCCCATGCCGCCTTCACCAAGCACGTCGAGAGCACGGTAGCGCGGGTGGTCAACGTCGCCCAGAAATGGGTCACCGGGGTCCACACTCGCGAAGGCGTGACGCAGCCGTGTCAGTGCGTCGTCGTCGATAATGACATCTCGCGTCAAGTCGTCGACAAAGACATCTCGCGCAACGTGATCGACAAGCACATCTCGCGCAACGTGATCGAGACGCGCATCTCGCGCAACGAGATCGAGAGCGGCGTTGTCAGGCACCGGCAGCATCACATCGTGATCCACAACGTCTCGTGCGATGGGAGTCGCGGTGGTGGTGCTCTGCGCTGGCACTGGCAGTTCTGTACCGGCGGCGCTGTTCACGCCAGCGATACTCCGAGCAGCGTACGTGCTTCGTCGCGGAACTCGGCATCATTGCTGCAGAGCGCATGGAGTTCTTCCATCGCGATTGCGCGCAAGCGGCGACGCCCGCTGTGCAAATGATTCGTGACCTGGGTCACCGAAATGTTCAGCGTCTGCGCCAACTGCGCGTAGCCAATGTCTGGTGTCGGCTCGATGTCATAGCGTCTCAGCACTTCGAACACGACTCCCCTGTCGCGCTGCTCCAATTCTTGGCGCAACCGTGCGATGGCACGCACGAGCAATGCGCGAGCCACCTCCTCGCGAAAACAGTCCTCCGCGCTCTCGGCATCCGCAGCAGCGGCGTGAGCGGACTGCGCCTCCAACGCATCAGCAGCCGCCTCGTGATGCAGTGACAGATGATCGGCACCACCGCCGCGTCGTAACGCCCGAGAATCACGCTGCTGATTCAACGCATGCCGATCGATGCACGTGCGAAGAAACGTGCGGAACCGAGCGCGATCGGGATCGAAATCCGTGAGTGTTTCCTGCTCCCAGAGGCGAAGCAGCAGTGCCTGCGTCGCGTCCTCGGCATCTGCGTGCTCGAGGTGCCACCGACGCCGGAGGTACGTCACGATAGCCGGTCGATACGCGCGCACCAGTGCCTCGAATGCCACGCGACGCTCGGCGACTGCGCCATGGCCGAGTCGCATGACGAGTGACACATGTGTCGCGGGGAATCGCCCAGCCTCGGTAGTGACCATTAGGGCAAAATAGAGCACGGTAGTGCCTGCGTCAGCAGGTGCAGTGCGTTGGCGCCTGGCGCGTCGCGGACCGGGGCTATCGGCAAGTGCGGTCGGACAGTGATCGTGCTCGTGCAGTACGCGAGTGCGACGCGCCGATTTAGGGATCGCTACGGAAGCATCCGCGACAGCGTCCCATCCAGCGCCGCGCCGCGGAGCCCGTCGTCCACGGCCATAATCTTCCCGTCCCGATCCACGAGGACCGCAGTCGGAAACGCGATAACGCCGAGTGCGCGGAGGGCCGGACTCGAGGGCCCTACTCCGGCCCATCCGTGTAACCACGGCATCGGCCATTTGTCCTTCCGAAATGCAGCGACGCGCGCCAGATCCGGGTCCGTATCGATGCTGAGGATTGTGAAGCCGCGGCTCGCGTACTTGGCGTACGCCGCATGCAGCACCGGCATTTCCTCGACACATGGAGCGCACCAGGTACCCCAGAAGTCGATCAGCGTCAACTTTCCTCGGAACGACGAATTGTCGACCGGTGCGGCGAGCGTGTCACCGAGCGCTCGCATTGTGAACGACGGAAACGCGCTGCCAACACGTAGCACGCGCAACCGTCCAAATGCGGTCGGCAGCTGCTTGAGCGATTGATCCTCCGGAATCGCAGCCACGGCCTCATCAATCAACGAGTCCAGCTCCGACTGATCCACGACACCTTTGGAACCGACGATGAAGCTCGCGTACGCCGTTGCTCTCGTACCGCGAGGCATCGTCACGTCGCGGGCCAGCGGGAGCAGATACGCGCGCTGCAGCGCCATGCGCTGGCCGACGCGCCGCGTGGAGTCTGCGGCGTCTGAGTACGGTGTGGTATCGCTGAAAAAGATCGCACGGTTCGCTGCATCGATGCCGTCGCGCTCGCGTAGAGTCGCGCTGCCGGGTGGGATGGTGGCGAGGAAGTCGCGTGCATGTTGCGTCGGTCGCGGGGCCCCTGGCGCATAGAGCGACATGAGTGAGACATAGGCGGCGTCGCGCACGCGCCCGTCCTGTTGCGGGCCGGTCAGCGCGCGTGCATGCGCAATGGCCTGCTGCAGTGTGGAGTCAACCTCGCGGGCACGCATCTGCGGCAGGACAGCCCGGAAGGCCATCGCATCGCGGCGCTCCAGCACCAACTGATTGACGATCGAGACGGTCGAATCAGATGTGCGGGTCTGAATGTCCGCAGCTCTGCGGTAGCTGGTGGACATGGCACGCGGATCCAGCATGAAACGAAGCGTGTCACGCTCCGGCGCGAGCACGCCCGCGAAGTCTGCGCCGTCGGTGCTGTCTGGCGCGATGGCGTACGTGCTGACCGGCATCCACACGCCGTCATCCGGGCCGCCGACGCCGAGGATCTTGAAGCGCGAGGACACGCCGACGAACGGCACGTTCGCGCGAAGTCGACCGTCGGCATCTCGGCGCATCAGCACCGCTTTATCACGCGCAAACCCGTTGAAGTCACCGATGACCCTCGGTCGCGGCATGCTGTCGCGCGGAATGAGCGCACGAGGCCGAATGACGAAGCGCGCCGGGCGTTCTCGCGGCAGCAGCACGCGAGTTTCAGTCAACCAGTGGTTCGGAACAGCGACGACCA
>JANNWU010000297.1:0-10392 GCA_031408755.1 Gemmatimonadaceae bacterium | reverse complement strand
TGCACGACGCTATTAGGCCAGTGTACACGCTGACGACGATACCGCAGTTGCACACTTACAAATGCAACCAGTAGTGCAATGCTCAGCGCCCCCCAGCCAATCATCAGCCATCGTTCAATCTGTTCCGGTGCAACGGCGTGCCATGCACTCCACACACGTTGCATTTGCTGCGTGAGTTGAATCTGTGCAGCGTTCCACGCGTCGTTCAACGATGCAAGCAAGTTGTGTGGTGCTACGGCGACGATCGCATCGCCGGTGGCGCCGTTGGTGCTCCAGATACGCGCGGTTGCATTCGACACGCGTGCGCGTTGCGGCGCGCTGATGGCGAGGGCAACGGTGAGCACCATCGCGCCAATCCAGACCCATCGCGTCTGTCGTCGCGCAATACGTAATGCGGCTTCGGCACCAAAGGCGGCGAGTGCGAGCAGGCTGCCGAGCAATGTGATTTGCGCAATCCACCAGATGATCATGATTCGTCTCCCAGTCTCTCGGCGAGCAGGCGGCGCATGCGTTCTAGCTCGGCGCGACTGAGTTTGTCGTCAGAGACGAAGTGCGCGAAGAGTTTTTCGGCTGAGCCGTGGAAGATCGATTCTCGGACGCGTGCGAGTGCGCTGTCGCCGGCGCGTTCGGCAGCGACGAGTGGGCGGTAGCGATAGGCGCGGCCCTCGGTGTCGTGCGTCACGTAGCCTTTCTCTTCCAGCGTTTGCAGCGCGGACAGCACGGAGGTGTAGGCGAGCGATTCTTCGAGCGCGTCTTTCACATCGGCGACGGTGGCGCTGCCGAGTCGCCAGAGGATGCTCATGACGGCGAGTTCGCGTGGTGGAAAGTAGAGCGGGTCTTCCATTGGCTGGCCTTGGCTACGGGTTCTTCCGTAGTATGAGGGGTGGTGATTTGTTTGTCAACTGGTTTTTCAGTAGTTGATGAGAAGTGGGGTCTGCGTGGGAGGAAGTTTGAACGGCAATTCTGGAGGCGCAGAGATGGGAATGATTTTTGGGGTGTTGAAGTGGGTTTTGGGTGGTGATGGAGGATTTGAACGGCAATTCTGGAGGCGCAGAGGGCGCAGGGGCGCGGAGGAGTTGCTGGTTTGTTCTGTGTGAGGTGAGTGAACGGCAATGCTGGAGGCGCAGAGGGTGCAGGGGCGCGGAGACTTTTTGGTTAGGGGGAGATTTTGTGGAGACCGCGGATGGGGTTTTTGGGTTGCGCCTGGTGAGTGGCTACCGGCGGCTTTCGCGTCCGTAACCGGATTCGGCTGCACGCCTGCCGTGTGGGTTTCGTTCGGTTCGGCTGATGGGTTTTGCGATGGGTTGAGCTCCGGCGGTGGGTAAGCGGTTGCCGGCAGCGGTTGGTGGTGCGGGAGTCTGGCGAGCGACGCCGCGTCGATCGGGGACCTCGGCATGTAGCCCTAGGCGCTTGGGCGTGGTGATGATGTATGGGATTCGGGTGACGGCTGGGGGCCCGCCTTTGGCGACGGTGATGGAGAGGTGCGTAGCGGTTGGAATTGGCGTTTCTGGGCGTTCGGCGAGGGTTGTGATATCTTTACGAACCAGTCGAATTTGACTTCTTATCAAGCCAGTATCGCGCCGCTTACTTGTCAGCATATCCATAGTATTGGACTCGATGCGAATTCCGAGTCGTACAGCCGCGCCGACCGTTGGGATCGCAGATTCTGCGTCGCCGGCGAGGAGAAACACCACCTGTCGATCGTGGGCGAGGCGGGTGAGGCGGAGCACAATGCTGCGCGAGAGGGCGGCCGCGCCATCCAGTACCACCAGCGCGTAGGCGCCGGAACGCAGCAGTACATCGGCGCACCACGGCGCTTTGGCGGGATCGGCGGGGCGGATCACTGCCAGCCTACTCGTCTCCAGTGCAGATAGCGGCGCGGTGCCCTTGGCGGGTTTGGGAGTGGTGCCAATGGCGCCCGGTCCGCTGGCAGATGGGCTGGCAAGACGGGCCCAATCAGCCGGGGCGAGGGTGCGCTGCGCGTCGACAATCGCCACCCACCGCCCGGTGGCCAAGGTGTGGGCGACGAGGGTGCGGAGCAGCGTGGTTCGCCCATGACCGCGTGGCGCTTGCAGCTCGGACAACCGCCCGCGCGGGAGTCCGCCGCCGAGGAGCGCGTCTAGGGTGGGGAGACCGGTGGGGAGGGAAGGATCGTCGCGCGGCCGCTCCCGTTCCACCACCCGATCAAGGGCGTGGCGCAGGGCGTCGAGTGGGGTGGTTGTGGGCTGAGCGGCGGCGGTCGCGGTCATGATCGGTATCGGTGAGGGACTGGGACAATACCGAACAAATACCGAAGATCAAGGAAGGCGACAGTACTGGCTGGAGTGGGTGGCAGCGGTGTCGCGACGGTGGCGGCGGAGTGACGATGGGCTGACCCTGACAGGTACTTTCGCAACGGAACACCGAGTACCATATCGATGTAGTATTCGTCATACAAAACAAGCATCGATGGAGGATTCTGTGGATGTCGTGACAATTTCTCCCAAGTATCAAGTCGTCATCCCGCGCGCCGTGCGAGAGCAGCTCAACTTGGTGCCAGGGCAGAAGGTCCAGGCGATCGTGTATGACGGCCGCCTCCAACTGATTCCGCTGCGCGCGGCGGCGGCATTCCGTGGAACGTTGGCTGGTCTCGATACGACACTATCGCGCGATACCGATCGCGTGTGAGAAAGCCGATGCCGTTGCCAGCAGCGTTCAACGTGGTGGATTCATCCGCGTGGCTTGCGTACCTCGCGAACGAGCCGAGTGCGAGCACGTTTGCGGCCGCGATCGAAGACACTGCGAAGCTTGTCGTTCCGTCAATCTGTCTGACAGAGGTGTTCAAGGTTGTCGCACGGCAGCGCGGCGAGAGCGATGCGTTGGCAATCGCGGCGATGATGCAACAAGGCACGGTTGTCGAATTGGACGCTACGCTCGCACTGGACGCTGCACGACTTGGCATTGCGCACAAGCTCCCGTTGGCCGACAGCGTCGTCTATGCGACAGCGATGCGTGTGGGCGGTACAGTTTGGACGCAGGACAACGATTTTATTGACTTGCCGAACGTCCGTTACCACCCGAAGTCCGTGTTCGGGGCGCCGTAAGCGCGACCACCAATCACTGCCTGCCATGACCACACCACCGCCACCGATCGGCAGCATTGGCTGGGCTGATCTGACGACTGCTGATGCCACCCAGGTCCGCGATTTTTACACGCGCGTGGTGGGTTGGACTGCGACGCCCCTGTCGATGGGAGAGTACGACGATTTTGTGATGAGCACGCCGGCTGGTGAGACCGCAACGGCGGGGATCTGCTACGCTCGCGGCAAGAATGCCGAGCTGCCGCCGGTCTGGCTGATCTACATCACCGTGGCGGATTTGGACGCCAGTCTGGCGCAGTGTCGCGCGAATGGCGGCACGGTGGTGTCGGAGCCGCGCAGTTCAGGGGGATCGGCGCGATTCGCGGTGATTCAAGATCCGGCGGGTGCGGCGGTGGCGTTGTATGACGCGGGGGTTTAGAGGGCGAATGGTGGCCAGCGGGCACCGTCCGAGCAAAATCGAGTCTGGCATTGTTTGTCGATCCATATCACGGTTCAGAAAAAAAACGACGATTTTTTTCAGGATGGTGAAAAGAAGTGACAATTCTTTAAATAGAACGCCAAAACAGAAAATAAAGCCACATAATCTTTCCGTATCTCTTCAAATGAGATAGAATTCTTTCAGTTGACGAAAATGTAGAAAAAAATAGGCAAATATTTCTCCTATGTCCCGCCGTGCTACCTCAAGATTTCAAATCGACGCGCGCAGGCAGACTTGAAACGCGGATCTATCAGGACAAGGAGTACCACGCGTTCGTGCCGGAACCGTTGCCGCCGCAGTTGGAGTACGCCGCCTCGCTTGTCGTTGCGCTCTCGGACGCCGACGCAGCCCTGGGGCAGTTAACTGGGGTCGGCCGACAACTGCCCAATCCACATGTACTGATGACGCCGTACGTGCGCCGAGAAGCGGTGTTGTCTTCACGGATTGAAGGGACGCACGCCTCCGTCGCCGATATTTTTGCCAATGAGGCACTGCACGCGTCGGCAACCGATCAGAGCCCCGACATTCAGGAAGTACGCAACTACGTGGCTGCGCTTGAATACGGCGTCGGCGAAGTGAAACGCGGCCGCCCGATAACGCTTGACCTCGTGCTCGATCTACACCGCCTCCTGATGACGGGCGTTCGCGGAAAAGACAAACAGCCAGGCGAGTTCCGCACTGTACAAAACTGGATCGGCCGTTCGGGCAGTACGCCAGCGACGGCTATCTTCGTGCCGCCACATCCGGATCGCATACGCCAAGCGCTGCATGACTGGGCCGAGTTTGTCCAACAAAACTCGCGCGACTTACCGCCGATTATTGCCTGCGCGCTTCTCCATCAGCAATTCGAGACGATCCATCCATTTCGGGACGGGAATGGTCGTGTTGGTCGCTTGCTGATTCCATTGTATCTCATTGCGCGCGGGCGATTGCAGCAGCCAGTGCTGTATCTGTCGGCATTCATTGAGGCACGCAAAGCAGAATACGCGCAACATCTCCAAGCGGTGCGTACCGACGGTGCGTGGGAAGCGTGGACGATGTTCATTGTCCACGGCGTGAACGAAATGGCACGCGAAGGAAGTGCTCGCGCCGCAGCCATTGGCGACTACTACGAGTTCGCGCGCAATACAGTCGCAGAATCTCCAAATTCTGTCCGACTACTCCGCACGCTACTCAACAATCCGTTCATTTCGACGACAACGGCTGCGACTGCGCTCAACGTGACGCCGCCCACCGCGCGCAAAGCGCTCGCGACGCTGACTACGCATGGCATACTCGAGAAGTACACGAAAAAAGGGCGCACGCCGCTGCTCGTAGCCCGCCGTCTCCTGAGCCTCTTTGCCGACGACGTGTACTGAGATCGCTCGGCGCAGCGCTCAATCGGACAGCACGCTGCTGCACCAACACGTATTCATTCCACAATCCGTCCGCCGTCCGCGGGCGCGCTCGCTTCCCGCTCACCCGTCGAGCTCCGATGTCACGTTTCATCCTGCCCATCGCTAGCCGCGCCCTGTTGCTGTCCTTCACGCTGACGGCTACCGCAGCTCAAGCTCAACAGCCCGCAGCCCGCGCGATGACACTGCGCGATTGGTACCGCGTCACCACCGTCAGCCAGCCCGCCGTGTCACCCGATGGACAGCGCGTGGCCTTCACCGTCACCACGGTGCGTGAAGCGGAAAACAAGCGCCACCAAGAGGTGTGGGTGGCGCCAACATCAGGTGGTGCGCCACAACGTTGGACGTCGCCGGGCTACGAAAGCAGTGCGCCGCGATGGTCGCGCGATGGTGCGTATCTGCAGTTCACCAGCACGCGACCAAACAGCAAAGGCAATACGTGGATGTTGCGCGCCGATGCATCGGGTGGTGAAGCGATGCAAATGGCGACGATGCCCAGTAGCGGTTCAATGCCGACGAGTGGCCAATTTGCTGTGTGGTCGGAGGCGCTGCCCGCTGACACCGCAGCGTTGGCGCGCGATGCGTTTGCCAAGATGCCACCGCTTGCACGTCCGGGGTTCGATGCGATCACGCAACCAACCGATCCGGCGCGTTTCGATGGGCGTCACTTTGTTGATATGGTGGTGAAATCCAACGAACGTGGATTTGTACCCAGCCGCAGAACAGCGCGCACATGGCGCCCGCAGCAGTTGTGGAAGCAGGTGGTGGGCGACACGGCCAAGCTGCAAATCACGCGTGACGCATTCTCACATCGCGCACCGTCAGTGTCGCCAGATGGGCAATGGGTGGCATTTGTTGCAGATGCGCGGTTGCGCGCCGACAGTGTGGTGGAGTTGGAGCGTGATTCGCTGGGGAAACTGCCATACGATCGTGTTCGCGACGAAACAGAGCGCAACGATGTTGATGTATTCGTTATGCCGATTGCAGGTGGTGCGCCACGCAAAGTTGCCGATTGGATGGGCGCTGAATCGGATCTGATCTGGTCACGCGACGGAAAACAACTTGCCTTTATCGGCCGACCGGCGCGCGCAAAATCCGCTCGTATTTACACCGTCGATGTCACCGGTAGCACGCCGCGCAATCTCCTTGGCACGTGGCAATACGAGCCAGACAACATTGAATGGCTTGCGAATGGCAGCATTCGTTTTACTGCGGCAATTGGTGGGCGCACGGCGATTCTCGATGCAGATATAACGGGCAGTGCGGCGCCGCGTGAGTTGGTGGGTGGACGGCGACGCGTGAGCGGCATGTCGGTGAGTGATGCAGGTAGCGTGATGGCGTATGTCGCAACATCGATGACACGCCCGACAGAATTGTTCGTGTCCGATGGTAGCGGTGCCAGAGAGCGGCAGGTGACGCACTTCAACGATGCACTGAATGCCGAAGTCGCATGGAGTGATGCGGAGCGCATTACCTACCGCAGCGTTGGCAATCTGGAAATTGAAGGATGGTTGATGAAGCCGCACGGCTACGTCACCGGAAAGAAATATCCTCTGGTGCTCTACATCCACGGTGGCCCGCACTCGGCGTACGGCGAAAATTGGTTCGATGAATTTCAGAGCTTGGCAGCACAGGGAATGTTTGTGCTCTTCACTAACCCGCGCGGATCAAGCGGCTACGGTGCGGACTTCACGTACAGCACGCGCGGACGCTGGGGCATGGAAGACTATGACGATCTGATGAAGGCGGTGGATATCGTTGTGAAGCGCCCTGATGTTGATAGCACAAAACTTGGCGCAAGCGGCGGCAGCTACGGCGGTTTTATGACGACGTGGATCGCAACGAAAACGAATCGATTCGCAGCAATTCAGACGGACCGCACAATCACCGATTGGACCTACTGGTATGGCGCGAGCGACGCGCAGGGACTCACCGAATACGAGTTCTACGGCAAGCCATGGGATAATCAGGCGTTATACGATCGACTGTCGCCAATTCGGTATGTGCAGAAGGTGCGTACGCCGATGTTGCTGGTGCAGAGCGAAGAAGATTTCCGCACCGCGATGGGCAGCGCTGAGATCTGGTACACGTCGCTCAAGAAGCGCGGGATTCCGGCCGAGTTGGTGCGCTATCCACGCTCGAACCACGACCTGTCGCGGGCTGGTGAGCCGTGGTTGCTGGTGGACCGACTGGGTCGCTTGCGGCAGTGGTTCGGGTTCTGGTTGCTGGGGGTACCAGCCACAGCACAAACACCAGCGGCGACGACTAGCGGTGGGCGCTAAACTTTAGTGTGCGCGTACGCGTTGGGTGGTTGGGTGAGATGGGACGAGGTGCCACGACCGGCTCATCCAACGCATGCGTACCGCTTCGATTCTCTCAACACCCGCTGAATGCCGAACATTGGTGAAGGACTGACGTTTTACGTGGTCTTCCTCTTTTCTACCACGTTGCATGAAGCGGCGCACGCGTGGGCAGCGAAGTTGGGTGGTGACCTGACGGCGTATCATGGCGGTCAGGTTTCGCTTGACCCAATGCCACACATTCGGCGCGAGCCAATTGGTATGGTCGTGTTACCGCTGCTGACGGCACTCACAATGGGATTCCCAATTGGGTTTGCGAGTGCACCGTACGATCCAGCGTGGGCGCAGCGTTACCCGAAGCGTTCAGCGTGGATGGCGTTGGCTGGCCCGGCGGCGAACATCGTTTTGCTGCTGATTGCTGCGATTGCGATTCGTGTTGGTGATTGGACGGGTGTGTTCACGGCACCCGCGAGCGTGAGCTTTGGACATATCGTTTCTGCGGCCGACGGCGGCAGCGTCACCACGGCGATCGCGTTGTTTCTCGGCGCAATGTTCTCAATGAACTTGTTGCTGGCGGCGTTCAACTTGATGCCATTTCCTCCGATGGACGGCAGCGCAGCAATTCCACTTTTGGTGGGTGAGGAAAAGGGTAGAGTGTGGCAGAATCTGATCTGGCGCACACCAGCGTTGAATTTCGTGGGCTACTTTCTCGCATGGAAAGTGTTTCCATACATCTTTTATCCACTGCTCTTCGCGTCGCTGAATCTGTTGTATCCAGGTGTGACTTACGGCAGATGAGTGATGGCGTCGTGTGTGAGTGGCACGACAATATCATCGGCGATGACAAAGAGTCGTTCGTAATCACGGGAGTCGATCACACCGCCGCCGGTGAATTCGCCGAACGCAGGCAGTATTCCGCCTGATTGTCCAAAGGCGAAACAGGGGAGCGTGAGCCGTTGCTTGCCGCGACCGCGGAGTTGAACCACGGGATGCACATGCCCTGCGAGTACGTAGCCCGATGCATCCGCCGTTGGATGATGGTGCAGTGCAAACGGCCCGACATGCAGCGGTGCATCAACGCACTGAATATTTAACGCACCGGGCGGATCACCAGCGTTGCGATCGTGATTACCGCGCACGAGCGTGATGGCGAGTGCACTGCGTGACGCGCGCCAGTCGATCAGCGTCTGCACTGTGGCATCTTGCATACCATTGCGCGCGTGGAGCAAATCGCCGAGGACAATCAGATGTTCAGCGGCAGTTCTTTGCAGAACGGCATCCAGCCGTTCGAGTCCGGAGCGTGTAGTGCCGCGCGGAACTGGGATGCCGAACGCGCGAAAGCTGGCGGCTTTGCCCCAGTGGACATCGGCGATGATGAGCGTGCGTGACACCGGAAGAAAGATCGCGCGATCTTTCAGCAGCTGGACATCGACGCCAGCAATGGTCGTGTGATAAGTCATCCACAAGAAACGTACCGTGCGGGCCAAGCACAAAAATGTAGAAGCGGAGTGCGGCGGCTACGCTGTCGCACCGCGAGACGCTGCGGTGCGACAGCGTTATTGCTAGCGCTCCACTGGGCATGCGCTGTCAAAGTTTACGGAACCCGGAATGCAATGCCGCCAGCGACTGCGCGAATTGGAGGCAGATTCAAGCCAAGCTGCGATTGCAGGTTGCTACCCCAGCAGAGGGTTGTCGATGTGCTTGAGACAGCACAGGTATGCTGCTGTCCGGCTGCCAACGACGTCAATAACTGACCACCGCCAACCGGTGTTGGCATTGACCGATTAGTTGTGCTTCCATCGCCGACTTGACCATTGCCGTTGGATCCCCAACAGAATGTTTCGCCCGCCGATGTTCGACCGCACGTCTGCGCGTTCGCCGCCAATTCGCTGAACACGCGACCACCAACGACGGCGGTTGGTATCGGCCGATTTGCGGTTGATCCGTCGCCAAGTTGACCGAAGATGTTCGCGCCCCAGCACGATGCGGCGCCGGCCGCGTTGATCGCGCACGTATGCGCACCTCCGGTGGTGAGATCGATAAAGTTCATTACGCCGCTCACCACGGTTGGTACGAATCGATCAATAATTGAACCATCGCCAAGTTGCCCCAGCGCGTTGTAACCCCAGCAATACGTGACGCCGGCGTTCGTCAAACCGCAGGTATGTGAACTACCGGCATTTGGCGACAGCGCGAGCTTCACGAATTGCGTGCTTCCCACTACCAGTGTCGGCGTCAATCGCGGTACCGACGTGCCGTCGCCGAGCTGGCCATTGCTGTTCAGACCCCAGCAATACGCAGCACCATTGGCGATGAGTGCACAGGTGTGTGATCCACCAGCGTTGAGCGCGTTAAACACGACTCCACCAGCAACTTGTACCGGCGTGAATCGTGTGCTTGTAGTACCGTCGCCGAGTTGACCAAACTGATTTGAGCCCCAGCAGTAGGCGGAGCCAGCACTCGTCAGGCCGCAGGTGTGTTGGGCGCCGGCGCTGACTTTCGCGAATGCAATACCGCCAACCACCACAGTCGGTGCGCCACGTTCGAGCTGCGTACCATCACCCAATTGACCGTTGCCGTTCGTGCCCCAACAGTACGCGGTACCACTACTCGTGAGACCGCACGAGTGTTGGCTCCCTGCGCTCACCGTCGCGAATGTTTGCGCGCCAGAAACTGCCGCGGGTGTGGTGCGCTGTGTACCCGCGTCGCCGAGTTGTCCGTTCAAATTGCTACCCCAGCAGAACGCAGCGCCGCTGCCAGTGAGAGCGCAGGTATGCGTCTCGCCTGGCGCCAGCGCAATCAGCCGCTGCGAGGTGACAACGCGCGTTGGAACCGTTGTTGGTAGTGGGTTTCCTGGTCCAACACCAAGTTGTGCTTCGATGTTGCGTCCCCAACAGAACGCAACACCAAGACTGGTAAGTCCGCAGGTATGCTGGCCGAGCGCGGCAAGCGATGTGAAAGCGCGCGCACCGCTGACAGGCGTAGGGCTGGTGCGTCGCGTAGTGGAGCCGTCGCCAACTTCGCCGTAGTTGTTCGCTCCCCAACAGAATGCGGTGCCTGCGTTGGAGACGCCGCAGGTGTGATAGGTGCCCGCGGTCAGCGCCGTGAATGTTTGCGCACCACTCACTGCGGTAGGCACA
>JANNWU010000296.1:0-1691 GCA_031408755.1 Gemmatimonadaceae bacterium | reverse complement strand
CCCGTCTCTAGAACTCGCAGCAACTTCGGTTGCAGATGCAACGGCAAAGAAGAAATTTCGTCTAGGAAGAGCGTACCGCGCGACGCAGCCTCCAGAAATCCATGATGATCGGCAATCGCGCCGGTAAATGCGCCACGTCGATGCCCGAACACTTGTGACTCAAACAGCGAATCAGATACCGCCGCGACATTAACTGCCACGAACTCGCCTGACTTCTTGCCGAGCGAGTGAAGCGCGTTTGCCACTAACTCCTTCCCTGTGCCAGTTTCACCCTCAATGAGAACAGGAATTCTCGTTGGGGCAATACGCAGAATATCAGCGCGTAACTGAACCATTGCGGCTGATTGCCCAATCAGTATCTGACCAAGTGCCAGCGTCATGGTTCCGCCTTGATAGCCCGGTCCTTGAACGGAGCTGTCACTCGCTGTACGTCGTCATCATCACGCACGATTCGTGGGGTCAGGAAGAGGAAGAATTCAGTTTCGGTTGTACGCCGGGTACTCTTTCCAAACAAACCGCCTACAAATGGAATCGAAGAGAGAAACGGGATACCGCCTTGCGCATAGTCACGCTGTCGATCCGACAAACCACCCAGGACAACTGTTTGACTGTCGCGAACAACAAGCCGGGTCTGCACAGTCCGCGTCGAGATAATCGGTGCATCGAACTGCGTCTCTGACGTAGCCGCATTCACTTCCTGCGTTACTTGCAGCGCTACGTAACCATCAGCGCTGATCGTTGGTCGAACAACGAGACGTGTGCCAACGTCGCGGTACTGCACCACTTGATCGCGCGACGCCGCCTCGGTCGGCAGGCTCCGCTGCACTTGCACAAATGGGCGTTGTGAGCCAACAAGAATCTCAGCGGACTCATTGTTCGCTGCCAGCAATACTGGTCGACTCAGAATTCGTGCATCGCCACGTGCTGCTGCAGCGCGAAGTGTCGCATTGATATTAGGGGATCCCATGCGCATCAGGCGCAGTGCAAAATCACCCAGTCCAAGTCCCGCTTGTGAGCCGCCCGCAGTGACCGACGGTTTGCCGCCGATCTTGGACTGCGGAACCTCAATGTCTAGTCCGTAGGAAAGCGATCGATCCTTCCGAACTTCGGCAATGAGCACTTCGATCAGCACTTGAAGCGGTCGTACGTCGAGTGCCTTGACGGCCGCTTGGACTAACTCGTAATCCGACGCTGTTCCGCGAACGAGAAGCGCATTCGATCCCGGATCTGGCACGATTGCGTTATCGGCGCTGAGCGTGCCCGCAGAACCGGGAACGGTCGCTGGAATCGGTTCTCCGTTGCTGCCATTTGATCGAGGAGCCTGCTGCTGTGAGCGACGAACTTGCTCACTCAACGTCTCCGCCCGCGCACCAAGTTCACCGAGCGCGCTCGCGCGCCCATACAGAGCGTTTACCGTAGCAGCGACTTCCGTTGCTCGCGCATGCCGGAGTCGGATCACGTACAGCTGGGATGTACTACTTCCCTGCGACCGAAAGCCGGATGAGGGGTCGGATAACGTAGAAGCAACCGGGCGAACTTCCGCTTTCTGCTCTACACGGAATAGCCGTGCTACGGTGTCAGCGATGAGTTGTAATCCTTGCGATTCAACAACTCGACGCAGCAACTGTTCAACATCCTCTCGTGGCACCGCACGCGCGGTTTCAAGCGTCACTTTGCCACCCGTTACGAAC
>JANNWU010000295.1:0-5666 GCA_031408755.1 Gemmatimonadaceae bacterium | reverse complement strand
GATCGAGAAACTGGTCAACGACGTCATCGAAGGGGCACAGTCGCAATGGTAAATCGACGAGGAAGTGGCTCCGGCGGGTGCCTGCTGTGGGTCGCCATTGGTGCCGCCGCGATCGTTTTCGGCTGGCCCGCGGCAAAGGTGTACATTCGCGCGTATGAGTATGAAGACGCGCTGCGCCTGACGTTGCTGTACGCCAAGGCAGACACCGACGATGGACTGCAGAGCAGGATGCGCGCCTCTGCCGACTCAATTGGTGGCTTGCCCGATGCCGCGTACGATGTTCGCGTTGACCGGCGGGACGGAATGATCCGCCTGATCGCGCAATACACTGACACGATGAAGTTTCCGATCGCACCACGCCCAGTCACGCATCGCTTTTCGGTTGAGCGACCTGAGTGAGTGCACGTTCGCCGCTCGAAAACATTCGTTCTTGGCATGACGCCGTAGCGTGGCGCGCGAAGCAGTCTGGTCGCGTGGTCTTCACGAACGGTGTCTTCGATCTGCTGCACCCCGGTCATGTTGACGTGTTGCTGGGCGCACGAAATTGTGGTGATGTGCTGATTGTTGGCATCAACAGCGATGCGTCGGTTCAGCGGCTGAAAGGCCCCTCACGACCTGTACGATCGGAAGGCGATCGCGCGTACGTTCTCGCTGCGCTGTCGGTCGTGGACTGTGTGACGGTGTTTACTCAGGATACTCCGCTCGAACTGATTGAGATGCTCACGCCAGATGTGATTGTCAAAGGTGGTGATTACAATCCGCTGAGTGTTGTCGGCGCAACCGAAACGCGCGCGCGAGGCGGAGAGGTGGTAATTATTCCGCTGACACCCGGATACTCCACTACGGCGACCATCGCCAAACTTCGCACCGGTTCGCCAGATGCCTGAGCTTATTCGTTCGTATAATCGCGCGCTACACGAGATGCGCCCAGTCACCATCGAGCGACAGGTGACGCCGTATGCCGAAGGGTCGTGCATGATCAGCTTCGGCGAAACGAAGGTGCTGTGCACGGCGAGCGTCGAAGAAGGCGTGCCGGGCTGGCGGAAGGGAAGCAAGCAGGGGTGGCTAACCGCTGAATACGCGATGCTTCCGCGCGCAACACGTACGCGCACAACGCGTGAGCGCGGTCAAGTTGGTGGGCGCACGCAAGAGATTCAGCGTTTGATTGGGCGTAGTGTGCGTGCCATGCTCAGTGGCTTCGATTTTGGTGAACGCACGATAAAAATTGACTGCGACGTGCTGCTGGCAGACGGTGGTACTCGAACGGCAGCAATCACGGGCGCATGCGTAGCGGTGTGTGACGCATTTACTTGGTTAATGGAGCAGGGCGCTCTCGAAACGTCGCCGGTAGTGCATCGCGTTGCTGCTGTCAGCGTTGGCATCGTTGATGGTATCGCCGTGCTGGATCTCGATTACCCCGAAGATGTTCGCGCTGGAGTCGACATGAATGTCGTGATGCTTGACGACGGGCGCTTCGTCGAAGTGCAAGGCACAGGTGAGCATACAACGTTCGATCGCGGTCAGCTTGATGCCTTGCTCAACCTCGCGTCCGCTGGCATCGCAGCACTTGATGCGGCGCAAGTCCTCGCGCTCGGCGTCAAGCGCGTATAACGTTCGCGCCATGCAGTGGCTTATCGCATCTCGAAGCGCGGGAAAACTCGCCGAGCTGCTACCGTTGCTTACATCATACGGAGTGTCAGCGATCGGCCTCAATGACGCTGCTGTCGCAATGCGTGCAGACGAAGAGGGGATTGAGATTTTCGATTCCTTCGAGGAGAACGCCGTAGCCAAAGCAAGGTATTTTCATGAGCGAACTGGCTTGCCATGTCTCGCCGACGATTCGGGCCTCTGCGTCGCCGCTTTAGATGGACGCCCCGGAGTTCGCAGTCGCCGTTTCGCCAGTGACGAAGGCGTGGACGTGTCAACTTGCGATGAAGACCTCGCCAACAACGTCGAGCTCTTGCGTGCTTGCAGTACGAGCGGTCACGCTGCACCGTGGCGAGCGTTCTACGCGTGCGCCGTTGCATATGTGGACCACACGCAGGCTGTGGTTCAGACGGCATATGCGCACGGCAAGATTATCGGTGAGCCGCGCGGTGATGACGGGTTCGGGTACGATCCATACTTTTTCAGTGATGATTTATTGCGCACGTTCGCGCAGGCAACGCGCGACGAGAAAGCGCGCGTGAGTCATCGCGGTCGTGCGCTTGCGTTGTTGCTTGCAAAGCTTGGCTCGTCCATTACCGGGAGCCTCAGCCGTTGACGACGGCGCCCTACTCCGTTAATCTCGGGGTCTTGGCGGGGCGTAGCGTAGCCTGGTAGCGCGCCTGCTTTGGGAGCAGGAGGTCGCCGGTTCGAATCCGGCCGCCCCGATGTTTGTGTGACTCCGCACGAGTAAGCGACGTGCGGCAGGATGAAGCGCCAGTAGCTCAGTTGGATAGAGCGGCAGCCTTCTAAGCTGCGGGTCGGGGGTTCGATTCCCTCCTGGCGCGTTGCAGTATCTGGCTCCGATAGCTCAATGGTAGAGCAGCTGACTCTTAATCAGTAGGTTGTAGGTTCGAGTCCTACTCGGAGCATTTGAGCGGCGGTCATCCTCGAGATGGCCGCCGTTTCTCTTTGCGTCGGCTCGATACGTGCGATAGCGTCGGTGCGATGAATGTGATCTTTCACACGCTGTTCTGCTGCGGAGTATGCGCCGGAATTCTTGAGGCGCAGCATAGCGATCACGCGCCGCAACTTGCGCCGCGCGGTGATTCTATCTCTGTCATGGCAACTGCGCTCTCGACAACGGGTACGCCAGCAATTTTTGGACGTGCGCGAACTGAAGCGTTGGTCACGCAGCCTATGCTAATGTTTCGCGCGTCGCGTGCGCGTAGCGCTTGGCAACTCGCCGCGATGCTGAATGCGGAGCTTTGGACGATGCCCGGCGGCGAACCAGTCGCTGGCATCTGGGGCGAGGGCTTCATTGATCGACGGCATCCGCACACACTATTGCACGAACTCATGTTGACGCGCTCGCAGACGCTGGGAGCAATTCGAGTTTCGTTGTCCGCTGGCAAGGGCATCGTACCGTTTGGTACAGACGATCCCATGGTGCGCCCACTAACGAAATATCCCTCAAACCATCATCTCGCGCAGATTCTTGAGCGTATACAGCTCATCGCTGCGGTTCGATTTTCGACGTGGGCAGCGGTCGAGGCGGCAATCTTCAATGGCGATGAACCTACTTCACCGACCTCGCGACCAGAATGGTCGCGCTTTGGTGACTCGCGCTCGGTGCGTGCGAGCTTTTGGATCGATCCAGCGGTTGAAGTGCAGGCGAGCCTCGCCTCGGTTCGATCTCCGGAGTTTCCGGGCGCTCTTGGGCTCGACCAACAGAAATCCAGTGCCAGCGTGCGGTGGTCACCGGCGCGCCGATTCTTGCGCTACGCACTTGTAGAGTGGGCACGTAACGAAGACAGCTATCGAGGACGATCGATTATCGACTACGGCTCTGCGCTTGGCGAAGCGCAATTCGCTCACAAGGCGTGGTCGGTGTCGCTACGGGCAGAGCAGACCACGCGCCCGGAGGAAGAGAGACTTCTCAATCCGTTCAGGACGGAGTTGCCGCCCACAGATTTGACTATCAAGGGGCTCACGCGGTGGCAGCTATTTTCTGGTCAATTGGCGCACGAGTTACCAGCGGTCGTGCACATTCGGACATCGGCGTTCCTTGAGGCGACGCATGCGCGCTCGCATCCGCTGCTATCTCCGGTATTGCTCGACCCGAAGGACGTCATCGGCCGCGCGGCGGCGTGGCACGTTTCATTCGGACTGCGGATGGGTATCGGAACAATGCCGGCGCGGGTTGGGCGATATGGAGCGAGTGCGGGCGGTCCGCGCACCGATGTAATGCTCGGAATGCAGCACGATCACTGACTGAGGGGGGGCGAATGCGAGTTGAACTGTTTGTCCGCAGTGCGGTTCTGGCTGCGTCGTGCGTGGCTTGCGGGGGCGACAGCACCGGAAACACTGGGGTGCCACCGGTGGAGCCGCCGATCACTCGGACTATCACGGAGCTTGCGGTGCTCGGCTCCGGTGCTACTCCGTCCCGTTTCACCGGTGAGATCAGTGTGGGCACTCGCTACGCGTACACGTCCACGTGGGGGACGCGGAATTCGGTGCGTGGCAATGCAATTTTTATCTGGGATCTGAATGCTGCGCAGCCCGCATTGGTTGATAGCCTGATCGTGGCTGATGCGGGTCAGACGGGTGATGTGCAGGTGGTTGCCGATGCGTCGCTGCTCGTTGTGGCAATTGAGCCGTCACCACGCGGAGCAATTGTGCTCTACGATCTCGCGAATCCAACGCGTCCAGCGTTGATCGGGCGCTACGAAACTCCAAATACCGTTAACGGTGTGCACACGGCGCAGGTGTCGCGCGTGAATGGCAGACTCTATGCGTTTTTGTGTATCGATCCGCGCGGCAATGATCCTGCAAAGTTGGTAATTGTTGACATCACAGATCCGCGTGCGCCAGTCGAGACCTGGGTGCAAGTGCTCGGCTCACCATTTGTACATGATGTCAACGTTCGTGACGGTGTCTTGCTGTCGGCGGAATGGAACAATGGCATGGCTGCCTATGACATCGGCGGCGGTCGTGCAGGTGGAACGCCAGCGCGTCCGGTGTTACTCGGTCGAGTGCAGACTGTCGGCGGAAGTGTGCACAACGTGGTCTGGTTGCGCGATTCTGTGAGTGGATCGAAGTACGCGATTGTCGGCGAGGAAGGTCCAGGCGTAATCGGTACATCGTCACAAGGTGATATTCACGTGGTGGACGTGACGAACTGGGCTGCGATGCGCGAGGTGGCATATCTCCGAATTGCCAACGCTGGCACGCACAATTTCTATGTCGATGAAGTGAATGGCATGTTGTACGCGGCGTACTACAACGCGGGTATTCGCGCGCTTGATGTGCGCGGCGATTTAGGCACGTGCGAGGCGGCTGCAAAGGATGTTGATGGTCGATGCGATCTCGCGAAAATGGGACGTGTGAGTGGTACAGCATTGTCCGCGACGTCGTCGTACATCTGGGGCGTTGACGGTGCGGCTGGCAGCGTGATTGTGTCGGACATGCTGCGCGGCGTGTGGCGGATTGCGTTGGCACCACGCGTTTCTCGCTAACGACCGATGTGCTTTCGCGGCACATGTTGGTCGTGTGATGATTGAATGATGGATGTGTGAGACTCGCGCGATTTCCTTGCGTGCGCTTGGTGTCAGGCGCGTGCTGACAGAGGGGTTGCATGCGGATCCGATTCGACCTACTTTCTCATCCCGCAGCAAAACCGTTTGATCTTGCACGCGAGAGCGAGCAAGGAAAATGACGCTGTTGGGCTTGACGGACACAGCTAACAAGCTTATCCTTTAAGACTCCCACCGAAACGGTGGATCGCTGATTGAAAATTGAATCGAGAGAAATAAATGTGCGAGGCGAACTCGTTTGAGCGACAGCGTGCAGAGCGCTGCGCGAGAGTTTGAACTCTGATATTTGAATTGATTCCGGAACGTCTCAAGACGTTCAGTAATGGGTGGATTGAGGCGTTTCGAGCGAGCTAGTTGAATTCTTCTTGGAGAGTTTGATCCTGGCTCAGGACGAACGCTGGCGGCGTGCTTAACACATGCAAGTCA
>JANNWU010000294.1:0-2872 GCA_031408755.1 Gemmatimonadaceae bacterium | reverse complement strand
CGCCACGGCGGCCCAACTTGGTGACGAGAACATATTCGCCACAGCGTCGAGCAACTGCAACACCGGATGCGCCGCAGATGCCACGAAGCGCGAAAGCGGTAACCACGGTGAGCAGAGTAGCGCTAGAAAAAGCGTGGGTTGCAGCACGGAAATGAGGGGTGCCGCGAACAGATTCGCGACGGGCGCTACAATGCTGATCGTTCCGAAATACCACGCAATCAGAGGGATCGACGCAGTGCTGGCGATGCTACTGGTGGTCAATTCTCGCGACAATTTCATACGCCAGCCGCCGCCGTGCCACTTGAGCCGCTTGAACAGCGCGCCGCTTGCAGCCAGCGCAGCCACACCGAGCACCGAAAGCTGCCAACCGAGATCAATGGGCGCGGCCGAATCGACGCACACTGGCAGTAGAGCGCCCAGTGTGAGCACCGACCAAGTAGACGTGGGGCGTTGTCGAAGTTTTGCAATCAGGAGACTGCCAAACATCACGGCAGAACGCACGGCCGGCGGTGGCAGGCCGAGGATTGTCACATAGAGCGCAGTCATGACGATAGCGAGCAGCGTTGCGTGCCGCAGCGAGAGTCGGAGTGCGGTACCGAGCATGAGCAATGCAGCGGCAATAATCGCCACATGCACGCCAGATACAGAAAGCAGATGCACGAGCCCGGAGCGCGACCATCGCCGCCGGATTTCTGGCGAAATTAGATGCATGTCGGCGAGGAGCAATGCACGCGCCATTGCCGCATCGCGCATGAAGACGGAATCCACTCGACGCACTCCAGCGGCGCGCAGCTGTGCGCGCCAAGACACCGTTGCCAGTGGAGACGCCGTTGCGACGGTCACACGAACGGTGCGCGCCGTTGGTTCAGCGCGGGAGGTGGTGTGATACCACTGCCCGCCGACAATCTCAGTGCGCGCGCGCAAGACGCCAGACAGGGAGCATTGGCTGGTGCGGTGACGGAATCGCGCTGGAGTAACGTCACCAATGTGCGCGTCGAACTCACTCACAAACTCCAATGTGGCAGCGCGCACAAGCTGATCGCGACAACGCGCGTTCTGCCATCGATCAGCGGTGGCTCGCGCCGCTCCGGCGGCGGCTAACACGAGGCACGCCGCGACGACAAGCGAACCCGCGCCGCGCGCTGCGACGTACCACGCAATAGCGATACAGAGGCAGACGCCTACCGCGGCCGCGATTGTGTGTTGAGCGGCGCCGATAGCGTGACCAACGATGATGCTGAGGAGAATCCATGACGCGGTTGGCACGACAACACAATTGCGCGATCGCGTTTATCCCGCCGCACAAAATCACGCGCGCCGAATCATTTCGCCGCGAGCGTTAGTGATTTCTGCGCCCGCGATAGTGTTTTGAGCAACACGCTCGTTGGGTTGTGTTGCAGTGGTTTGGCCGGCATTTCGCACGTGGTAACTATGTCTGCCCCGTGGCCCAGCGTTGCAGCCGTTGCAGCCGTTGCAACTGTCGGCAAGCGAAACAGACAACTCAACCGCGTGGAGTCGCCGCCGGAGCCGACAACGCAACTGGCGCTCCGACTTCCCCTTGCATCCCGTCGCAGCATTGCATATACTGAACCATATGGTTCAGTATATGCATGTTACCTTCGACGCCTCTTTCGGCGCACTCTCTGACGCCACCCGGCGCGGTGTTCTCGAGCAACTTGGGCGTGCAGACGCTTCGATCACGACGCTTGCCCAAAAGTTCGAGATGACCCTCACGGGCATGAGGAAACATGTCGACGTGCTGGAGCAGGCGGGGCTTGTCACCACGGAGAAGGTTGGACGCGTGCGCACCTGCAGGCTCGGCCACCGCGGCTTGCAAGAAGAAGCCGAGTGGATCGACAGGTACCGCCAGCTCTGGAGCGCACGTTTTGACGAGTTGGACAAGGTTGTAGACAACTTGAAACGAAAGGAGAGCGTCGATGGACGAAAGAAAGGAAACTGAAGCCGCCCCAGCGAAGCACCGCACGACGGTGGAACGGAGGTCGGAGCGCGAACTCGTCGTCACACGAACCGTCAACGGTCCGGCGCACCTCGTGTTTGAGGCGTGGACTAAGGCCGATCTATTCAGGCAGTGGTGGGTGCCACGATCGTACGGGATGACTCTGCTGTCCTGCGAGATGGATGCTCGTGTCGGAGGCGAGTACCGTTTGGTTTTCCCGCACGAAGATTCGACCATGGAGTTCTTCGGCACGTACCTGGAAGTGACACCCAATTCGCGTCTCGTTTGGACGAACGAGGAAGGCGATGGCGGCGTGACAGTCACCACGGTGACCTTCGATGAAATCGACGGCCGAACGTTGGTGGCGGTGCACGATCTCTATCCCTCGAAGGACGCAGCTGATGCCGCTGCCGGATCGACTGGCGCGATGCCTGAGGCGCTCGACCAACTCGACGAACTACTCGTCAGCTTGGGATCAACGACGTCAGAATGATTGTGAACAATGTCGACGCGTTAGCCAGGGCGAACTTCTAACTCAGGAGTTTAGCCCGCCATCGGTAGTGCGGAACGCGCGGCGATGGGCGCACCAGTGAAAGTATGTCCCGTTGTTCCAGTGATTTCGACATGCATATAGGAACCAATCAGCGACGGATCACCAGGCACCAGAATTGTGCGGTAATCGCGCGTGCGTCCCTGCAGCAGTTCGCCGCGTTTCGCGGGCTTCTCAATCAGGATCTCGTACTTCGTTCCGAGCAATCCAAAGTTCACGTCGCGGCTCATTGATCGCACGGTATCGACCAAGCGTTGCAGTCGTTCGCTCGCGACAGCGTCGCTTACCGTTTCACTCTCAGGCATCCGCGTCGCGGGGGTGCCTTCACGTGCGGAGAACTTGAACGTGAAAGCGTCCATGAAGCC
>JANNWU010000293.1:0-2595 GCA_031408755.1 Gemmatimonadaceae bacterium | reverse complement strand
GCGTACTTGAAGCAGACATTGACGACGCTGAGTGCACCGCCAATTAAGGTGGGTTACTTCCGGTATCGCGGCTTCCTGAAGCAAGGCGACCCGCTTGGCTCGTTGTACTCACCGCTTCCTGCAACGGCATGTCCGAACGGTGGCAGCACGCCAGGCATCAACTCTGCTGGCAAGCCTATCACATGCTTCGGCCCAGGCGAATTTCCGATCAACTTTAACGGACGTGGCACTGCCGCAACCGAAGCAGAGTTGCTCGCGTACTTCGCGACACCGCGCAGCATTCAAGAATCGGCTGTGCAGGCTACACTGCAGCCATTGCTTGCGGACTATCAAGGCACAAATATTCTTCTTGAGCAGCGCAACGGCGATGTGTTTCCTGATTGGACCGGCGCACTCGGCGGCACATATCGCTTCGCCAAAAACTGGCGCGTGCAAACGTTGTTTGAATACCGCACTGGTTTTAAGGTGCAGAATCTGACCGACGGATTCCGCCTTTCGCAGCACCCGTCGATCGGTTCAAACAAGCGCGAGTTCTCGGAGATTCAGGCGATCATGCTGAATCCGGCATCTACGCCGCAGCAGCGCGTGGATGCGGCGAAGACGTATGTCACGAAGTATCGTCGCCTGCTGGAGCCGGGCTTGAACCAGGCACAGGATGGTACCTTCATGCGCTGGCGCGAACTGGCACTGACGTATGATTTCTCGCCGACAATCGCGAGCAAGCTTGGCGCCCGCACGCTGAGCGTCACCGCGTCAGGTCGCAATCTGCTGCTGTGGACGAAGTACCCCGGTGTTGACCCAGAGACGAATGCAATCGATCGCTCTGCGTCAACGTTGGATCAGAACTTCTTGACCAGCACCGAAGCATTCGGCGTTCCGATTCCTCGCCGCTTTTCCTTCGCAGTCAACTTCGGCTTCTAATTGGAGGAGGACAGAGAGATGCATAATCGATTCATGACACCAGCTCGCCGACTCCGCTCCACCGCCCTGATGCTGCTGGCATCAGGCTCCTTGCTTAGTGGCTGCGGTCTGTTTGACACCGACGTCGCGAACGTGAATGCGGTGACGGAGGATGCGCTTGATGCAACCGCCGCGACGTCGCTCGCGAACGGTTTGGGTGGAGCGCTAAACAACGCCGTGAACGGCCTTATTGGCGTCTCCGGCGCCGCGTCTGACGAATTGCAGTGGGCAGGGTCCCGTGAGTACTGGAATTTGCTAGACGGTGGTGACATCGGCGACCCGATTAACGAGTATAGCAACGGCACGTATCCGTTCATCAGTCAGGCGCGTTGGCAAGGCGATTATACCGTCGCGAAGCTCGAGGCGTACGACAAGACGGTGCCCACCGGGTTGCGTAATCGCAATGATCTGGCGCGCGCGTACATCTTCGCGGGAACGGCGTACTTGTTCATCGCCGAGAACTACGAAGACTTCATCATCTCATCGAACCGAGAGGTGGCTGCTGCATCCGTCGGCGAAGCGAATATGCGAACCGTGCACGATTCAGCGATCGCATACTTCACGAAGGCGCTGGTGTTAGGTCAGGCGCTTTCAAATGCCGAGACGCAGCGTCAGGCCTTGGGGCTTCGTGCGCGTGCACGTTTCAGCAAGGCGGTCTGGGGCACATTGCGCGCGCCGCGTGCGTTCCCTGCCAACCCGCTGATCAATGATGCGGGCGCAAATGCGGATGCAACGGCGGCGCTGGCGATAATGACGGCGTCGTACCGTTTCCGTCTCACCTCAAACGCGCAGAACAACGGTGGGTATTTCAACACCGGCTTTGAAATGAATCAACGTCTTGAATTGCGTGCCGGTGGGCCATATGTGAATGGCACCGCCACGGTGGTCACGGCTGGCTTGGATGGAATCAAGCTCACCGATCCGGTGAACGGTGCGAAGGATGCAACACTCGCGGCGGTGATCAATGAGTGCTGCCGTCAGGCCTCTACGCAGTTCTTGGGTTACACCATCGCGTCAGCGCGTGAGATGCAGCTTATTCTCGCGGAAGCTGCGCTGGCGACAAGCAACACGCCAGAATTCACCGCGCGCATCAACAACGCGCGCGCAATTGATGGTAAGCCAGTATGGGCAGGTGTGCCCGCCGCGCAGGACATGCTCATTCACGAGCGTCGTGTGGGTTTGTTCTTGCAAGCGCGTCGTCTCACCGATCATTACCGCTTTAACCAACCGGCCGACAAGTGGCTCGCGATCAGCGCCGCCACCAAGCGTCCCTGCTTCTTCCCGATCAGCTTTGACGAGCGGTTGCAGAATCCGATGGCCCCGCAGCCGGCACAGGACAAGCCGGCGGCGTGTAAGTGATTTTGTATCAGCGTCACCGTGCGATCATCGACGAGCCGCGGAGTATCGCGGCTCGTCGTGTGATCGGGGCTGGGCTCGCATGCGTTGCGATGCTCACAATGCCTGCGTGTTATGCCTACGTACCAGCGAAAACAACCGCGACACCAGTTGCGACGCCGGTGCGGGTCAAGTTGACCAATCCCGGCATCGTCGCGATGGAATCAGCGCTTGGCCAAGGCGTCAACGAACTACAAGGGACCGTACTTCGTGCGTCAACGGATTCGTTAGTGCTCAACG
>JANNWU010000292.1:0-1590 GCA_031408755.1 Gemmatimonadaceae bacterium | reverse complement strand
GCGGCATCGCGGGCGCGCCTGCTCGCGGACGACGCGATGTATCAGTTGAACTTGCATGGCGTGTTCGAAGCGCGCGGCGACTACCTCCGCCTGCAGACGACCACGCTGTCCGCCGTCGAGGTGGCCGAGCGGATCATCGGGCATTTTGGGCTACCCTGTGTGCCCGCAACGCAGCCCGCTACCTGAAGTCAACTTTGCAGTGCAACACGGCACATCACGGGACATAGCATTCCTCCGGTGAGCAGGAGCACGTCGCGCGCGGGCACTCCGCAGCCTATGCCTGGTGTCAGCGAGCAGCGTCAGGAGGCATCAGGCCACGGGTCCGCGAAGTCGAAGCGCAGGTGTCGCCGGATCCGCGTAAAGTCGCGCGCGTTTTCCGTCACGAGGCAGAGCCCGTACTATCGGCAGGTGAGCGCGAGGAGCACATCATTACCGAACGCCTTCGACACTTTCGAGAGCTCGAGCCCTTCCGCCTCCACGAGGGCGCGGAGCACGCGACCGGACTCCAGCCAGCTGTCGGCTGATGGCGCGAGCAGACGGTTGCGCCGCGCGAAGCGACCGATCAGCTGCTTGTCGAGCAACCGCGCTTCCGCCGGCGTGCGGACACCGGCGAGCAACTCCTGTGCGACGATCGCGGGGAGGACACAGAACGGGGCGAATGCCTGCAGAAAGTCATCCAGCGCCGTGCGATCGGCGTCTGTTCGAAACGCGCGGATGAAGAGATTGGAATCAATCGCGTAGCGCCGCTCGCGGCGCCCCGTCATTCCGGATCCGGCGAGGTGATGCGGACGCCACGGAGTGCGTGCGTCCCGTCAAGCAACTCTTGGCGAAAGACGACCATGTCGAGGGCGGTCTCAATGGTCTCCGCGGCGGTGGCGGTGCTCAGGATTTTCTGCGCAGCCGCCAGCTTGCTGGGCGCGAGGCGAAAGGTTTTAGATACTTTCGTGGTGCCGGAGCTTGGGGTCGGGCGCGAGCGTGTGGCCATCGGAGCTTCAAGTGTATGTACAAAGGAAATCTGCGTACTACACACTGTTCGCAAGGCGCGTGTGCGGGTCGTCTGCCAGCGAACAAAGACACGAGGCAGACACAGTGCCAGAAGTGTTGGTGCGCGATCGAATCATCCAGCGGGCAATCTGCAGCCTATGTGTGGTGCTAGGTGTCATCCCCTTGGTCTGTGCGACGGCGGACGTTTGCGGCGACCATAACGCTTGACGGTATTAACGCCATGCGGTAATGTTCCGGTATGATCGTGAGCTTCGCCGACCGCGATACGGAGCGTCTCTTCCAGCGCGAGCGGGTCCGGCGTTTCCCGTCAGAGTTGCTGACGAGCATGTTGAAAAAGCTGCGACTCCTCGATGCCGCAGTGGCACTCGATGATCTCCGTGCGCCGCCGGGAAACCGGCTGGAGAAGTTACGCGGAGATCGTGCTGGGCAGCACAGCATTCGCGTGAACGACCAGTGGCGTATTTGTTTCGCGTGGCGCGCGGGCGGCGCGCATGCGGTCGAGATCGTGGACTATCACTAAGGCGGAATCCAATGGCTCGCAAGCTCGCACCAATTCATCCGGGCGATATCCTGATGACGGAGTTC
>JANNWU010000291.1:0-2554 GCA_031408755.1 Gemmatimonadaceae bacterium | reverse complement strand
TTTTAACGCCGCTCGCACTCAGCGCGCAGTCGCCCGCGCCGCTGTCCCCGCCGCTTCCAACCGCGGTACTCCGAGATCTGTCGGCACGCGTCGCCGCCGTCAATCCCAAAGTCGTCGCTTGGCGGCGTGACTTACACGCGCACCCAGAACTCGGGGGATTCGAAGTCCGAACCGCCGGTGTTGTCGCAGCGCATCTGCGCGCATTAGGAATGGAAGTGCGCACCAATGTCGCCGGTGCACACGGTGTGATCGGCGTGTTGCGCGGCGGTCGACCCGGTCCCGCCGTTGCACTCCGCGCCGACATGGATGCGTTGCCAGTCACTGAGCAGACCGGCCTGCCATTCGCGTCGACAATGATGGCGCCGTATGGCGGTCAAGCTGTCGGTATCATGCACGCCTGCGGTCACGATGCGCACACCGCAGTGTTGATGGGTGTTGCGGAAGTGCTGGCCGGTATGCGCGCGCAGCTTCCCGGTTCTGTCACCTTCCTCTTTCAACCCGATGAAGAGGGAAACGGTGGTGCACAACGTATGCTCGATGCCGGAGCGTTTGATTCGCCACGCGTACAGGCGGTGTACGGTTTGCACACATGGCCCGGCCCCGTCGGTACAGTCTCAACGCGCAGTGGCGGCATGATGGCGAGTATCGACAGTTGGCGCGTCGTCGTGCACGGCAAGCAAGCGCACGGAGCGCAGCCGTGGCGCAGTGTCGATCCAATTGTGATCGGTGCGCAGATTGTTGGTGAGTTGCAAACAATTGTCAGCCGCAGTGTTGATCTCACTGCTGGACCGGCCGTTGTCACCGTGGGATTGTTCAATGGCGGCATACGCGAAAACATCATTCCGGATAGTGCTGTAATGGCGGGGACATATCGCACCTTCAGCAGTGCGACGCGTGAGCTGATCAAGCAACAAATCACGCGCATCGCAACCAACGTTTCCGCAGCGCACGGTGCGACTGTCTCCGTCACGCTCCCCGACGATGGCTATCCCGCAACGATCAACGATCCCAGATGGTTTAGCCGTGCGACAAGTGTGCTGCGCCGCACCTTCGGCGATGCCAACGTGCTCGAAAGTGCGCCGTCTATGCCGAGTGAGGATTTCTCGGTGCTGATGCAGCGCGTGCCCGGATTGTTCATCTTTCTTGGCGTGACGCCAAAAGGTCTCGACCCTGCAACCGCGCCGGCAAATCACTCACCACTGTTTGTCGTCGATGAGGGCGCATTGCCAATTGGCGTAACGGCGTTGGCGAGTTTGACGATTGACGCGTTGTTGCACGGTGTGCCGAAGCTGACGCCAGTGAAATAGACGTGGTTCGAAGTCTATGCGCTTGTGTTGTGCTGCAGTTCCCAACCCACGACATAGCCGATGTCGTCTTCCATCGTCGCGATTGTCACAAAGCGGCGCTGCAAAAAGGCGAGCATCGGTGCAAAAGCATCGCGCGATAGCACCGACCGCGACACGTCAACGCTGACACGATCTTTGTCATCCAAGTAGCACCGCGCGCCCACAATTCGCGCGTCAACCGTCCACTGGTATGAGAGGAAGTTGTAAAAAAATTCCAGTTCATCGCCGTCGCGAAACATGTAGTCGCAGCCGTGCGCGATCTGCGTTGGAACGCCGAGCGGATCGTCGGTGTCGCTGACGGGGAGGGTGAAGGGAATTGGGGCGGGGGTGTTCGTCGCGTTGGGCGTATGTGTCGTCACAGTTCGCTGCTCCGGTACTTTGTAGGCGTGTGCGATGTGCCTGGCATGAAGAGTCTGCGCTCTGGGATCCCGTCTGAGCGACCATCACAACGATCGTTGTGCAGAAATCTAGCAGAGACCGAGTTGTCCCCAGTTCCAGAGGCGTTTTGTTTGGTGTATGTACAGAGGTGAGCCATGGCACGAATCCGACGGACGTTCACTGACGAGGTCAAGCAGGAAGCGATGAGGCTTGTGACAATGACGCTCGGGATATGGTTCGGCAGGTTTGCGCGCCGCGCCGCACTCTGTCTCTGCACCGCGTCGAGCGCGCTTTCGGCGCAGCGCGCGTTCCCTGCGTCGTGGGTTGGTCGTTGGGAAGGCACGCTCACCACGCTGTCGCCGCCGGATTCGTTGCGGAATCGGATTCCGATCGAACTGACAATTGCGCCGGACACGCAGCCGAACGCGTACATCTGGCGAACAATCTTCAACGCCGACACAGTGCGCGGCATCCGGCCATATCGACTGCTCGTGGAGCGCAGTGAACGGGGGCAGTATGCTACCGACGAGTCCAACGGCGTGCTGCTCGAGGACACGTTCCTTGGTGGTGCGCTGCGCAGTGTGTTCCAAGTTGGGACGCGTGTCCTGCATAGCGTTTACGCCCTTCGTGGCGACACCCTCACGCACGAGCTGAGTTGGTGGGACACAACACCGGCGCGCACTACAGCGGGTACTGGCGCCAACGCCGAGGGCGGGCTGGCCGTCGCCTCGTTCCGCGTGCAGGGGATGCAACGGGCGGTCATGGTCCGCAAGTCAACAGATCCGCCGCGCCGATAACCAGTGGCCCCTGCGCTGCTGCGTCAGCTGGGG
>JANNWU010000290.1:0-7021 GCA_031408755.1 Gemmatimonadaceae bacterium | reverse complement strand
AATTGTCGCTGGCTACTCAGCACGACATGAACTGCCGTGATCTTCATCGATTCCAATGTTCCGATGTACCTCGTCGGCGCGTCGCACCCGAATAAGCTTGCCGCCGCTAAGCTCTTGGATCGAGTGATTCGAGAAGGCGCGCGCCTCGTGACAGACGCTGAAGTGTTGCAGGAAATTCTGCACCGATATGTCGCTATAAACCGTCGTGACGCGATTCTTCCAGCGACAGAGGCGCTACTGCAAATTGTCGATGATGTGCTGCCCATTACGCGCGGGGATGTGCTCGCCGCACGCGAATTGATCGTGCACGGAGCCGGCCGTCATTCTGCGCGCGATGCCGTGCACATCGCGGTCATGCGCACGCACGGTATTCGGCGAATCCTGACTTTCGATACCGACTTCGATCAGCTTCCAGACATTGATCGCGTGCCCGTGTAAAGTCGGCGACGATTTAGATACCTAATCCCCATCCACCACCAACGGCGTCCGCATCCGCCACGCCGGGTTGCCGAAGTGTTGGTACGTGGCCCACAACGATCCGAACGTCGCCCGCTCGCAATACAGTGCATCACGCGCCGCTAACAGCGCCGCACCGATCGGTTCAGCCTCTGCCTTTGCAGGAATTACACGACGATAAAACACGTCAGCAAATTTCACCGCGCCGTCGTCGCTGATCGCGCGACAAGTGCCAATAAAATTCCGCGCGCCATACTTCAACACCGCGTCGGCCAAACTCGGCACCAGCCCGAGTTCACTCCACGTCTCGCGTGACGTCGCGCCATCGCGCGCTTTCACAGACGCCAAACGACCGGTGAGACAGGCGTTCGCCAGAATCAACGGCGGCGCGCCATTCTCCAGCGCGAGTGCCATCTCATTTGGCCCCATCACCCCATCGGCAAACAACCAGCCACTGCCAGCGGCGTCCAGCGGATCAAATGTCCCGTGCCCGCAGTAATGCAGCAAATCATATGGACGCGTGCGACGCGAAAGCAGATCGATCACCGATGATCGCGTTGCAGGTTCCTTACCGTCGCTGCTGCCCGGCGCACCGAGCAGGAGCTTCACTTCCATGCCGAGCGATGTGAAGAGCGCGTGCATTGCCAGCGCTTCTGTTCGCGCACCGGGTAGGCTGAAACCCGCATCGGGGTCGCCTGGATCACCAATAATCAGTGCACGCAGCGGTCCGCGACCCAGCGTATCCAGCGAATTCGACGGACTGAGTGATGTGCGCAACTGGCGTGCAATTGGTCGTGCCATTCCAAGGTGCACAATCGCCGCATCGACCGGTACCGAGGAACTCATGAGATCATCGGCATCAACTTGCATCACTTCCCACGGCACCGATGCCATGTCGCGATCTACATCGAGCACCAACTGACTTGCGCCAGTGAGCAGTGCGCGAAGATCTGGCGGCACCAGCAACCGTCGTAACAGTCGCGCCGCCTGTAAGATTTGATCAGGCGATGCTTCATCGGCACCGTCGCGCTGCACCAGTTCAACTTGCTCACGAATGAGTGCAAAGTCCACCGGAATAACGCGCTGCGCAACCGTCGCCATATCGGTAATTGCCGCGACACGCACACCATCGGGAGCGCGCACATACGACAGACGCACGGCAGTGTCGCTATATGCGCCGTCAAACCCTTCTACACGCACGCGCAACAGATCCACCGGACGCGCCGGTCGCGCTAGCGGACGACTGGGCACCGTCAATCCAGACTTCCCGCGCTCTTCTGCCGTGAGAGTTGTCGCGCGACGCGAATCTTGCTCAGTGAACTGCGATGCTAAGGTTGCACTGGCATCTTTTAGCGCTGCCATCAGTTGCGGTACCGTGATGCTTTCGTGCGCATCGCATTTCACATCAACGCGCTCCAACAACTGCTGCGCCGCCGCCACTCCAGATTCACTGGATGCGGCCGCCATCAACAGCGCAAACAAATTTGCCTGACTCAGTTGACTGTTGCTGTGATCCGGATCAGGAATCGCGACAACCGTTGGTGAAACCGTCACCTTGATGCGCTCCGCTTCCAATACCGGCGCGTACCACTCCACGCGCGCCTGAAGTTCAGCGTGAATCGCGCGCGCTTTGCCAAGGTCTCGTTCTACAATGCGCAACACGCTCAGGCGCGACGGCACACCTTCTTGCACCGACGGCGCAAAACTCACCATTGCTGCCAGCAAACCATCCAACGCTTCCCAGACACGCAGCGTCCCTTCACCGCTGCCAATCAACACCATATTGAGCGAACTGATATCTGGCAGCGACATGATCTTGCCCGCCATCCGCGCCATCAGTTCACGATGTCGTGCGCGCGTGTACGTGCCAGGAAACCCCATTCCGACAAGCGTCACCGTGGTTGACGTGTCTTCGTCACCATTCAGAGTCGCGGGGAAAAACTCCACGTCGCCAAAGTCGGGCGTCAACTGGCCCAAGTGCGACAGTCGGGTCAACGTCAGCCGTTCCGAACTTCGTTGTTCGTTGGGGAGTCGCGACACAAGCCGTTGATCAATCGCGAGCTCTGCTCCTTGCGGTTCAACACCGTTGTAGTGTCCCACGACATACATGTCGCCGGGTACACGCGTGATGTCGCCCCACACCACTTCCAGCGCCAACGGCAGGAGCGTGGCAGGTGGCGCGTTTTCAGCTGCCTGTGCCCCAGCCGTGCTTGGTGTCGCTGCAGCCTGCGCGTCAGCCGTACTTGGTGTCGCAGCAGCGGATGCGTCAGTTGCGGCGGAATTTGCCGCAGCGGGTATTGCGGCGGCGGATGGCTCAGGCGTCGGAGATACGGCCGGAGCGGATGGGGGCGTCGCCAGCGTCGGAGAGTTAGCCATAGAGTCGGAAACGTGTCACAGTGTGCATAATTCTCGCGAGTGCAACTTTCCGGCTCAGATCGGTGGCGGCATCGCGACGCATGCAAGATGATGGTGCATCAACTCTGCTGAGTTCGTTCAGAATCCATCGTCAGCAGCGTCGATCAGCAACCATACTCGCCAACGATAGTGCGGTTTGCATTGTAAAAAGCTGACACAGCCTCATGCACACGTGACAGAAGAATTTTGAAAGAGTAGCTGTGCGCTAGGGCGAAATGCGTAACGCCGTTAGCCGCGTGCGTGCGCTGTGCGCGCTTAGTGCGTGCGCAGTGCGTGCGCAGTCCGAATGCTGTTCCGGTAGTTCTGGAGGTCACACCTCAACGTCAAGAACGAGAGCCGACAATGGCTGGCGATGATGCGCTGGTCGGCAGAGTTTTAACGCGTCGCGAAGCAGCGAATTGGCTGGCGGTTGCCCGGAGGTCCACCACCTAACGGACGGCGCCCGGGTGGTCCACGCCCGACCCGCGCACCTGATGGACGGCGACCGCCTGCGTAGCGATTCCACACTAGAGGCTGCGGCGTTACTTCGCGCGCCGCAGCGCAATAACTTGCGCAGACCACGAATCTGCGACATCGCTGCTCACGCGCGCGCTGTGTGCTGATCCCTCGCGCAGGTCTTCCGAATGACGACGTCGAACAGACCCACCCCCAACAACGCGCTCGGTGCCGTACCGGCTCGGCCCACGCTCGTTCGAGCGACAATGCCGACCGTTATTGGCGATCACGTCGAGCGGAACCCAGGTACGCCGCTCGATCTCGACGTAGTACGCGCGATTCGCGTCAATCGCAGCGCTGTCGAACGACGCGCTGCCACAATCCCCTCGCGGCGTACCGTCAAAAAAGAGTGGCAAGCGGCGTGGTTACTGCGCGCGATCACGTGCATGGATCTCACCACACTGTCTGGTGACGATACGCCGGGCAACGTACGACGGCTGTGCGCGAAGGCACGCAATCCGTTACGCGATGATGTGCGCGAGGCGCTCGGTATCAATCATCTGCGCATCACCACCGGCGCCGTGTGTGTGTATCACGCGCTGGTGCCAACGGCGGTTGAAGCGCTCGCTGGCAGCGGCATTCCTGTGGCGGCTGTGTCAACTGGTTTTCCCGCCGGACTCAGTCCGATGGAGCAACGCATTGCAGAGATCAAAGCCAGTGTTGCCGCCGGCGCGCAGGAAATTGATATCGTCGTCACGCGCGCGCACGTGCTCACCGGAAACTGGGCAGCTCTGTACGACGAAGTGAAACGCTTTCGTGATGCCTGCGGTGACGCGCACATGAAGTCGATCCTCGCAACTGGCGAACTCGCGACGATGACCAATGTGGCGCGCGCGAGCATGGTCGCGATGCAAGCGGGGTCCGATTTCATCAAAACAAGCACCGGCAAAGAGCCAGAGAATGCGACGCTGCCCGTTGGACTTGTGATGGTGCGCATGATTCGCGCCTATCACGAGCAGACCGGTCACATAGTTGGGTTCAAACCCGCTGGCGGCATTCGCGCCGCAAAAGGCGCGCTCGATTGGCTGGCGTTGATGAAGGAAGAATTGGGCGATCGTTGGCTCAAGCCTGATCTCTTCCGTTTTGGCGCGAGCGCGTTGCTCACTGATATCGAACGACAGCTCGAACACTTTATCACTGGTCGCTACTCCGCTGCGTATCGCCAGCCAATGCAGTGATCATCGTCACACGCTGCACACGATTACGCCTCCGCGTGCACCGCGCTCCGACTCATCGCTTTCAGACTCCATGACATCTGTCGCAGAAATTTTTGAGACCATGGACTACGGTCCAGCGCCCGAAGCCGATGCGCCAGTGCGAGAGTGGCTCGAACGTCACCAGCTTGGCACGTTCGGTCACTTCATAAACGGGGAGTTCACCAAGCACGGCAAAACATTCGCCGTCAATAACCCCGCCACCAGCACGCTGCTTGCGAAAGTCACACAAGGCTCGGACGCCGACGTTGACCTCGCAGTGAACGCCGCGCGCGCTGCATTGCCGCACTGGCAAGCACTTGGTGGGCATGGCCGTGCGCGTCACTTGTACGCACTCGCCCGCGCCGTGCAAAAACATGCGCGCTTGCTGTCAGTGCTCGAAACAATGGACAATGGGAAACCCATCCGCGAAACGCGCGATCTCGATATTCCCCTTGTTGCTCGGCATTTTTACCACCATGCGGGCTGGGCACAACTACTCGACACCGAGTTCGCGGGCTACACCGGTGCGGGCGTCTGCGGACAGATTATTCCGTGGAATTTTCCGTTGTTGATGTTAGCGTGGAAAATTGCGCCAGCTCTCGCCGCAGGTTGCACCGTCGTGCTGAAGCCGGCGGAGTACACGCCACTATCGGCGCTCTGTTTTGCAGAGATTGCGCGCGATGCCGGATTGCCGGCAGGCGTTTTCAACGTTGTCACTGGTGACGGTGAAACGGGCAAGGCGATGGTTGCGCATCGTGGCTTCGACAAGCTTGCGTTCACGGGCTCCACCGAAGTTGGCAAACTCATTCGACGTTCGACCGCCGGAACCGGCGTCAAACTTTCGCTCGAACTCGGCGGAAAAAGTCCGTTCATTGTGTTTGACGACGCAGATTTGGATAGCGTCGTTGAAGGCGTGGTCGACGCGATCTGGTTCAATCAGGGACAGGTGTGCTGCGCCGGATCGCGCATGCTGATTCAAGAAGGCGTCGCCGAAACGCTCGAGCAAAAAATTCGCACGCGCATGGAGCATCTGCGCGTCGGCTCGCCGCTTGATAAGACGGTCGATATGGGCGCGATTGTCGATCCTGTGCAACTCGATCGTATTCGCACGTTGGTGGATGCCGGTGTTGCAGAAGGTGGACAGATGTGGCAACCGTCGTGGGCGGTACCGTCAGAGGGATGTTTTTATCCGCCAACGTTGTTCACCGGCGTGTCGCCCGCATCGCGCATTGTGCAGGAAGAAATTTTCGGCCCCGTGATGGTGTCGATGACATTTCGCACGCCGAGTGAAGCGGTCGAGATGGCGAACAACACGCCGTACGGTTTGGCGAGCAGTATTTGGACGGAGAATATCAATCTCGCATTGGATATTGCGCCGAAGATCAAGAGCGGAATTCTGTGGATTAACTCCACCAACTTGTTCGATGCGGCGGCCGGCTTCGGTGGCTACAAAGAGAGCGGTTTTGGACGCGAAGGTGGCCGTGAAGGGATGTACGAGTATCTGGTACCAACGTGGAAGAAGGGCGCCGCAGCGACCGCAGAACCTGCCGCAGTTGCAGCGATACCCACGACTGCGAACACTGCCTTCGGTATTCCAGAGATTGATCGAACGGCGAAATTTTTGATCGGTGGTAAGCAAGCGCGCCCCGATGGCGGTTACAGCGTGACAGTGCGCGGTCCTGATGGTCACGCGATTGGTGAAGTGGGCGATGGCAATCGCAAGGATATACGAAATGCTGTTGCTGCTGCTGTTGGTGCACGTGGGTGGGCACGCACCACAGCGCACAATCGCGCGCAAATTTTGTACTACATCGCTGAGAATTTAGCTGCGCGAAGCAGTGAATTTGCCGCGCGGATTGACGCCATGCTTGGTGGCAGCGGCGGACAACTTGAAGTTGATCGCTCCATCGCTCGCCTGTTCACATATGCGGCGTGGGCCGACAAGTACGATGGCGCGGTGCACAGTGTCCCGATGCGCGGTGTGACGCTCGCGATGAATGAAGCGATCGGCAGCATGGCATTAATCTGTCCGACAGACGCACCGCTACTCGGCTTCGTCTCGCTACTCGCGCCAGTGATTGCGATGGGCAATACTGCGGTCATCATCCCGAGTGAACGTCACCCACTTGCCGCAACCGATTTCTATCAGGTGCTTGAGACGTCGGATGTACCCGCAGGTGTGGTGAATATCGTGACCGGCTCACGCGACACGCTCACCAAGACACTGTCGGAGCACGACGAGGTAGACGGCATCTGGTACTTCGGCAGCAAGGAGGGCGCGACCGCTGTTGAGCGCGCATCGGCCGACAACATGAAGCGCTCGTGGGCCGAGTGGACGCAGCGCGATTGGACGAATCACGCGCAGGGCGAGGGGCGTGAGTTTCTGCGGTACGCGACGCAGGTGAAGAATATTTGGATACCGTACGGTGAGTAGCCGTCGGGTTGGTGAACGGATAGTT
>JANNWU010000289.1:0-21309 GCA_031408755.1 Gemmatimonadaceae bacterium | reverse complement strand
GCATGTAATTCTCGCCACCCGGTGCCTTGACCTTCAGCCAGCTTGGCTTCCGCTCAGGTAGTGGCTCGGCACGATGGCGGCCGAGGATCTGGTACAAGCGATCTTCCATGACCCGACGTCCAGGGACATCACCTGATGCGGAGCGGGAGCGCCGAGAACTCGGCCCTCTACCGCTATCGCGCCGTGGCGCCGTCCAGTGTGAGAGAGAAGCTAGAGGTGATCGAAACGGATCGGAAGCGGTACTAACTAGCTAAAATGTAAAGTGAGGTTACTCGACGTTTTTGGCAGCATCCTGATCGTATGCGGTGAAAAACCGTAACGGGCTGAACGCCGTTCCATCGGTTGCGCTCGTTGCGCCGGTAACGCTGGCGGCGACCAGTGCTCCAGTTAGCGGGCTCAACAAAATGCCGTTTTTCGAATGCCCGCAGGCGTAAATGATTGACGGGGTCGACGGGTCGGGACCGATCAATGGCAATCCATCGGGTGACATGGGCCGCAAGCCAGCCCATGTGCTGAGCATGCCGGCAGTGCCAAGCGACGGTAAAATCGCGGCCGCGAGCTGGCGAACATGCGCCGCGCCGTCTGGCGTGTGCTGCGCGTCGAAACCCTTCTGCTCGCTTGTGGCACCAATGATCGTGCGACCGTCGCCCCGCGGAATGGCGTAGCCATCGCCCAGCATCGTGACGTGCCTCAGCGCCTTGCTCGCAACGGACATCAGTTGTCCATGCACCGGCGTGATCGGCAGCGATCGAGGTAGCCCGGGGAGCGCGCCAGCCCAGGCGCCGCCCGCCACGACCACTCGCATCGCCGAGAGCGTGGTGCCATCGGCAATGGTGATGGTGACCGAGTCGTTCAGTCCGGCCGTCTGGATGCTCGCGGCGGTATGCGGAACCACTCGGACGTGCACGTGACGACCGATAGCCTGCTTCAACGCTTTCAGCAGAATGAGTGGATTGACCGCCCCGTCTGCGCGGTGGCGCAGGGCGCCCTGTAAATGCGCGAGCGCGGGTTCGAGTGCGGTGAGCGCCGCTGCGTCAAACCACTCATGGTCGGTGCTGGCAAGCGCGCGCAGTCGCTCCGCATCGTGAATTGTCGCAGCCACCTCAAGCACGCCGTCACGGTTCAGCGGAATCGCAACGCCAGTTCGATCGTGGAGGCTGGACACGAAGTCGGGCCACCGATCGCGCGCGTTGCGCAGCATCTCCAGAATCGCCGCATCATGGAAACCGTGGCTTGCGTCAAGAATGCCGCCGGCCGCTGGCGACGCCTCACCGGCGCGAGCGTCGCCAATAAGCACAACGTCCAACCCCGTGTCAGCGAGCGCTAAGGTCGAGCAGAGCCCGATTACGCCGGCCCCAATTACAGCAATGTCAGCGGTGGTGTGTGTCACGATGTATCAGTTCAGGGAAGCCCGTTCTGCGGAATTTACGCGACGTGAAACTCTACGCGTGATTCGTGCGTATTCGGGAGAGAACTTCCCGGAGGGAGACAATCATGTTGAAGACGATTTTTACAATTGGTGTTGTAGCGCTGCTCGGCCTGTTTCTGCTGAAAGTGATCGGCGTTCTGTTTTTCCCGCTGATCGGCTTGGCAGTGAAGATTTTGCTGGTCGGCGCGGTGGTGTACGGCGTCATGCTGGTGGTTGCGCCCGGCGCTGCACGACGCCTACGCGACAAGGTGAACTCGCCGCGTAGCTATTGAGCCTTTCGCAGCGTGAAGGATCGAATGAACAGGGCGGACCAATTTATCGGTCCGCCCTTGTTGCATGCATCTCCGAGCACAACGCGCCGTCGCGTGATGTTCGCTCGCCCGACACATTATCGGCGCTTGGCCGCAATTCCTCGATCAAAGCTCTCCAGCGTGCCGACCGCAGAGCGTGCCCACGAAAATTTTGCGGCTTGCACGACGCCTGCAGCGCGCAAAGTGTCGCGCAGCGCTGGCTCGTCGAGCAGGCGAAGAATCTGCGCACCAAGTGCCTGCGCGTCATCGGGATGAAAGTAGAGTGCCGCGTCGCCGCCAACTTCTGGGAGCGTGCTGGCATTTGCGCAGATGACCACGCCGCCAACTGTGAGCGCTTCCAACACCGGTAAACCGAAACCCTCATACCGCGATGGAAAGACCAGCGCAGTTGCGCGTGCGTAGAGCGCCGCCAATTCATCGTCGGAAACAAAGCCTGCGTGTCTGAGCCAATGCGGCGTGGCGTCACCATGCTGATAGCCATGCGCGCTCCGTGGTCCGCAGAGCACGAGTGGTATCGCACGGCCGCGCGCGTCGAGCAAGCTGAGTGCTTCGTACAGAATGTTCAGGTTCTTGCGAGATTCTTGTGCGCCAACGGCCAACAAAAACGGTCCACCAACGCGCAATTTTGCTAAGAGCGCGTCAACATTTACGGAGATGGAGCCAGGGCGAAAATCATCGGCGGCGTGCGGAACCACGGTGATACGATCAGGCGTGATTCCAAACTGCGCCACAAGTTCATCGCGCGCTGCGGTGGCACCAGTAATGATATGATCCGCTGACGCAATTGCGCGAGTGTAGCGTCTGCGCGCACGAAATCGCTTGAGCACTTTCCACCAGCGGCCGTCGAGCTGCAACATCGGAAAGAGATCGTGGATTGTCGGCACCATCGCACCAACGCGCGGGTGATGCGCGATCTTGTTGAACGGATACCACGCCACATCGCACGCAACGTCCGCCATTTGGCTAGCGGGAAAAATCGTTGCGCGCTCCATCACTCTTGGTAAGGCTGCGAGCTGTTCGGTGAGGATGCGAACGTCGGCTGCATCTTTCGCGAAAATCGAGTAGCGAATCTGATCGCGTTGCGCGGGCATCTCTGCTAACAAACTCCGCGCATATCGCCCCATTCCGCGAGCATTCTTCGACAGCGAAATGGCTTCGACCGCGATGTGCAACGTCGGTTCAGTTGCCGCGAATCAACGCGGCGCCGGCAGCCGGTCGGTACTCGCGCAGATACAGATTAATTGAGCCAATTGGCAACGATGATTTCATCTGCAACATCACGCGCGCTGAATCATCCGAGAGCCAGACTTGCGCGCGACCACCTTCGCTAAACAATCCCTTCGCTTTAATGATCGGTTGAATCACGATTGCGTTGAATTCACCCGCTGGAACACGAATGCGCTCGCGTTTCACAACCACAATCTTGACTGGGTTGCGATCGGGCCTGTAGTAGCGATTGAACTCGTACGTGCGGCCAACTTCAAGCGGAATGCGTCGCACGAAGTACAGAAAACTACCTTCGTCCAGCGGATCCGGCATACCGGCTTGTTCCGGTTGCGAATCTTGCTGATACATCCGCCGGTCAGGGAAGAATTCAAACTGCTTGGCGCGATCGCGAGATCCTTCGTGCAACGCTTGATGGTGGCGCAGCGAAATGAAGCGTGCGGTATCAATCCAGCTTTCAAGCACGTCATTCACTTTATAAAACAACGTCCCACCGCGCACCGCGAAGCGCACGTGCAACGCGCTTACGCCACGAACGGGCTCGTAGCCAACGGCTTCCATAAATCCACTACCAACCTTGATCGCGCTGAATTTCACATCATAGGTAAGCCGTTCGCCCACCGGCGGCACACGCGTGGAAAACACCTGCTCCTGCTGCGGTGCGAGAACGGGCTGCACAGGCGTCGTAGCAGCCGACGATGCGAAGCTCGCAAAAACGCCAAGAATGGTCACAAAACGAACGAGCATTACGGACAAATCCTCAGCGAAAAGTGTGCGGGCCGTTCCAGCGGTGATAAAACTGACGCGAGATGCACTTGAAGAATAATCAATTCGTGAACCTCGCTCCGATGCAAGCAGGCACAAATGGATGCTCACGCTTGCCGCATCCAGTTATCGGCGCTTCAGCCTCGCTCTGATATAGCCCTGCAACGCGATGATGTTCCCTTGCAACGTGCGGCGTTGCTTGCGAAGGAAGTACGGCAGGCCACGCCGCGAACTGTGATATCGAGGTACCATCGACGTATCAATTTCACTTCCCGCACCTACCACCTGTCGTACAAGCGGTGGATAAATCGCGAGCCCGCGACCGCTCCGAGTCTGCGCAAACCGGAGATACATGTCTACGGGCGCAAAGATTTGATTGCTCGCCGCAACAAACTGGGCCGCGCCATGTCGGTTCCAGAGCAGGCACAGTGTGGACATCGCGAAATAGTGCGCGTGAAACAGCGTCTGTTGCCCAAGCCGATGCAGCGGCGTCGCGAACTTGATCGCTGAGCAGCTAACGTTAATCACGTCCCACGGCTGTTCCGGATGTGCTTCGAGCCAGCGTATTGCGGCTGATACGTGCGTCGAAAAATCTGGGTGTAGCACCACATCATCTTCAACAACCAGCGCATACTGCGCCTCCGATTGCAGCAGCTGGTTCGCGCATTCCACATGACTCAGAAAGCACGCGACTTCACCACCCAACATTTCACGCCCGATGTAGCGCATAGCTTCGCGCGCGTCGTATTGCGGCATTGCCGACGCGGGCTTGCCGCGCCCGTCAACCGCGGCGACACGTGAATGCGACAATTGTGCAGCATCGAGCTGTACTTGCACCGCAGCGAGACGCGCATCACTGCCATCGAGATTGATGACATAAACGTGCGGCACCGCCTGCGAAGTGTTCACGTCTAAAGTGTCCTGCGCCGAGGCGCGCGACGGTGTGTGCGTTGTCACGAAACGACGAGCGATGGAGATCCCGCAGGCTGAGCTAAAGACACAGAATGAGCGCTGGTAGTGAAACCAGCAAGTCAGTCCGAGCTTGACTCGCCGGTGGACGACTCTGGTGCAGCGGGAGCGGACGGTTCGGTTGCGTCATCGCTTCCACCTGTTTCCGCACCATCGGGGCGCCGCGAACGGCGACGGCGACGTGAGCGGCGACGACGCTTAGACACCTCACCCGCCGTACCTGACTCACCGGCAGTGGCGGCGCCAATATCATCGTCACCCTCCTCGCCGTCATCCGCTGAGTCTGCAGTGACGACGGTTCGGCCTCCACCAGTTCGATTTAATGCCGCCGTTCCTGCATCTGGAAGAGCGGCCAAAGCGTCTGCTACCTCATCTTCGCCCGGCGCAAGAACTGGCTGACCGGCGCCACGATCCTTCCGCGAACGCCGACGCCGCTTCCGTGGGCGGCGCGTGTCGAGCCCGTTACCGTCTTCCTGTTGAACTGCGCTGTCTAGCGGAGCTGCCTCTGAAGATGTTACGGCCGAATCGAGATCTGTGTCGAGCTCCATGTCGACCGTTGCATCAACGGGGGCGATGCTTCGCTCGCGTTCGGGACGAGGAGTGCGCGGGGGGCGAGCCGCGCGAGGTTCACGCGGGGGCCGCTCAGCCCGTGCGACTTTCTCTTCCCGGGGCTCACGCTCGGCCCGCTCATCGCGAGCAGGCCGTTCTTCCCGGGGCTCACGCGGCGGGCGTTCTTCCCGGGGCTCACGCGGCGGGCGGGTGTTTTGGGTTTGCGCCGTCGACCGCTCGCCGCGTTCCGTTCGAGCTGGCCGCGTGGGGCGATCGGTCGACGTCGTCGTGACATCCAACAGATCGCCTAGGGTGCGCTCTCTCGGAGCTGTCTCGCCGCTGGCCTTTGTGCCTGGAACCGGACGACTGGCGCCGCGACTGGCGCGTGCCCAATGGAAGAGCGCCAAGACATCGGGCCAACCGCGGCGGCGCGACGTGCGCTGCCGGACATCGTAGCGCGGCGCGAACTCTACATTTTCAATCCGACGCGCGAATGGCGACACGTTGAGCGCAAAATCGATGTTCGCGGCCCACCCGTCGCCGGCGCACACCGGCTGATTGCCCATCGCGCGAATCAGGTCGCGGAGCACCGAAATGCGCACCAGGCGAAAGCCTGTAAACGGATCAGCGACCGGAGGAAGCTTCAAGAACGGCTTGACCGCCCAACGCCCCCACGTGCGCAGCCTGCGCTCGTCCTTGGGCGTGCTGCTGGAGACGGTGCGATGGACCGCCACCAAATCCGCGCCACCTTCAAATCGCTTGACCAGCTCAGGCAGATGCTCGGGCGACTCCGTGAAGTCGCCTTGCAGCAGCACCATCGCATCGCGTCGAGCGTATTCATCTTCAGCCGCGACATGCCGCACGAGGGCGTCGATGCTGGCGGCGTAGCCGCGATGTGTGCCGCCAGACAAGACAGTCAGCGGCATCACGGCGCGGTACGGTTCCAACACGTCGGCCGTGCCGTCGGTGCTCGCATCGTCAAAGACGACGACGTCGTACTCCCGTGAGAAGCCCTGAAACACCGATCGCAGTCGCCAGAGGAGGACGCCGATGGTGGTGGCTTCGTTGTGGACCGGGATGCAGATACGGAGCACGTCAGACGGGTAGCGGGAGCAAGACAGCCGAGCGTTGAAAGCTAACCCCCCGCGTCCCGGCAGCGCACCATTAGCAGTCGATCGATGCGTGTGCTGCCGGAACGGCCACGCGTTAAAGACTGACGGCTCCGTGTTGCGTGCAGGCGTTGCGCGCGTCGCTCTGGTGTATATCACGACACACGAGCAGTGCACCCTGTATGCATGGAGCGAACGATGATCCAAGCAGATCTGCGGCACACGTTAACGCGCAACGACGCGCAACTCGCGCTTCGACTGGTGGCGCGCGATTCTACGCGCGAGCTCGAAGCAGCAGAAGAGACGCTGCGGTATGAGGGGCTCGACGCGTTGCTTGATGATGCGCGTCTGCTGGCGGCGCTGCATGCCGATGCGCGTGCGTCGCGCGCGTCGCTACCGCTTTTTGCCTATGTGATCGTGCGCCACGCATTGCGCGACTTCGGTGAGTCAGAACGTGCAGTGGCTGACTATGTCGCGAGCATCGTCGTGCACTTTGCGCACGGTGATCACGCGCACCGCATCGCCGAGCATGATGACGAGAAGTACGCCACGTTAAGCGCGCTCTTGGCGGATGCCACGGGTGCCGACCCGCGCCGGACTTTTCTCGTCCGACAGCATCTTGGCAACTACGCGCTCTGGCTCTCTGGCCTCTTTCCCGATCATGTCACGCTGAAGCACTGGCGTCGCGGCGGGCCAGATATGTCGTACTACGACGAAATGGGACGGCAGGGTTTTCTGCTCGCGGCGGAGCACCGGTTGGCGGACAGCACCGGGATGAAGCCGATCTTTGAGCGGGCGGCGAGTGAGTTTCCGCTGATTCGCCAAGCGCTCAACCGGGTCAGCGATCATTTGCTGTTTCCTGGGCTGCATTCGCCGGAGCGCCTGATGCGGCAGGTGAGTGACGAGGCGCGATGGCGGCTGGCCTCGTAGGCCAGGCGCGGATTGGCGCAACAGATCGGTGACAAGTGTATGAGAAACGGTTGCGGCGAGGTCGGCCTTTGCGATACTCTGGCGTGACGCTGTCGGTCGTCGATTTCTTACTCTGTCCTTGCTCTCGTGTCGTCGTTTAGTGACCCGTCATCGCGCCGCCAACTGGCAGAGATGAAACACACGCTCTCCATTGCGCGCGTTGCGCGTGATGAGGTGCGTGTAGCATACGCGCAGTCGACTCAGCGGCTTGATGCGGCGCGTTCGGAATTGGCGACGATTCAACGTCGTGGAGAACTCGCACAACAGATCGACGATCAGGAAACGGTGACGGTGGCGGCGCGCTTCACCGAGTCGCAGCGGAGTACAATCGCGTTGCTCGAGCGAAAGGTTGCAGTGCAGCACGACGAGCTTGCGCTGGTTGAGCGAACGGTGAATGAAATGGAAGAGGAGTTGCGCTCGGTCACGGGAATCGGACCGCGCGGTGAGTCGACGGCTGATGGTGCATCAGACGATGATGATGCGCCGCGCGCAGAGCCCGCCGAATACCGGAACTTGGGTGCGGCGGCGCGCGCACGAAGCGCCGACGAGCGTTTAGCCGAATTGAAACGCAAGATGGGGAAATCGTGAAGCGTGCGGTTGTGCTCGCGGTGTTCGTGATTGGCGCGGCGCGCAGTGCCTGTGCGCAGTCTGCACCACGCGATTCGTCACGCGCACGGTGCAATGGTGAACGCATCACACGCTTGTCAATTGAACCTGCTGGCCCGCAATTTGGCGGTCGAACCGCGTCGTCAGCGCGAGTGACAAAAATTCTGCGGAAATTCCATGCAGATTCGCGTGTGCAGACGTTGCGTCGCTACGTGCAGCTGAAAGAGGGCGAGCGATGCACGGAGATTAAGCGTTCGGAAACGGAGCGTGTGCTGCGTTCACTGTGGTTCATTCAAGACGCGCGCGTATTGGTGTATCCAGATCGCGACGGCGTGCAGATCATTGTGACGACGATCGACGATGTATCCTTGCTGGGTGGCCTGAGTTTTGGCGGCAAGGCAGTGCGCGCGGTCAAGCTCGGCAATGCCAATTTGATGGGACGCGGCGTGCTGGTCGAGGCGGGGTTTCGAGACAACGGAGCGTTGCGCGACGGGCTGTCGATGCGCCTCCGCTCCGCTGTGACCTTTGGGCGGCCAATCCAAGCGAGCCTCAACTGGAATCAGTATGGGCTGGGCAATCGCAGCGACATTGAGTTGCGGTATCCATTCGTCACGGATTTGCAGCGCTACGGCTATCGCGCGCTGATTGGGCGTGACGCTGACTACGTGCGCTTTCTCCGATCAACTGGCGACCTCCCATTTCAGCGAGTCTCGCGCACGTTTGCTTCGCTGGGCGGCGTTGCGCGAATTGGTCGTCCTGGCGCACTGCTACTGGCTGGCACGTCGCTGAGCTACGACGACGAGGATATTGGTGGGGCTGTGGTCATTTCAGACAGCGGAGCATTTCCGTTTGGCGAAGTGCTCCCGAAATTACCGGCGCCACCGAAAGAATTTTTGCGCATGAATCTGCTCTTCGGCGGACGAGCGATGCGCTTCTTGCCAGTCGAGGGATTTGATGCGCTGACCGGCGTGCAGGATCTTCGGATTGGCGTGCAGTTTGGTGGTCAGCTTGGCCGACAAGTAAAGTTCAGCGGAATTTCCAGCAGCGATTTTTTCGCGTCTGGAGACTTGTACGCTGGTTGGGGCACGCAGCGTGGCTTTGTTGGAACGGAGTGGATTTTCTCTGGCCGCAAATCAGGGTCGGGCTGGGATGGTCGGTTGGCGTCTGGTCGCACCGCGGCATACTTCAAACCAACGCGTCGCTCGACGTCGATTATGTCGGCAGAATACGCTGGTGGAGATGATGTGCGTGTGCCGTTTCAGGTGTCGTTCGGTGCATCGCGCGCGGGCCTTCGCGGTTTCCGCAAGTCGCTGGACGGCGGCGAGAGTCGCATGATTTTGCGCGCAGAGCAACGGCAAGCGTTAGGGCGCCCATGGGGATTTGGCGAAATTGGTGTGGTGGCATTTGGCGAGACTGGAAAACTTTGGGCTGGCCGCGCTCCGTATGGAGTGAATACTCCGTGGCGTTCGTCTGTCGGAACCGGGATTCTGTTATCTGTTCCCCCACGGTCGCGTCGTCTCTATCGCTTTGACATCGCGTACGGGTTGAATCCTGACTTGCGTTCGCGACAGTGGGAGTTTCGACTGACCTCGGGCAACTTTACGCGTAACTTCTGGCAAGATCCTGACGAGACTCGACGCGCGCGCGAGCGGTCACTGATTACGAATCTGTTCTCGTTCTAGCGCATTGTGTTTAAGCGTGTTGGTGGGCGGACGCTGGCAATTGCAGCAACGCGTACCTTCGCAGCACGCTACGCATCTGGAACGCTTCGCGTGAGTTTGCGGAGCAGTGGCACGCTGATCAACATCAGAATGCCGGCGCCCCAAGCAGTCGCAGTCGGAATCGTAAAGAATGTTGCGCGACTGGGAATCTCGTCGATGAGGCCTGCCATAAATCCACCGAGAAAATTCGCGGCAGAGATCGCAAGAAACCACGTCCCCATCAACAGCGAAACAAACTGAGCAGGCGCGACTTTCGTTACATAACTCAAGCCGACTGGGTAGAGCGCGATCTCACCAAAGCTGTGCAGCAGATACGCGCCAACCAACCACAACGGTGACACCTTTGAACCGGCATCAACTTCTCGACCGGCGAAGTACAACAGGAAGAATCCAGCACCGGCAAGGAACAAGCCGAATACCATCTTCATGGTGGTTGCCGGTTCTCGATTGCGCTTCTGCAAAAATGTCCAGAACCAGCCAGCGAATGGGCCAAGCAGAATGATGCAGAGCGGTTGCACACTCTGAAACCAACTCGCCGGAATCCGATCCATCCCAAACAGCGATGCTCCGCGTGTGAGATCGGTATCGCGATCTGCGAATAGTGTGAGCGAACTTCCTGCCTGCTCGAACACCAGCCAGAAGAACACCACGAATGTTGACACCATGACCAACGCCCACACACGATTACGCTCGTCACCGCTCGTGCCAAGCAGCGCGACGGTGAAGGCAGCACCAATGATAATGCCGTACATCAGCGACATTGCGCCAGAGAGCGAGAAGAGCCACGCTGGCAATCCAACGGCGAGCCACGTGTTGATTGATGCAACGGTTGCGATAAGCGCACCACCAAGAGCACCGAGCGTCGCGTTGCGGCCGTACAGCGTGCTGCCCAGTTGCCCGATTTCCGCCGCCGCTTCGGCGTCACGCGTGTGATCAGGTGCAAACCCAACGCCGGGTAAATACTTATCGCGACCGAGCAGATAGACAATCAGGCCAAGCACCATCCCGACGCCTGCAGCCATGAAGCCAATGTGCCAGCCAAAGCGTGAGTCTTCGGCGAGATAGCCACAGATCAACGGCGCGAGGAATGCGCCGAAATTAAAGCAGCTATAGAAAATGGTGAATCCGGAATCGCGCCGCGTATCACCTTCGGCGTACAATTGGCCGACCATCGTCGAGACATTCGGCTTGAAAAATCCAGTACCGATGGCGACTGAGATAAGTCCGGCGTAGAAAAACGACATACCGGGAACGGCCATGAGAAAATGACCCATCGCGATAATCACACCGCCAATGACCAGCGATCGTCGCGTACCCAGATAGCGATCAGCGAGGTAGCCACCGATCATTGGAGTCAGATACACGGCACCGGTGTAGGCGCCGTACAGGCGCGACGCATCTTGACCGCTCCATTGCAACTCTCGCGTGAGGTACAACACAAGAATCGCACGCATGCCGTAGTACGAAAACCGCTCCCACATCTCCGCCGCTGCCAGCAGGCCCAGTCCACGCGGATGGCCGAAGAAAGCGGTATCGCTCGACGCGATAGACGGTCGCGCATGTGCAGCAACATTAGTAGGCACGGCAATCACGACGCTTGAGAAACGGACGCTCGTCGGCTGCGGAGCGCAGCGGCAGGCAAAAAGAAATCAGATGCACCGGGATGTTGCTTGAGACACGCAGCCCAATGTCCCGGCGACTTTTCCGCCAACACCGGTACCGACTGCGTGCACGCTGCGTCTTTCGCAGGATGAAAGCACCGCGGATGAAAGACGCAACCGCTGGGCGGATTTGCCGGTGACGGTGGATCACCCTCGAGCACAATACGATCGCGCGGCGCCGTTGGATCCGGCAGCGGAATCGCTGAGAGTAGCGCTTGCGTGTACGGCATTATCGGCGCGCTGAACAACGTCTCGGTTGTTGCCATCTCAACAATGCGGCCTAGGTACATCACTGCCACGCGTGTCGCGAGATGCTCGACAACGCCAAGGTCGTGCGCGATGAATAAATAGGTGAGCCCGCGGTCGCGCTGTAAGTCTTGCAGCAGGTTGATCACCTGCGCCTGCACCGACACGTCCAACGCCGATTCGGGTTCATCCAACACGATGAATTTCGGTTCCACCGCCAGCGCACGGGCAATCCCAACGCGCTGCCGCTGCCCGCCAGAAAATTCGTGCGGATATCGACGCGACCACTCAGACCGAAGCCCTACTTCCTCCAACAGTGACAGCACGCGCTTGTCGGCGGCGGCGCCCTCGGCAAGTCGGTGAATGATCAACCCCTCTTTCACTGTGTCGCCGATTGTCATTCGCGGATTCAAAGATGCGTACGGATCTTGGAATACCAACTGCATCTGTCGACGTATTTTGCGCAGTTCGGAACCACCGAGTGCGCGCAGATCAACGCCGTCAAAATGAATGCTGCCAGCGGTTGGCTCGATCAGGCGCAGAATACAGCGGCCGGTCGTGGTTTTGCCGCAGCCAGATTCACCAACCACCGCAAGCGTTTCACCCGCTGCGACATCGAATGACACCTGCGTTACAGCGCGCACGCTGCCTTGCACGCGATTGAGAATTCCGCCGCGAATCGGAAACTCTTTCGTCAGCCCTGATACGCGCAGCAATGGATGACTCATGCGCTGACAGTCTCCGTGTGCGTAGCGCGGCGTCGTGCCGGTTCGACCACCAGATGACAGCGCGCGCTTCGACCAGACCCAAGTTGGTGCAGCGGTGGCGCCTCGGCCGTGCATTTGCTCCACGCGTATGCACAGCGATCAGCAAATCGGCAGCCGCTGGGCCACGCGCCGGGCGGCGGCACCGTGCCGGGAATCGTCGTCAGTCTTTCGCGGCGTGATCCAGCGCGCGGCATCGCAGCCAAGAGTCCTTCTGTGTATGGATGCTGCGGCGATGCAAACAGCGCGTTCACGGGCGCCTCTTCCACGATTTGTCCGGCGTACATCACCGCCACGCGCTGCGCCGATTCTGCCACCACGCCCAGGTCGTGCGTGATGAGCAACATTGACGCGCCACGCGCGCGCTGCGCTTCGCGCAGCAGATCGAGCAACTGTGCTTGAATGGTCACATCAAGCGCCGTAGTTGGCTCATCCGCAATCAATAGCGACGGATTCATCACCAGCGCCATCGCAATCATCACGCGCTGGCGCATACCACCAGAGAGTTGATGAGGAAATTGCTTGGCGCGAATCTCGGGCGACGGGATGCCCACAGCAGCAAGCATTTCCACCGCTTTCTGCCACGCCTCAGCCTTGCTCGCTTTCGTGTGCGTTCGGACCACTTCTGCGATCTGCGCACCGGCCGAGTACACAGGATTGAGCGCCGTCATCGGTTCTTGAAAGATCATGGCGGCCCGCTGACCGCGAATGCTGCGCAGCTCTTTATCGCCGAGTGTCAGGATTTCGCGACCGTCGAATACGATGCTGCTACCAGCTTCAATCCGACCTGGGGCGTCAATCAGTCGCAGGATGGTGAGCGCGGTCAGCGATTTGCCGCAGCCACTCTCGCCCACCAGCGCCAGCGTTTCGCCACGCGCGATGTGAAACGACACACCGTCCACCGGTGTGATCAAGCCATCTGCGGTGCGGAAGGTGACGCGGACGTTGGTCAGCGTCAGCAAAGCGTCGTTCGGAGCGTGATGTGGTTCGGTCATCAACGAGGAAGGTGCCGGGGAGCGAGCGCGTCGCGCAACCCATCACCTAAAGCGCTGACGGCGAGTACGACGATCACGAGGAATGCACCTGGGGCAATCGACACCCACGGAGCGGTAGCGAGGAACTCTGTGCCGTCACGAATGATGTTGCCCCAACTTGGTTGCGGCGGCCGCACGCCGATGCCGAGCCAACTGAGCCCTGCTTCGAGCACGATCACCTGTCCGACCGCGAGTGTCGACGCGACGAGTACCGGCCCAACCACATGCGGCAACACATGCCGAATCGCGAGTCGGGAAGACTCGGCGCCAAGCGCGCGCGCTGCCAGTACAAAATCTGTATTGCGCAACGCGCGCACTTCACTGCGCACCAATCTCGCGGTGCCAAACCAACCGGTCGCGCCGAGCAAGACGACGAGCAGCCAGACCGGGAGCTGTGGAGCGGTCGCCAGAATTGCGAGCAGCAGCAGCACGCGCGGTACACTCATCGCTGCATCCACGCATCGCATCATGAATGCATCGATGCGGCTCGCAGCGAGTCCAGCGATCATACCCCACGTCACGCCAATAGCTGTTTCGATAAAGACGGCACTGAGCGCCACAACGAGTGAAATGCGTCCGCCACTCAAGACGCGCGACAGTACGTCCCGTGAAAACGCATCGGTGCCTAGAAGATGCTGCGACGACGGTCGCGCGTTGACGAGATTCGCGATGTCAAGCTGTTCAAACGGTTTGTATGCTGTCAGCAGCGGACCGAAGAGCACCAACGCAGCAATGCTGATCAGTGCACCAGCCGCGAACGTGCTGCGTTGATCGACGCGCAGTCGGCGCAGCACACTCTGCCAATCACCACCACTGGCGAGAAACGCTGTCATGCGGCGGCGGGCGTTGATGCATCGGTCACGGTGCGTGGATCGAGGTATTGCGTCACGACATCTGCCAACGCCGATCCAATAACAACGAGAAGTGCACCAACCATCGCGCAGCCGACAACCAAGTGATAATCGCGCGACGCGACTGCGCCGGCGGCGAGTTGACCCATGCCAGGCCACGCGAATACGTGCTCAACAAAGACTGCACCACCAACGAGCGCAGGTAATGCGAGACCGCCGAGGGTAATGATTGGACCCAATGCTGTGCGCCAAGCGTGTCGACGAAACACTTTGCCTGCGCTGACACCTTTGGCTGTTGCGGTGCGCACCCACTCCGCGCCTAATCGATCGAGCAATGCGGCACGCTGTTGTCGCGCAACGGGAGCGGTGATCAGGATCACGAGTGTTGTGACTGGTAGCACTAAGTGCATCAGTCGATCACGCAGTACGATGAGCGCGGAGGCATTCGTAGGCAGGAGCGGATCGGATGCGCCACCAACGGGGAAGAGACGCAGCCAATACGCACCACTCAGCAAAATGACGAGCGCAAGCCAGAAATCTGGCAGCGCACCGCCAAGGAGCGTCACGAAACCGACACCACGATCAACGCCGCGATTGTGGCGCGCCGCCTGCCATGCTCCAAGTGACATTCCGAGTGCGAAGGCGATACTCAGTGCAGTACCCATAAGCCATATGGAGTGCGGCAGCGCGTGTGCAATGGCGCTTGTCACAGGTTGATTGGTGCTGGTCGACCAGCCAAGATCTCCGCGCAGTAGAGATCCAATCCACCGGACATACTGTGTGCCGATGCTCCCGTCTAACCCATACGCCGCGCGCCACTGGGCGCGCACTGCTTCTGTGATGCGAGAATTTTCAAGCGCCGCCGAGAATGGGTCACCGGGAGCGAGGCGTATCAGCACAAACGTCGCCGTTGCGACGATCGCCAATACGACAACGCTCTGCCACAACCGCTGACTTAGCGCGCGCATACCGTGATACGTGGTGCGACGTGCGTCAGCGCGCGGATCCTGCTACCACCGGTGCATCGCGCGTAATGCGCTTGTCTGCTGGCACCCGCCACTGTGCGAGTGCCGCCCACCACGCATCGGGCCGCATGCCAGTTGTCACGAAGCGCGAATTTATGACCACGGCCTGTCGCGGCTCAGCGAGCCAGATTGATGGAGCGTCGTTCGCGATGATGCGCCATGCGGCGGCGAAGTGTTTGCGCATAACATCGGGTGCGAGTGCGGCGGTACCACTATCAACCTGTGCGTCAAAAGCGGGGCTACGATAGGCGCCAAAGTTGTTGCCGTCTTTCGCTGCACTCGCGCTGCTCCACGCGTCCCGCACGCTTCCTGGGCTCGGATCGGCGTGAAATGCACCCATGATCGCATCAAAATTCCGCGATTTCAGTCGCTGAAAAAACCCGCCCATGTCTGACTGATCGATGGTCGCGTTTGCGCCGATGCGGCGAAACTGTTCTTGCAGCAGAACTACCGCACGCATACGCGCTACGCTGGTTGTGGGAACAGCGATGCTAAATGCAAACGGTACGCCGTTACGACTGCGCAGTGAGTCAACACCACGCACCCAACCTGCGGCGTCAAGGATCGCATTCGCACTATCCACGCTATATGCAACTGGAAGCAACGTAGGGTCTGAACTGGCTTGAGCGGCGGTGAATGGACCGCGTGAAACAATCGCGAGTGAGTCGTAAATGTTCGCGACGATACTGCGTCGATCAGTCGCCATCGTCAATGCGCGACGCACGCGCACATCACCGAAAATGCGATGTGGGCGATTGGTTTTCGAATCCACCAAATTGAAACCTAAATAGCTATAGTCGAGCGACGGTAACAGGTACAACCGCAGCTGCGGATTAGCAGAAACTTCAGCCAACTTATCTGGACGTACCGCTTCAAACACATCGGCTTCACCGGCGGCAACGCGAGTGAACGCGGTGTTCGGATCCGGCGCCATCGTGTAGACGACTCGATCGAGTTGCGCGCGTCGGCGACCACCGGTGCTGTCTGCCGCCAGCTCAATTGTTTGCTTTGCATCCCACCGCACAAAACGAAATGGTCCACTGCCAATTGGTGCCATCGCAAGCGGTGACGCTGCAAGTTTGGACGGATCGGTGGACACCAGCAGATGCGATGGCAGGATGTATACCTGATACGCAATGTCGAAGAACTGCTCCGGTCGACGCGCTTTAAACCAGACCACGGCAGTCAACGAATCGCGAACGGACGCCGAGTCGATATTGCTCAGTAGCGTCGTCGTTGCTGACCCGGACGCAGGATTGAGATACAACGCGACGCTAAATTGCACATCCCTCGCGCGCACCGGTTTACCATCGTGCCAGCGCGCAGCAGAATCGAGCCGAAAACTGATCGAAAGCGAATCGGGCGCCCAGCTCCAGCTTCGCGCCAGACTTGGCGTAAAATCTTTGTCGCCAACCGTGTTCTGTGATGCGCCGATGTTCGCCAGATGTTCGTAGATCAGATCTTCAACCTGTCTGCCCGACAGTGCCGTCGTCACCGGCGGCATCAGATTATCTGGCTCAGCCGGCGACGAAATCACGATCGTGCCGCCCGTCGACGCGTCGGAGACGGAGCTCGATGTGTCATTACTCGCGCTGCATGCAACGAGTAACGGCGGCAACATCAAACGAAGACAGCGCAGACTCGGCATCGAGGGGTGCGTCAGGGTGGGAGGGAACGCCGCCAATCAGCGACGCCACGTCCATCGCGGATCACGATAGCGACTCGCCGCCTCGGCGACACGGTCCGGAAAGAAATCCTCGTCGCTAGACTCAATGAAGCTCCCCGTCGTCACACCGCGAAACGCATCTCGCAGCGCATCAAAAACGACGCCAATGGAGAGGGAGTCGCCGAGCAGCGTGCGCAGCGTGGCAGGCGGCGGAACGAGTGGTAGCGCGACGTGCGCGAGCGCGCCAAGAAGGCTCTGATCGTCGTTCAGCAGAATTGAGCCGTGCTGCAGGAACGCGTGCGCATCGCGATGCTGCGCCGAACCAACCAGCTTCTGTGAGCCGACAACCAGCTCGCCGGCCGCGGGGGTCTCGAAGCAGGGCGCGAGATCGGGACTGGTTGTGCGCGCCGCTGGCGCCGCGACGCTCGCCTTCACCCCTAGCTGTTGAAGAGTCACGAGCAGACAGTCATTGATCGCGTTGTAACCGCCGCGCAACGTGGGCGCTGCCAAAGTTGGAGCGGCAACGGAGTACGTGATTTCCCTGCCGTGGAGCAAAGCGCGTCCGCCCGTGAGCCGTCGCACCACGGGCACCGCCAGCGCCTCACAGCGTTCAGCGCTGTAGATGCCAGCACATTTTTGGTTTCGCCCGAGCGAGAGCGACGGCACGTCCCATGTATAGAGTCGAATGAGGGTGGCACCGGTGTCGGCGGCGGTTCGAAGCATGGCTTCGTCGTAAGCCATGTTCTGGACGGCGTTGCGAGGGGCGCTGCGCATCAGTCGTACGTCGCCCGACCACAGCGTGTGAGTGGCAGGTGTTGCGAGAGGTGTGGGCAGGTTGAGCAGGGCGAGAACCGGTGGCGCTGAGGTCGCTGGGATGGGATTACCTTTACGTTGGGCCCGCCGGAGTCGCCGTGCGTGGCACCGCCTTCCGATACCAATCTGACGATCTGGCGCGCGGACTGTGCGCCGGTGGAGTTAATGTCGCATGGCCGTTCCGGTTCGTTCTGCTACCTCCGTACCCGCAGCGCTAGACGATGCGGGGCGTTTCATCCAACGCCACGTCGGCCCGACGCCCGAAGAAGTTCAGGCGATGCTCGGCACGCTGGGCTACAAAACTCTCGACGCGTTAGTTGACGCCACGATTCCAGAAGCCATTCGCTTTCGTCGCTTGCTCAATCTGCCGCCTGCAGAGAGCGAGTTTGAAGCGATCACGCGGTTGAAGTCGATTGCGTCTCAGAATCAGGTGTTTACGTCGTATCTGGGCCAAGGGTACTACAACACAATTGTGCCGACGGTTATTCAGCGCACGGTGCTTGAAAATCCGGGTTGGTACACCGCATACACGCCCTATCAGGCCGAGATTGCGCAGGGTCGGCTGGAAGCGCTGCTGAATTTCCAGACGATGGTGATTGAACTCACCGGACTGCCAATCGCGAATGCATCGCTGCTAGATGAGGCGACGTCGGCTGCGGAAGCGATGGCGTTGTCGCACGCTGCGGTAACGGGCGAACGCACAAAATTCTTCGTGGCGGCTGATTGTCATCCGCAAACGATCGCCGTCATTCAGACGCGCGCCGAGGCTCGCGGATGGACAGTGGTAACTGGCGACGCAACAACTGCGACGCTGACAAATGAGTTTTTTGGCGCGCTGATTCAGTATCCGACCACCGACGGTGCGGTGGTGGATTACTCCGCGTTCTGTGAGCGCGCACACGCAGTTGGCGCGCTGGTGACGGCCGCGACCGATCTGATGGCGTTGACGCTACTCACGCCTCCTGGCGAGTGGGGTGCAGACATCGCGGTTGGCAGTGCACAGCGTTTTGGCGTGCCGATGGGTTACGGCGGACCACACGCCGCGTTCTTCGCAACACGCGACGAATTCAAGCGCCTGTTGCCGGGACGCATCATCGGCGTGAGTCGCGATAGTCATGGTGCGCCTGCTTTGCGCATGGCCTTGCAAACTCGTGAACAGCATATTCGTCGCGAGAAGGCAACCAGCAATGTGTGTACAGCGCAGGTGTTGCTGTCAGTGATGGCAAGTATGTACGGCGTGTTTCACGGGCCAGTTGGCTTGACCAGCATCGCGCGTCGAATACAGCGATTGGCAGCCATTTTCGTCGCCGGTCTCGACAAGCTTGGTTTGCAGGTTTTGCACGAGAATTACTTCGACACAGTGCGCGTGGAAGTTGGCGTGCACGGCATGCAGGACATCATGGCCGCCGCAGCAACGCAGCGCATCAACCTTCGCCGGCTGAGTGAAGGTTCCATTGGCGTGTCACTAGATGAGACGACGTCGTTGGCTGATGTTGCAACGCTCTTGTCAGTGTTTAATGGCGGTGATGCGCACGGACTTGATCTGGATGCTGTCGCGGCGGAGACCAATCCGCGATATGACGAACGCTTTGCGCGCACGTCGCCATTCATGACGCATCCGGTGTTCAACACGCACCACAGCGAAACGGCGATGCTGCGCTACATCAAGCAGCTCGAAGCGAAAGATCTGTCGCTCTGCCATTCGATGATCGCACTCGGCAGCTGCACGATGAAGCTCAATGCGGCAACCGAGATGTATCCGGTCACGTGGGCGGAGTTCGGCCAGTTGCATCCGTTCGCTCCACGCGAACAGGCGGCGGGCTACGCGTTCATGTTCACGGAATTGGAAGCGGCGCTTGCTGACGTTACCGGATTCGCGGCTGTGTCATTGCAGCCCAATGCCGGCTCGCAGGGTGAGTATGCTGGACTACTCACCATCCGTCGTTATCACCAGGCGCGCGGTGAAGGGCATCGGACCATCTGTCTGATTCCTGCCAGCGCGCATGGCACCAATCCCGCGAGCGCGGTGATGTGTGGCATGACGGTGGTTGCAGTGAAGACGGCAGCGAATGGCAACATTGATGTAGCGGACTTGAAAGAAAAAGCTGCCGAGCATTCAGCGAATTTGTCGGCGTTGATGGTCACGTATCCAAGTACGCACGGCGTATTTGAGGCTGATATCGCGGATATCTGTGCCGAGATTCATAAGCACGGCGGTCAGGTGTACATGGATGGCGCAAACATGAACGCGATGGTCGGTGTCTGTCGGCCAGGCGATGTTGGTGCGGATGTGTGTCATCTCAACTTGCACAAAACTTTCTGCATACCGCATGGCGGCGGCGGTCCTGGCATGGGACCAATTGGCGTGGCGGCGCATCTCGCGCCCCATCTGCCGGGCCATGCGCCATCAGGGCTGGGAACAGCGCTGAGTTCAGGAGCAGTGAGTGCTGCACCCTTTGGGAGCGCGAGCATTTTGCCGATTAGCTATCTGTACATTCGGATGATGGGCGCCGAGGGATTGGCGTATGCGACGAAGGTTGCAATTCTGAATGCGAATTACATCGCGAAGGCACTCGAGCACGCGTACCCAGTGTTGTACCAAGGTCCTAACGGCACAGTCGCGCACGAGTGCATCGTGGATCCGCGACCGCTGAAAGCGAGTGCTGGCATTGAGGTGGAAGACATCACGAAGCGGTTGATGGATTATGGCTTCCACGCGCCGACGGTCAGCTTTCCTGTGGCTGGCACGCTGATGATCGAGCCAACCGAGAGTGAGAACAAGGCCGAACTCGACCGATTCATTGACGCGATGCTGTGCATTCGTGAAGAGATCGCGCAGGTTGAGCGTGGCGAACTGCCGCGTGATGACAATCCGCTGAAGCACGCTCCCCACACGGCAAGTGCGGTGATCTCCGATGCGTGGACACACGCGTATTCACGTGAGCAGGCCGCGTTCCCGGCCGCGTGGGTTCGCTCGGCAAAGTTCTGGCCGACGGTTGGACGCATCGAAAGCGCGTTCGGCGATCGGAACTTGGTGTGTAGTTGCTTGCCGATGGAAGAGTACGCGAAGTCGTAGCGTCAATGTGCGTTGCAAAACGGGCCGACTCCCATCGCTGGAGTCGGCCCGTTCTGTTTCGCCGTATGCTATTTCAGCGTCTGCTATCTCGCGTGTGCTGCAACTGCCTAGTCTGTTCAGCCAGCGTTACTCGCCGAGTAGCGACTTGTAGGCGTCAGCGGTCATGAGTGCGGCGCGCGCACTCTTGTCGGCCATCTTCAGCTTGATCATCCACCCATCGCCGAACGGATCCGTGTTCACGAGCGCCGGCTCTGCATCAAGCCGCGGGTTCACTTCAACAACTTCACCGGCCAGCGGCGAGTACAGTTCGCTGACTGCCTTCACCGCTTCGATCGTGCCGAAGACCGCGTGCTCACCGAATTTGGCACCGACTTTCGGCAGATCTAAATACACGATGTCGCCCAACTCGCCTTGTGCGAAATCGGTAATGCCGATGGTCACGATGTCTGCATCGGCAGCGCCGGCGACGTACTCGTGTTCCTTCGTGTACTGAAGATGGCCGGGAATCTGCGACACAAAAA
>JANNWU010000288.1:0-5212 GCA_031408755.1 Gemmatimonadaceae bacterium | reverse complement strand
TTCCATCTGGCGGAAAATGGTGCGCGTCGCTGGTGATTGGCACTACGTAAATCGTGTCCGGTTCGTGCGAGTGCACTTCAATCGGAAAACCAAAATCGGTGGGCAAGTTGCCGCTGACTTCATGCCAATTGTCACCACCATCATCGCTGCGCATCACATCCCAGTGCTTCTGCATGTAGAGGCGTTGCGGGTTGGATTTGTGCATCGCAATTCGGTGCACACAATGCCCCACCTCAGAATCATGATCGGGGATTTCTGCTGAGCGTAGGCCTTTGTTGATCGGTGTCCACGTGACGCCGCCGTCTTCAGTGCGGAACGCGCCAGCGGCCGAGATTGCGACGAAGATTCGATTCGCGTTGGTGGAATCAAGTACGATCGTGTGCAGGCACAAACCACCGGCGCCTGGCTGCCATTGCGGTCCTGAACCGTGACCGCGCAAGCCGGAGAGCTCGGCCCAGCTCGCACCACCGTCACTCGACTTGAAGATCGCCGCGTCCTCAACGCCGGCGTACACAACATCACGTTCAGTCAACGATGGTTCGAGATGCCACACACGTTTAAACTCCCACGGATGCGGCGTGCCGTCGTACCACATATGCGTGCCCGGAATCCCGTCGTAGGCAAACGAATTGTCCATGGTTGCCCAGGTTGCGCCGCCATCATCTGAGCGTTGAATGAGTTGGCCAAACCATCCGCTCGATTGCGACGCATAGAGGCGATTTGGATCAACAGGCGACCCTTTCACATGGTAGACCTCCCAGCCCGGAAAGTGCGGCCCGTCGACCTTCCAATTCTTTCGAGCGCTATCGGACGTCATCACGAACGCACCTTTGCGGGTGCCAACCAGCACGCGTACACCACTCATAGTTCGCTCCGAAGAAAGAGACCGCATGCGCACGATATGCGATGGACACGTCAGCGTCGAGACTTGCGCAGAGATTGGCTGCTGCACACGCTTGAGACATCCCGAATCAGGACTGTATTGTGGACGCACCCAACAGTGGCACGCATCACGATCACACCGCCACACCGTCACTATCATCGGCTGAGCTGCTGCGGTACAGCCGACATTTGACGCTGCCAAGCGTTGGGCTCGCGGGTCAGAGCAAGTTGAAAGCGGCGAAGGTGTTGATTGTTGGAGCTGGCGGGCTCGGGTCACCTGTCGCGCTGTATCTGGCGGCTGCGGGTGTCGGAACACTTGGCTTGGTGGATCACGATCGCGTAGATGTCACCAACTTGCAGCGGCAGATCGTACATGGGACCAACGATGTTGGCCGCACAAAACTGGAATCCGCGCGCGATCGGCTGCATGATTTGAATCCGGAAGTGAACATCGTGTTGCACGACACTTGGCTCACCTCGGCGAACGCGCTCGAGATTATTGGCGCGTACGATATCGTGGTAGATGGCACCGATAACTTTGCGACGCGCTATCTCGCAAATGACGCGTGCGTGCTGTTGGGGAAGCCGAGTGTGTATGGGTCGGTGTTTCAGTTTGACGGGCAGGCATCGGTTTTTGCGATGCCGGATGGACCGTGCTATCGCTGTTTGTATCCGGAGCCGCCACCGCCTGGTATGGTACCAAATTGCGCCGAGGGCGGTGTGTTTGGCGTGCTGCCTGGATTGCTCGGCACAATTCAAGCGACGGAGACACTGAAGTTGATACTCGGCGTGGGCGACACGTTGTCTGGCCGATTGTTGTTGGTTGACGCGATGACGATGACGTTTCGTAGCATTCAGATTGGTCGCGATCCTGCGTGCCCGGCGTGTGGTACACGGACGATCACTGCGCTGATTGACTACGATGAATTTTGCGGCACGCCAGCGATCGGTGTACAAACGCACGTTGACGACGTGCGAGAGTTGACGCCGATGCAATTGCATGAACGTATTTCTCGTGGAGACGATTTCGACTTGATTGATGTGCGCGAGCCGTACGAGGCGCAGATTGCGAGTATTGCAGGCGCGCGTTTGGTGCCGCTTGGTTCGCTTGCAGATTCGATGGCGTCGATGGACAGTGCGCGAGAGATTGTCGTGATGTGTCGCAGTGGAAAGCGTGGTGCAGACGCGGCGCGGCAGTTGCGTAATGCAGGCTTTGCGCAGGTGTCCAACCTTGCCGGTGGCATTCTGCGCTGGAGTGACGATGTGGATGTGAGCGTGCTGAAGTACTAGCGTGCCGAATCTCTCGACATACGAGGATTGGCGTACCGCTTCGCTCTGTTAGCTTTGCAAGCCGTGCGATTATTACCACACTCAACGCAGGATCACGCATGTCCATGGCATTTCTGCGCGACGACGCCGAAGGCGAAATGCCGCGTCGTTTCTACGGCTTGCCGCCGCGTAACGATCCTGAATACGATCGCATCGCGACACGGGCGTTGCTCGAGGCGACGCGCGTAGATGAAACGCAGCTCGCGGAGCGCGCGACTGGATACTACTGGGGCGAGCCGTGCTTGCGAGCGTATGCGGAAGAGATCCGGATTGAAGCGGAGCTCAAGAATGATGAGCGGATGGAACAGTTGGCGCGACGGTTTCAGGGGTCGGGGTTGTAGTGCGACCGAGACTCCAAAATATTAACGCATAACAGCGTTGTGCGATCACGCGCGCTGGGATGCAATCCAGCGTAGCATACGACTTTCTCGCGCGTTAATCAGTTGCCAGTTGTGACCGTTGCAGTTCCGCTGGCGCCTTCACTTTGCGCGGTAATGCGCGATGAACTTCCGCCGATAATTGCGGTCACGAGACCAGATTCCGAAACGGTTGCGACTGCGGGAAATTCGCTGCTCCACACCACGCGTCGGCCTACCAGTGGTGCGCCGCTGATGTCACGCGTTGCAGCGATCAGGCGCACGGTGTCGCCGCGAGCGAGCAGCACGTTTACCGGCGAGATGACGACCGACGCGACTTGGCTTGAGAGGATGATTGGTGGCGTGGCGCCGCCGCTGCTGTTGTCCGAACTGCAGCCGGTACCGGTGGCGGCGCAAATGCCTATGATCAGGTGACGTATGCGCATAGAATATTCCGATTGCTGTGTGATGGTGCGTACGTTGGACGTCCAGGATTGGCAGCTCAATTTTTTTGATATTGCTGACGCATTCTCGACGTGCCCGCTCAAGGCGCAGATTTATGTCGGTGACTTCAACGAAAGCTGTTTTCCGCCACCCGCGTTCCCGCGCGGAAAGCTCCAATGAGCGTAACCCGGCAATTCGACGTTCGGGTCACAGCATTCCCTGTTTTCCGCGGCGCTCGACAGGCCCGCCAGTCGCCGTCCCGCTGGCAACTGACTAAGGTGCCGTGGTGTCGAACGCAACGATTGTGCGATCACGCCTGAGAGTTCACGTCACACCCACCTGTATCCCCCGCCCAATGCACGCTGACCGTTTCCGTTGGCACTCTGTAAGCATGCTCGCGCTGATCGTGCCCGTCATCCTGTCCGGCCAAATGGCTAAGCCACCAGCTGCACGCCGCGCGGCACCAACCCGCGACGCTGGTGTGCCCGCACAACTGCCACTCAAATTCGTCGGACCCGCGACAACGGGCGCGATTACGGCCCGCGATGTCATGACTCGACTGTACAAATTCGCCGACGATTCGATGATGGGGCGTGCGGCCGGCACGATCTACAACGACAAGGGCACCGACTACATCGCCAGCGAATTGCGGCGGATTGGACTGGAGCCAGCCGGTGATAGCGGCACGTACTTTCAGCATCCGCTGATCAAGCGCGAAGTCGCGTCGGCATCAACCGTCAGCGTTGGTGCGACGACGTTTCAACTCTGGACTGATTTTGCACCACGCGATCAGGGTGCTGGCGCGCGCAGCTTTAACGGCGCAACTGCGATCTATGGTGGCCGCTTTGGTGATTCGACCACATATCCGGCGCGCGAGCTGAGCGCAGGCAAGGTGGTTGTGGTACAGACTGGACTTGGGCCGGGCGGAAAGCCCGATCACAGTCAGATCAACCGTTTGCAGCTCACGCAGCGTTTTCCAAATGCTGCTGCAATTGTTGTAGCGAGCATTGACCTCATGCCCGTCGGCTACGTGAAGCAGGCGTTTCAGCAGGCGAATGTGATGGTCCGTGGCCAGCAAGACACGACGGCGCGTCCGGCATATTTCTACGCGACGCAAGCCGTAGCACAAGCGATGCTGGGTGTGGCGCTTGATTCTGCGAGAACCGGTCAGCCGGGTGTGGTGGTCAACGGACGCGTGAGTTTCGAAGAGAATCGCGCGCCGGGTCGGAATGTGATTGCGATTCTTCGTGGTTCTGATCCGGCGATGCGCGGGCAGTTTGTCGCCATTGGTGCGCACAACGATCACGTTGGCTTTGACAACGAGCCGGTCGATCACGATTCGGTGAAAGCATTCATGCAAATCGCCGCGCCTCAGGGTGCGGACAACGGCCGCCCAAATCCGACGGCCGCAGATTGGGTTCGTATCAATGCCATCAAAGACTCAATGCGCGCAGCGCACGGTGCGCGACCGGATTCGATTTACAACGGTGCCGATGATGACGGTTCCGGTTCAATGGCTGTTTTAGAGATTGCGGAAAAGTTTGCGACAGGTAGCACTCGTCCCAAGCGTTCAGTGCTTTTTATCTGGCACGTCGCAGAGGAGCTGGGATTGTTCGGATCAGAGTATTTCACCGATCATCCCACGGTGCCGCGCGATTCGATTGTCGCGCAACTCAACATGGATATGGTGGGACGTGGTCGTGCCGAGGACTTCACGGGCGTGACAAAGGAAGGTGGTGCGATTCATGGTGGAGCTGGCTATGTGCAGCTCGTTGGATCACGCCGCCTGTCGACAGAACTTGGCGATCTGGTTGAACGTGTGAACATCAAGAAGCGCGTCGGCCTGCGCTTTGACTACAGCCTTGATGCGGATGGCCATCCACAAAATATCTATTGCCGCAGCGATCATTACGAATACGCACGATACGGCATTCCGGTGGTGTTCTTCACCACTGGCGGCCACGCCGACTATCACCAAGTGACCGACGAGCCGCAGTACATCAATTACAATCGCATTGTGCAGATCTCGTCACTCGTAACCAGCGCAGCGACGGAGATTGCGAATCTTGGTCATCGCGTTCTGGTGGATAAGCCGAAACCCGATCCAAATGGGCAGTGCCGTCAATAGTTGACCAGCGGCCGTGAGTAAACGACGAAGGCGAGATAAGTTGATCTCGCCTTCGTCGTTTGGTTTACACGCA
>JANNWU010000287.1:0-17246 GCA_031408755.1 Gemmatimonadaceae bacterium | reverse complement strand
GCAGGCTGGCGCAAACCCGGTCTGGCTCACCACGCTGCTGGCGCTGGTGCGCGTCCACGGACGCCGTTTCTACAACTTTCGTGGACTTGAGCGATTCAAAACCAAGCTTCAGCCGCACGGTTGGGAGCCGATCTATGCCATCAGCGCCGAGGAATCATTCAGCTGGGGAACATTGTACGCAATTGCGGCGGCGTTCACGGTGCAGTCGCCGATCCGGGCCGTGGCCGGCGGACTCGCACGCGCTGCCGGCGCGGAACTCACACGGCTCCGACACCGTCTGGCGCTCCGTCCGGACTGACGTCAGCGAGTCTTGTCGCGCGGCGTGGACGTGTGACGCAGTTGAAGGACGCAACCCCGGCCGGCGTGCTCCTCGGCAGCGGCACAGTCGCGACCGAGCTTGACCGGCTGGATCTGACCGACGAGTACATGTTTCTCGTCCACCCTCGGATCGTCGACCACGGCCCGACTCTGTACCAGAGCGGGCCGACCATCTCGCGACAGCTCGAACTGGTCTCGGGGAAGCCGCTCCGCAACGGCGCGGTCGTCGTGCACTACCGGCGCGCTCGCGGCTGACAGCATTGTCCTTTCGCGGAGCAGCAGCACTGGCGGCGCGCGCGTAAGTAAAAAGCGACTGCAGCGCGCTGCTGCACCGTACGTCTCGTAACTCCGCAGTCATCGCATCGCACGGCGCGTATCTTCCCGGAACGCGTTGTTCGCCACACCCAGCACTCCCCTGACATGCGCCTCGACTCTGAGAGTCACGTGCCAAGTCCCCATCGCACAGCGCGCCCAACGTGTGGCGTCGCTTGCCGGCTGGTGCTCACTGCCAGTGCGTTCCTTGTTCCGGTGTCCGGTGTGCGACTGATCGAGATGCGCTCCTTCGAGCGCATGCAGTTGCTCGAAACGACAAGTGAAACCTCCGCCAGCGTCAGCCTCGGCGACATCGATCGCGACGGTGATCTGGACATCATTCTTGCGAAGGGTCGGCATTGGCCGCTGCGCAATCTGGTGTTGCGTAATGACGGGAAAGCGACGTTCACGACCGAGGCGATCGGTGATTCGGCGGATCGCACCTACACGGCAGCGTTGGCGGATCTGAACGGCGATGGCACGTTGGATCTCGTCGTCAGCAATGATCGACCCGACAAGAAGCTCATTTACCTCAGCGACGCAACGGGTCACTATCGCGCTGCGGGGACGTTCGGGCAGGCGGAATGGTCGACACGGTATGTCACCGTTGCCGATCTGAATGGCGACAAGCGCCCCGACATCATCGTCGCAAACCGCAGCAGCAATCCGGCGAGTCCACGACCGAGCTTCGTCTGTCTGAACGATGGCGCAGCGAACTTTCCGGTGTGCACACCGCTGCCGACGCAGTCTGCAACGATTATTGTCGCATCAGATGTTGACGGTGACGGCGCAATAGATCTGCTGGTGCCGCATCGGGATGGCGGGCAGAGTGTGATGTTGTGGAATGATGGACGCGGAGCGTTTAGCGTTGCGGCGCAGGCGATCGGTGCGCCGCGTGTGTCGGTGCGGGCAGCGGCGGCGGCTGACATCGATGGCGACGGGATGACGGACTTTGTGATCGGTGATCTCGAGTCGAAGCGTATTCTCGTCTTTCGCAATCTCGGACAGCGACGATTTGCGGACGCCGAGGAGATCAGTGCAGGCGCGCTGGAAGCCGGTGCAATTGCAATTGCAGATTTAAACAAGGATGGAACGCGCGACATCGTTGTTGGCGCAGCCGAAGGGACTGGCACAATTTTCTTCAATACCAGCCGCGGCGTGCAGCTGGCGTTCGAGCAGGTCCGCTGGAATGATGGAAAGGGTGTCGTGTATGGCGTCGCGATTGGTGACCTGGATGGTGATACGTGGCCTGATCTGGCAGTTGCGCGATCGGAGGCGCCGAACGCGATCTGGTTCAGCGGGCCTACGAAGAGGTAGCACGCGAAAAAGTAGCACGCGAAGAAGTCGCACGCGAAGAAGTAGAAAGCGAAGAAGTAGAAAGCGAAGAAGTCGCACGCGAACAACCAGCAGCATGCCTGTGCACACTGCATCGCCGCACACAACTCTCTCTCATCGTGCTCTCATCGTCATGACGCCAGCCGCACAGATCCTTCGCTCGTTCATGTTGTTGGCGAGCATCGTCAGCGTGCTTCACGCCGACCCGTATCCGCGCCAGCCCATCGATGTTGAGCATTACCGGTTCGCGCTGACACTCACCGACAACACCGATCGCATTGACGGCGTGGCGATGGTCCGCCTTCGGTTGCAGCGCAGCGACCTGTCGCAGATCACGCTCGACTTGGCGGGCATGACACCCGCGCGTGCGGGGCGTGGCATGCGTGTCAGCGGAGTGACGCGCGGCGGCAGGGTATTGGTGTTTCAGCACGCCGCTGATCGACTGGTGATCACGCTCGACGGTGCACTTTCCGCGGGCACGATGATCGAACTGGTTGTGCGCTACGCCGGCATTCCGGCCGACGGCCTGCAGATCAAGCCGACGCCGAACGGTGACCGCGCATTCTTCTCCGACAACTGGCCGGACAAAGGGCATCACTGGTTGCCGATGATCGATCACATCGCCGACAAGGCGACGATGGAAATGGATGTCACGGCACCGTCGCACTATCAGGTGATCTCGAATGGATTACGCGTCGAGGAGACTGACGATACGCGCGGCACACGACGCACAATCTGGCGCGAGTCGGTTCCCATTTCGCCCTGGCTCTACGCACTCGGCGTGGCGCACTTTGCGGTGCAGCATGTGGGCGACTACAACGGCATCCCGATCGAGACGTGGGTGTTTGCGAAGCAGCGCGATGCTGGCTTCTATGATTTCGCGGTGCCGACGAAGGACGCGCTCGCGTTCTACAGTGAATGGATTGGCCCCTACTCGTATGAAAAACTGGCCAACGTGCAATCCAATTCCGTGAGCGGCGGGATGGAAGCAGCGTCGGCCATCTTCTACAGCGCCGGAAGCGTGGCCGGTACACGCCCGGTGCGATGGCGCAACGTCGTCATTCATGAAATTGCGCATCAGTGGTTCGGTAACGCGGTCACCGAGAGCGACTGGGACAACGTCTGGCTCAGTGAAGGCTTCGCGACCTACTTCACACTACTGTTCATTGAACATGCATACGGGCGCGACGAGTTCGTAGCCGGACTTCGCGACTCACGTCGTTCCATCATCGAGTTTGATACAAAGCGTCCTGACTATCGCGTGATCCACGCGAATCTGGCCGACATGGCCGATGTCACGACGGGCATGACGTATCAGAAAGGCAGTTGGACACTGCACATGTTGCGGCAGGAAATTGGCGACGACCGTTTCTGGGCCGGCATCCGTGACTACTACGCACGGTTCCGCGACAAAAATGCAACAACGGATGATTTCCGGCTCGCGATGGAGCGCGCTGCCGGTCGCGATCTTGGCGCGTTCTTTCAACAGTGGCTGTATCGCGGCGGCGTGCCGAAGTTGGAAGGCAGTTGGCGATGGGATGCGGCGGCGAAGCAGGTGGTCGTTGAACTGCGACAGTCGCAGCCGAGCGAGCCGTTCGTGCTGTCGGTTGACATCGGCATTGCAACGCCAGGTGGGAAGGTGCGTGTTGAGCGGGTTGAACTCACTGCGCGCGATGGGCGGTACTCATTCGCGGCGGATTTGGAGCCAGCGTCGGTTGATTTGGATCCGAATGTTCGGTTGTTGTTTTTGGGGACGATGGTTCGGCGGTGAGCGATTGGTTTGGGCGAGCGGCTTACGGTGATTGTGTTGAGCAACAGTGAGCCTGGTAACGGATGTATGTGCACTGTCACCGCAAAGCATGAGCCATGGAGCGCGAGATAAACATGCAAAAGAAGATCACAGCTCACATCGCCGCGCAACCGGAGCGCAAGCGCAGTGACATGCAAGCGCTGCACGATATCATCCAAGCGTTGATGCCAGCTTGTCGTCTGTGGTTCTTGGATGGCAAGAATGAGAGCGGGCGAACCGTCTCCAACCCGAACATTGGCTATGGCGTTCAGACGATGACGTACGCCGATGGCAGTAGGAGGGAGTTCTATCAGATTGGTATGAGTGCAAACACGGCAGGAATCTCGGTCTACATCATGGGTATTCAGGACAAGACGTATTTAGTCGACACGTATTGCCAAGCTCTCGGCAAAGCCAGCGTGACCGGGTATTGCATAAAGTTCAGGACACTTAGCAATATCAACGTCGATGTGCTTGAGGCGGCGATTCGTGATGGGGTTGCACGGTCGAGTGGCTGAGGTGACGTTTGGCGGTCCGGGAGTGTGGTGACAGCGCACGTCGACTGCGGTGACAGTGCACTCAGTTTGCCAGAAAGCCGGAAGACTGAGTGCACTGTCACCGATAGGCATCGTCACCGCTAGGCATCGCACTCGGGATCAGTGACAGTGCACTCAGTTCGCCAGAAACCCGGAAGAATGAGTGCACTGTCACCGTTTCGACACCGTTTCAACAAAGGACAGTTGCCTGCACTGTCACTGCATCGACTGTTTCTGTTTCGAAACGCATCGTCCGTAGAACGTTCAAATCTTTCGCTTATGGCACAACCGTCTGCAACTGACAAATGCTGCCCACAGCACCCGGTGTTCGTTCGAACGCGGCAACGTGTAACGCGTTGAATGATGCGCTGCCAAACTGCAGCGGGCAGCGCGCGAGCGTGCCAGATGAACCGCCTTCATCGTTGATTTGTAACTCCGTCCAACCGAGCCCGCCAGTAAACGTCATCACGCGGCCGAGTGCAGTACCGGCAGAAACAGTTGTGCCAATCGCTACACGCAAATCGCGCACATGATCGTAAATCACGAGATACCGCGACGATCCGCGACGCGTATGCACCTCGAAATCACCAGAGCTGCCAGCATTCGCGAGCACGTTAACGACTTGGCCGGTTGTTACCGCCGCTACAGTCGCCTCGGCATTCGCAGTGTACACACTCCAAACTGGAGAGAATCGTCCGACTCCAGCTGGGGCGCCGAATGCCGAGACGCGCACAATTTGGGTTGCGTCGACCATCGGTGCGGTCAGTTCGAGCGTGTCTGGACTTGGCTGCGGCGATGTGGTGTTGTCGCCGCTGCATCCGATGCTCAATGTGATGCAGCCGATGCGAACAGCAAACACGCGCCAGTGGAACAGATGTGACTTCACGTGCTCTCCCGTTTGACGCGGCGTGGCGTGTTGAGTTTGTAGCATTGTAACACTAGGCGTCCGCAGCCGCCAAACTGGCCCTGCAGCGTCACGCAAAGAAAACCTTTCTACGGTGACACAAAGACTTTGCTTCCGCGAGGCACCGATCAACTGCGGTCTCGGTTACGGCGTAAACGCCCGACGTGGAGGGTCGAAAGTGGCAACTTCTAGTCGCGCCTTCGGCCACGAATAGAGCGATGCGTCGCCGGTTTTGTAACGCGCTGAGCAATCCGCGACGGCGGAAAGCTGCTGCACAGTCTCGGTCACGCGACGGTTGCAGTTGCGACGCTCGAATGGGCATGATATCGGGCTAGCCCCATCACATTTCTCTGATCATCGCTGCGCTCCAATGAGTGACCTGAACGATCATCTCCTCAGCCGTAGCCGCAATTCCATCCCTGAACAATTACGGTTCACCAGCGCGATTCCACAGCTCGCACAATGTCAGGCATTGGACCATGCCGCACCGAAGTAGTATCGCCGGGAGACACCCTCCAGCGCGCGACACACTTCGGAGTTCACATGCGATGTTTTCTTTCAGCACTTGTCCTGTTGCTCCTGCCCGTTGCATCGGTTCGCGCGCAGACGTGCGAGGCGACTTTTGCGAAAAACGGCAATCCGATTACCGGTCTTCGCTTTACATCGACGCAGAGCATTGCTGATCTGTCGACCCCGGATGCAATCAATCAGCTCCGTGGCGTCGTATTGGCGCGCGGCTACGACGTGCTGGCGACCGAGCCGGAAGCGGGCAGCCTGCTGATGGAGCAGCCACAAGCCGCGAATCGGCGATCATTCCAAATCGTGGCGCAGGCGACTACGACGGCAACTGTCACCACCGTGCAACTGCGCGCCAGCTTGCGTGCCGGCGTGATGGCGAAACAGGAGGATGTCCGCACTGAGATGTGCGCTGTGCTCGCAGAAATCAAAGGTGGACGCGCAGGTGTGACTGCCGCATCTCAGGGCAGGAGTGCGACAGCCGCTGGTGCGCCGCCAACCGTCATGAGCGCACAGATGCTCGCCGATCGCCTCTCGAAAGAGCGCGACAAGGATGCCAACGAGATTCCACTTCGATACAGAGGACGCAGCTTCACTTTGAGTGGAACGGTTGATCGTGTGGACCGGGACGGCGACACGTATCGCGTGCGGTTCGCGATTCTCGCATGGGAGGAAAAGGCGATCAGGCTGCCGGGTGATTCGCAGTTCAAGACGGAAATTGTCTGCGTTTTGGCGCCGGGGCAATCGGTTTACGCGCTTACGCTGCGACGGCGCTCAGGTGTACGTCTTACGGGCACATACGAAGACTACCGTGAGTCGCCGTTTCCATCTGTGCTCTGGCTGGCTGACTGTAGACCGGCGCAGTAGACGCGGAGTTGGCGGGGCGAGAACTCGCTGTCGGTCGTTGGGGTGACGTGTGTGAATGCGGTGACAGTGCACTGAAGCGCGTCTCGAGAACAGCGAAAACGGTGACAGTGCGTGCATTGCAGTTGCTTGCACTGCCACCGTATTTCCGTATTGAGTGCACTGTCACCGAGTTATCACCGAATTATTTTCAGCGGCGGGCGGCGGAGATGGCCTGCCCGCTGCCACAGGTTATCCGTTGCAATCCGTTGGCGTCATCGGCTCGCTGGCGGTGGCGTAGCGGTCCGCGCCCGTACTTCTGCCACCAGTGCTTCAACGGCATCGACAACAGCCCTCGGCCGGTCCTTGTGTATGTAGTGACCCGCGCTGGACACTCGCTCGATCCGTTCCGCGCCCAGCAATCCTTGCCATTCCGATTCGAGGGAATGCACCATCTGCTCAAATGATCCAGCCTCGATACCCGAAAAGCGGGAGCGCGTGAGGAGGCGGACGGGCTTGCCAAGAGGCTGTTGCGACTCCAGCCCACGCACGCATTTGTCCTGGTCGTCGAACTCGCGACGCGCAGCCCCACGAAACACCGTGGCTCGCATGACCTTGATCACTCTTGCCTGCGCCGATGCGTCGCGTTGCATCCGCGCCCAGTGCTCGGGGTGCGTGGGATCCAACAACACCAACCCGGCCACGTCATCTGGGTAGCGCCTGGCGAATGCGTACTGATAGAGTCCGCCGATGGAATGGCCCACGAGGAGATATGGGGGAGCGATTCCCGAGGCCTGGAGCAGTTGGTGGAGCTCCTCCGCAATGCTGCAGGGGTCGCGAGGGCGCGTGGTGCCTTCACTCTTGCCGTATCCTGGACGGTCATAGGTAAAGACCGCGCTTGTGCGCGCTAACGCTGGAAGGATGGATGACCACGTACTGTGGTCATCGCCGAGCCCTGACTGGAGCACGATCGTCGGGTTCCCCGTCCCCGACTGGGAAAAGGCAATGCTGCCATCATTGGGCGCGGGAACGGTGCTCGGCCGAGTCTTCGCGCAACCGCCGATAAGCAGGCACGCAGCAATCATCGTCGTGAGAGCCGGCGGGTGATGTGTCGTCAAGTTCCGTGCGCCTCGGAGGGAGTCCAGTTCAGCGATCGTCCGTAAAATGAATGTGAGGTCTACTACACGGCCAGCGCACGAAATGACCACCTGCTCACCGACGAGCGGCCGCAGTGCCAACACCAACGCGGATTTGGAGTATCGGTGACGGGAGTGTCGGTGACGGTGCACTCAACTTGCTGCGAGAGTACGGGTGACAGAAGAATGCCGGTGGCAGTGCACGCAACTCGCTGGTTTGCGTGCACTGTCACCGATGTTCCACTTTTTACGCTGGTTTGAGTGCACTGTCACCGATGTTCCCCGATGACGGAGATCGCGGGTGCAGAACCCGCAATGCGCGCGGAAGGGATCTACACGGAGTTGCTGCGGAACGAGCGGAAGTACACTCGCACGGCGGACCGCCTCACGCTGATGGACGCGAACGGGAATGATCTGCTGTACTTCGCGCCGGTGAAGTAGCGGCGGAGCCGTGCGGACGCTTGCGGCGCCGCGATCGTCTGGCGCTCAGCGTCGGTGCGCCCACCAAACCCAACCATTGCCTTGTACACCACGGCTCGGTCAGCGCGCGACGGACAGCGGAACGTGGCGGCATCGCGTCGTTGGGCAGTTTCGTCTCAGCGGTGCACGTGGCATTGTTTAGTGTCGACGTGCAACCAATCGCTCGGACATGCCACGCAAGACGGCACGCCCGATGCGCACGTCGCTGCACCGGACACTCGAGAGCAACGACAGATGCACACTGTCACAGTCGCGACGCGCAACTCGGTTCGACGAGCAACCATGTGTTTCGTCGCGGTAGTTGTGCCGATACAGGCGCAGGTATCAGCACTCGCCAAGCATCCGCCACAGATCGCAACCGTTGGACAGCCGCGCATCGATTCCGTTCCGCTCTGGTCCGGCCTTGGCGACCACCACCATCCCATCTCAACGCGCTCCCCGCTCGCGCAGCAGTACTTCGACCAAGGCCTCAATCTCGCATTTGCATTCAATCACCCGGATGCGGTGCGAAGTTTCCGGTACGCGCAGTCGCTTGACCCGGCGTGCGCGATGTGCTTCTGGGGCGAGGCGTTCGCGCTTGGCCCGAACATCAACATGCTGATGGACTCGGCATCGGGCGTCGCCGCGTACGCCGCCGTCCAGCGCGCGGCGACACTTGCGCAACGGGCAACACATGCGGAACGCGCATACATTCGCGCACTGACCGCGCGCTACACTGGCATCCCAGTCGCCGCGCGCACGATACTCGACACCGCATATGCACGAGCAATGGCGCGACTCGCGCGCACGTATCCGCGCGACATCGATGCGGCTGTGCTCTACGCTGAGTCTGAGATGCTGCTGGGTCCGTGGGACTATTGGCTTCCTGGGAAGCAACCGAAACCGCATGGCGCGCGTGCTGTGGCAGTGCTGACGTCGGCTGTGGCGCGTGCTCCGCGGCATGCGGGAGCGTGTCACTACTACATCCACGCCGTCGAAGCAGCGTTCCCGTCGCGCGCGGTGGCGTGTGCCGAACGTTTGCCGTCGTTGATGCCAGGCGCAGGCCATGTGGTCCACATGCCTGGACACATCTATATCCGCGTGGGACGCTACGCTGATGCCATTGCGCGAAACATCCACGCGTTGCATGCGGACGCCGATCACATTGCTGATATGCCGGCGGATGGTGTCTATCGCCTTGCACTGCATCCGCACAACGCCCACTTCCTCGCGTTCGCCGCATCGATGATCGGGCGATCGGCGGAAACGATGGACGCGGCGCGACAGACGCGTGCGCTCGTTGACACCACGATGATGCGCGCGCCGGGGCTCGGTGCGTTGCAGCACTACTACATGCTGCCAGTCTTGGCGATGGTGCGGTTCGGGCGATGGGACGACGTGCTGGCCGCTCCCGAGCCCGCAGAAGATCTGCCGTACCCCCGCGCACTCTGGCACTATGCCCGCACGCTCGCCTACGCAGCACGATCCAATCGCGATCACGCCAGCGCGGAACTGATGTTGTTGCGCGCACTGCGTGGAGACGTACGCGTGAGGGCGGTGACGCTGTGGGATATCAATCCTGCGTCTGCGCTGGTTGAGATCGCGGAACGTGCGGCAACCGCAGAGCTTCAGATGCTGAACGGCGACAGCACCGCCGCGCTGGCCACGCTGCAGAGCGCCGTTGCACTCGAGGATGCGCTCAAGTACGACGAGCCGCCACCCTGGCATTTGCCGGTGCGACAGCAGTTGGGCGCGGCGCTGTTGCGAGTGGGACGCGCGCGTGAGGCGGAGCGCGCGTTTCGCGAAGATCTCACGCGGCATCCGGAGAACGGGTGGTCACTGGCCGGACTGGTCGCGAGTCTGCGTGCGCAGGGCAAGCGTGCCAACGCGGCGGCGGTGAACGTGCGCTTCAAACGCGCTTGGGCGACGGCTGACTTCCCTGCACCAGTGTTCGGTCGGTGAGCGACATCAGTTTCTCAAAAACGCGGTGCGAGTGCACTCATTCTCCGAGAAACTGGGGACGCAAGAGCGGTGACAGTGCACTCAGTGAAATGAGCGCACTGTCACCGCTTTTCCACCTGTCACCGCTTTTCAACCTGTGATCGCAGCCTGCGACCCGTGTCCTCCGCAAGCGGACGCACGAGGGCCGCGGACATGACGAGCCCCCGTCACCGCCCCTCCAATCGCATCACCCAGAGGTCGCTCTCGCTACTCCCGATCGTGAGGTAGAACTTCCGCCCGTCGGACGAAAATCCGTACCGCGCCGGCTGGCTGGCCGGATCGCGGAAGTCCACCAGCGCACGGCTGGCCCCGCCCGCAGCATGCACGGAGCGGATCGCCCACCCGGTCGGTCGCTGAGAGAGGTAGTAGATCGTTTTCCCGTCCGGTGCCCACGCCGTGATAAAGGCGTCGCCGCCATCCACGGCGTTGTCCACCAGCAATCGGCTCGCCCCCCCTTTGGCCGCGACCAGCCGGATGCCGTCGGCGGCGTGGAAGGCAAGCCACGGACCGGTCGGCGACCAGCGAAGAAAATCTCCGGTCGTCGAGACGACCCGGGATGAGTCCTTCCCCGAGAGCGACATGACCCGGAGGGTGATCTGGCCGTTCCCCACAGACTCGAAACCCAGTGCGGTGCCGTCCGGAGACCAGGTCGGGTCGAGCTCGTTGGTCCGGCCGAGGGTCCGCTGGACCAACCCGGTGCCGTCGGCACTCATCGTGTAGACGCGGCGGACGCCGCCCCGGAAAGAGTGGAAGGCGATCCGGCGACCGTCCCTCGACCAGACGGCACTGAAGTCGCCTCCAGAATCGCTGGTGATCCGGACCGGCTCGCCGCCGACCGCGGGCATCGTGTACAGGTCCGCGTTGCCGCCCCGGTCGGAGTCAAACACCAGCCACTGCGCGTCCGCGGAAACCTCCACGCTCTCGATCGTCTGCCGGCCACTCGTGAGTTCCGTGCCCAATGCGGCGCTGACACCAGCCCCTGCGGCCGGAACCGGGACGGACGAGATGTTGGAGTAGGTGCGGAAAACGGAATACGCCAGCGCCGACCCGTTCGCGGCGAGGCTGATGCTGTGGGCGTCGAGGCCGGTTGTGACGCGCTCGGCAGGTCCCAAAGGGCTGCCAGTGGGGGCGAGCCGGACTCGGTAGACATCCCGGTTCCCCCCGCGGTCGGAGATCCAATAGAGGGCCCGACCGTCGGGCGACCACTGCGGACTCTGATTGAGGGAGGTGCCGTCTGTGACCGGGACCGCAGGACCGCCGGCGGTGGGGACGAGCAAGATTGCGTTGTTGCCAGCGTTACCGAGATACCCCGTGCCGAAGATGAAGGGGGAGTTGCCGACGGCCACTGCGACCCACTTCCCGTCAGGCGACCAGGCGGGCGAGGCGGGAAACGCCGGGGTCTGGAGCCGAATCGTCTCGCCGCCGGGCGCCACCGGCGTAAGACTCACGACGGGCTCGAAGGTCGTGTAGGCAATCCGAGTGCCGTCGGATGACCATGAGAGTCCTGTCACCGCCGAGACCGAGCCCGACCCTACGGCCATCAACGCGGTGTCTAGCTGCGCCACCCGTCTTGGCGCCCCGCCCCCAGCGGGGGCAACCCAGACGCCGTCCTTCCCCTGGAAGGCGATGGACCGCCCGTCGGGAGACCATGCAGGCGCCCGGAAGCTGTCCGCGGTGTCGGTGGTCAGTGCCATCGGCCGGCCACCAGCGACGGGCTGGACGTAGACCTGGAGCTTCGTCGGCGTGCCTTGGGCGTAGGCGATCGTCGACCCGTCCGGCGAGAGCGCTGGGTCAAGTTCGAGCGCTAGATCGCGGGTCACCTGGCTCGTGCTTCCGATGGTCGGGAACGGTGCTCCCCCGTCGCGGCTCCGGAGCCAGAGCGCGCTCAACGCCAGGACCACCACCGCAGGCATGGCGGCAAACAGCCCGAGCCTCAGGCGTCGCGACCGACGTGGCGAGGCTGGGGACCTGATAGAAACGGGCTCGGCGGCGACGAGCGCTCGCGCAAACGTGCCGACGTCAACGAATCGGTCGGCGGGAGTCCTGGCGAGCGCCCGGGTGAGCGCCGCCGCTACGCTCTCTGGCACCGAGTCCCGCAGCGTCCGGATCTTCGGCACCGGCTCACTCAGCCGCTTGGCGACGATCGCGAGGGAGGTTGCGCCAGTATAGGGCGGTTCGCCCGCCAGCATCTCGTAGAGGACACAGCCGAGCGCGTACTGGTCGCTGCGGCCGTCGAGGGCGGCTTCGCCCATCCCCTGCTCAGGGCTCATGTAGATCGGGGAACCAAGAGCCAGGCCGGTCTGGGTGAGGGCAGTGCCGCCGTCGGTCGTCACCGCCCGGGCGATCCCGAAGTCTGCGACGATGGCGCGGCCATTCTCGAGAAGAATGTTTTCGGGCTTGATGTCGCGATGGATGATCCCGCGGCCATGCGCATATGACAGCGCTGCGGCCACCTCGTCGGCGATACGGAGGGCGTCTTCGAGGGGCAGTTGGTGCTCGCGATCGAGTCGAGCGCGCAGCGACTCACCTTCGACGAGCGGCATCACGTAGAAGAGCAGACTGTCGGGTCCCGCGTCGGTCGCGCCGGAGTCGAAGAGCGGGAGGATGTTGGGGTGACGGAGCGCCGCCGTGGTTTGGATCTCACGGAGGAACCGCTGAGCGCCGAGTGCCGATCCGAGCTCGGGGCGAAGGACTTTGATCGCGACGGGTCGGTCGTGCTTGCGATCGCGCGCGAGGTAGACGGTGGCCATCCCACCCTGCCCTAACTCGCGCTCGACGGTGTAGCGGTCGGCAAGGGCGGAGCGGAGGTGCTCGAGGGGATACATCACGTGAAGGTAGCGAGTGGTGACGCGCTGGTTTGTTGCTGGGTGCGTGTGTGTCGACGAGGCACTGATCATCGCTCTCCAGACGTCGATGCGTCTCCGGCATTTCTCGACGCAGACGGCGAAGGAGGATTCGCTGAAACGGGGCGAGTGCACGCAAACCGTGGGTGGCTCCGCCATGTGCGCGAGCCCTGGCCGCTCGTCTGCAGCTGCCTCACCGCCAAGCATCAGCTGCAGCCGCATTCAACCAAGCGCGCGCAGCGCGCCAACAACAGCGCGGCTGTCAGCTGCATGCAATGTTTGCCAGCGTGCACACGTGATGTTCCGGAGTACCCGACGCGCTCCCCGGCGGCCCCAGAGACAACGCCGTGCAACGGGACTTTCCGAATCGCGCGCCCTACCTCGCTCCCATGACGTCCTGAAACTTCGCCGTGTCCAAGTACTGCTGGAACCGGGTTGCCTTGCCGTCCTTCACGTCCCAGACGTGGCACACCTGCGCGTCCATGACCTTCCCGGTCGCCTTGTACGTTCCGCTGTACCGGGCTTCGACGATCACGCTGTCGCCAGCATCGTAGAACAACTTCGGATGGACAGCGAACCCGTCACACTCTGTCCCCAGTCGCACGAACAGATTGTTCAGGATGGCGTCTGGACCAACCCATGCTTCGCCCCTTGGCATGTACGGGTTGCTTTCCGCCTCATGCCAGTGGATGTCAGGACTCATCACACCAAGAACGGTTGGGACATCTCCGCGGCCAAAGGCGTCGTAGAGATTTTTCACGAGGTTCACGTTGTCCATGCTGTCTCTCTGATATGAGTTGCTGCGCACCTGTGATCCGGCGGTTCCGTTCAGCGGCACCGCGGGGTATTCACACACCAAACGCTCTCACGCCAACACCGATCGTCTCGCTAACGCTGGAGCTCAGCTGCGAGCGAATGATATAGAGCGAGCGAAGTGAGCGCACAATAGCTCGCTCGTCAGTTGCAACACTGGGTTAGACAGCGACATGCACCACCTGTTCTAAACTGGCGCCGGCAGAAGCGACTATGTCCGCGCGAGCGACGATCCACTCGTACCCGGCGTGGAGCCGTTCCGAGTGACTTATGCGAGGAGCGCCGGGAGTCGCGCGGCGGCCTGCCCCATCGTCTCGCGCAGACGAGTGAGCATCGCCACCTTGTCCGACTCACCGGGCCGCACCATGCGGGCCATAACGGAGATCGAGTCGAGTCGTGTCTGCGCGAGCCAGGCATTGACGACGGGGTGCTGTCCCCACGCCACGCGATTGCGGATCGAGTCGCCCCACATGCGCAACCAGTCTTTCGGAACATTCGGTCCATTAACCGGGTGCGCGAGTGCATTGCGCCGAGCCAGATCGGGCTCACTGGTGGTCACCACCCCGATCATCGCGCCGCTGAATGTCGGCTGGCACGTGCGAAGCATCTGCAGGTTGATGCGCCGCTCGGCAAAGACGGCTACGCCGGGCGGCGGTTGCAGCGCCGACGAGCTGCAGTCGACGACAATCTCGCCCTCGTGCAGCGGAATGGTGCCGTGTGTGAGCTCAATGCCGTCGTGCCGCACGGACCGGACGTGACCGAGGCGAATCACTTCGCGCACGCGCCGCAGTGCGCGCAGCTCGGTGGGCGAGACGGTGCAACACTTGTAGGCGGTGGGCTCCACGTTCGGATCGAGCCGGACCAGCTGTCCCGCGGCTTCCACGCGTGCGAAACAATCGGCGGTCGAGGTGGCCAGCGCGATGGCCTCAAGCTGTGCGATCAGCCCGCCGATCATCGTGTCGAAGCACTCGGGCCGCATCTGGTAGTTACCGCGGTCGAGCATCCACGCATCACGCGGCATGATCCAGCGAATGTGTTTCGGATCGACGTCGTGGTCCAGCAACCAGAGCACCGCGTCGATCCCAGTCTTGCCGGAGCCAACGACGGTGTAGCGGGCGCCGGGGCGCGCGACGGTGGGCAGGGCGTTGAGCGGGACGCAGTGCACCCCCTCTGCCACCAGATAACGCGGCGGGTGCGTCGCAGGCACTTCGCTGCGGGCGAGTGTTCCGTCGACGATCATCCCCGCGCGCACCTCGACGGTGTCTCCTGTGACGAGCGACGAGATGTGCGCAGTGCCATCGTCGCGCACCTCGGCCCAATGGCGCGGCCGATACGTCACCCGACGCGTCGAGAGCAGCCGCTCCCGCAGCACGCGTTCGAAGTAGCTCCGCACCTCGGCGCCGGAGGCCAGTTCATCCATGCCGGCGTTGATGCCGGTAGCGTCGCGCCCTCCGGTTCCCAGCGGGAGCGAGTCGACGCCGTAGTACGCCGACGGTTGATGCAATCGCACGAACGGATAGGCGTCGTTCCAGTGGCCACCCGGAGCATCGTGTGCATCCACGATGAGCACCGTCGCCGAGGAGTGCGCGACGAGGGCGTCGACGAACGCGAGCGAGGTGGCGCCCGCCCCGATCATGAGGTAGTCGGTGGTGATGGGCGAGGCGGTCATGGTTCCGTGAGGTGGCTGTGCTGGCTCGGGGGGAGACGCGAAATGTATTCTGGGTGGAGACTAAGCTGGGCTCGTCGCCACGCGCTCGTCAGTGCACTTCGAAGTTGACTTCAGAACTTCAACGTTGACCTCAGATGAGTACGTCGAGCATAACGTGCCTGATGGTGCCAGGCTGCACATTATAGCGTGCAGAACCAGTCAATCGAACTGATCATTGGCGTCAGATTGTTCGTCGTCAAATGCCTGCTCGTGCGCCTCGAAAATGAAGGTGAAAGACGCGGCCGGTTCGCCGGGCACAATAGTCGAGAACGTTCTGAATGGCCTTTCGAGAAGCCTTCCGTATACGAGTGATTGGTGCGCTACATGGGCACTCAAGACTCTATGAACTTCGGGAAGTACCGCCGCTTCGACGGCTGACAAGTCAAGAACGGGGGGCTACTCACAAAGTCGTCACTGCCGAACCTGTTCTCATTGTGCGGGCGCGCACTGCAAGTGGACGGCAACCTGGGCGGAACGGCGGCCATCGCGGAGATGATGGTGCAGTCGTGTCAATGATCATCTGAAACTCCTCAGGGAGCGATCATCTCAAATTCCCCACCCGGTGAGCTCATGACTCGGACGGCGCCATGAGGGTCGAGCGGACGAGTCCTGCCTTTCGCTTCTCGCGGAGCCGATAGGAATCGCCTTTGATGTTGAGCGTCGTGGCGTGGTGCAGGAGCCGGTCGAGGATCGCACTGGCGATCACCGCATCGCCAAACACTTCACCCCAGGCGCCCAGACTCTGATTGCTGGTCAGCAGAATCGCGCCGCGTTCGTAGCGCCGACTGACGAGCTGGAAGAAGAGATTCGCCCCTTGCCGATCAATCGGGATGTAGCCGATCTCGTCGATGATCAGCAGCTTCGGTTGCGTGAGCACTTTGAGCCGCTCCTCGAGACGATTCTCGTACAGCGCTTTGCCGAGCGTCGTGATCAGCGCCGTCGCGGTCGTAAACATGACGCGCAGGCCGAGGCGACACGCTTTCATTCCGAGCGCGACACTGAGGTGCGTTTTCCCGACGCCGGGTGGGCCGAGCAGCAGCGCGTTCGCGCCATTCGCGACGAAGCGCATGGTGGCGAGTTCCTTGATCACTTTTGGATCAATCGACGGCTGCGCCTTCCAGTCAAAGCCGTCCAGTGTTTTCTGAAACGGAAAGCGCGCCATCTGGATGCGCATGGTGTGATGCTCATCCTGTTTCGCGGCGACTTCGGCGGCGAGCACCGTCGTCAGAAACGCACTGTAGCTCAGCTCCTGCTGCGCCGCCTGTTCGAAGAGCGTGGAGAGCGTCTGCCCGACGCGCGTGAGGCGAAGCTGCTGACAGTGCTGTGCGAGTGTCTGCATCTCGACCGCCGGCGAGTGCGTCTCGCGCGTCATGCGCCATACGCAGTGGCGTGCGTCTCATACACGCGGAGATCGCGCGTCAGCACGTCACCGGCGCCGGGATAGCGTGGATCGTACTGCGGCGGTGCCGCGAGCAGCGGCGTCTGATCGACGCGCAGCAGCCCGGCGCAGTGCGCCGGCTGCATCGCGACCTGATGACGGGCCTGGCGGGGATGGGTCGCGACGACCGCATCGCAATGCCAGATCGTGAAATCCTGCGCGTGTACGTGCACGGTGACGGTCGCGCCGACCAGCTGCGCGGGCACGCTGTAGCGCGCGCCGTCAATGCTGACCAAGGCATCAAGGGGTCAGAGATCTTGATCGCGGACTCATTTCCGATCAAGGGGTCAGAGAT
>JANNWU010000286.1:0-7835 GCA_031408755.1 Gemmatimonadaceae bacterium | reverse complement strand
TGTTAGCGCTAACGAATCGCTTCGTACAACCAGGGTTGGTTCCGGCACGCTGTACTTCCGCTGCATCCGTGAACCGGTGACCGCGTACACAATGCCCACCGAGAGACACGTAAGTGCAGCGACCGTCGCAACGGCGTAGCCTGCGACGCGAAATACCCGTTGAGCGAGTGAACGTCGCGCCGGTTTGGCAGGCGAAAAAAATGTAGCAGGCGAATGTGGATCAGCAGACATCTGTGCAAGCAGTCAAAGAGACGAGCGTTGAGCCGCGTAGTTCGGCCGATGACGTCAAGTATCTCTGCTCGCGAGCGCAGGCGATTGAATGGATGCGACAATTTTCTGTCGAGTAAGTCCGCGAATGTCGAGTTCGTACAATGCAAATGCGCGTCGGCAGTTGCTCGACGCGCATTTGGTACCAACGTGCTTCGCGGCGGCTGCCGCCACATTCGTTAGAAGACGATTGCGTTCTGAACATTTCGCGAACGCAACAGTGTGCGGTACGCGCTCAACTCCGTGGTCATCACTGCGTCGTACTGCGCGCGAATTTTCGCCAGCTCCGCCTTGAGCTCTCCTTGCACCTGTCGCGCCGATTCCGTTGGTGCGTAATCGGACGCAGTCACGCTCTGCCCAAGGTAGAGAATCTGCTCGGCAAACTTGAACGGTGCGCGCAGCTGATCTTGCCCGCGACCAGTGACACGGACTTGAAAGAGCTGTTCTTCGATTGCGAGCAGCCGCTTCTCCAGCGAGTCAGTGTGCGCGCGTACATCGGCGAGCGCAGAATCGGTGCCCGTCGTCGCCTTGATCGTCGCGATCTGCGCACGCACTACTTCCAGTGCATTGATCATGTCGACGGCGGCGTTGAGGTCGCGGGAAATGTCGGATGCGAATGCTGTCTGTGCCACAATTTCATCGTCTGCAGCGCCGGAAATTGGATCACGTCGCACCAGCAGCGATTGCGATTGCTTCACGCCGTTTGCGTCTACTGTCACCGTGTACGTTCCGGGCGGAACGAGTGGGCTGAACCGACCCACGCCTGGTGCCGCCTTTCCCTCCGCCGGATATCGCACATCGGGCGAGTACGGATTTGCGGCTCGTAGCTGCGCTTCCTTGGTCCGATTGGTTCGCAGGTCCCACCAGTAGCGATTCATCCCCGCTGCGGCTTTCACTCGCTGCGTTCGCACAACTGCTCCGCTTGCGTCGGTAACGGTGAGCAACACGCTGTCCTTGGGTGCATCTCGCAACAGAAAGTGCAATGACGCGCCATACGGTGGATTCACACCCTGCACAAAATCATCAACATCGGCGAACGGCGCCTCGGCTGTCATGAAGCGATAGGCTGCACGCGGCGGAAAGAGGTGCACCGGCTGACTGGTAACTTCCCGCGACATTGTGCGGAGTGCAGAGATGTCATCGAGAATCCAAAAGCCGCGACCGTAAGTGGCAATCACGAGATCGCTAAAATGCTCTTGCACCGTGATCCAGTACACCGGCGCGTGCGGCAAATTGCTCTGCAGCGGCTGCCAGCGTTCACCATCGTTGAACGAGACGTAGACACCGTTTTCAGTGCCGGCATACAGCAACCCGCGCTTAACCGGATCTTCGCGAATGACGTGCACGTACGAGAGTGGTGATTTTGGAATACCATTTACCAGCAAACGCCATGTGCGCCCAAAGTCAGTCGTCTTGTAGATGAACGGATCGCGGCTGTTCGACTGGTGCGCGTCGATGGACAAATACGCAACGCTTTCATCGTAGCGACTGGCTTCGATATTGGAAATCGTACCCCAGAATGGTGCACCGGGAATGTTGTCGGAGAGATCAGTCCAGGTGGTGCCGCCATTACGCGTGAGTTGCACCTTGCCATCGTTCGTTCCGGCCCAAATGACGCCCGCAGTCTTTGGTGATTCTGCGATTGCGAACACAACGCCCGAGTATTCCACACCAACATTGTCTCGCGTCAATCCACCCGATGTACCCATATGCGAGCGGTCATTGCGCGACAGATCGGGCGAGATCACCTGCCAGTTTCGCCCGCCATTGGTTGTCACGTGCACATGCTGCGACCCCACGAACAGTTTGGTGTGATCGTGTGGTGAGATGTGCACTGGAAACGTCCAAAAGAATCGATACTTGATCTCGTCTGCGCCGTGCCCGATCGTTGCGCGTGGCCATACTTCGGCTGATGTCGCGAGGTTTGTCCGCGCATCCCATCGCGACACAATGCCACCCAACGAACCGTATCCCGACGCGCTCGACCACACGAGATTTGTATCGACCGGATCGGGTTGCGCCCAGCCGGACTCACCACCACCGACAGATGTCCATGCGCCGCGCGGAATGCCGAAGTCACCAAGTTTGTTGTTGGATGGGCCGCGCGTGGACGGGCCATCCTGCCGATTGCCATACAGCATATACGGAATCTTGTTATCCGTGGCAACGTGATACATCTGCGCGATCGGGAGCTGCATGCGACGCCACGTCTGCCCGCGATTCTCGGTGATCGAGATACCACCATCGTGCGTCACGGTCATACGCTGCGCGTTGGTCGGATCAATCCAAATATCGTGATGATCGCCGCCTGGCGTGCTTGCCACGGGCGGATCGAGAATCGTTCTCCCGCCGTCAAGCGTTTGCGCCCAACTCGCCGTCAAGAAATACGCTTCGTCAGGATTGTCCGGCATCGCGGCCATGCGATTGTAATAGTGCGTGCGCCCTGCGACCTGCTGGTCGTAACTCACGACAGTCCAGTTTCCACCGCCGTCATCCGACCGCCACAAGCGTCCGTGCGTTGTCTCTTTGATATTTGAGGCAGGCACACCATCACCCGCTTCAATCAACGCATACACTCTATTGGAGTTCGCCTTTGACATGGCCAATCCAACTTTTCCGATCTGCGTTGTCGGTAAGCCATTGCCTGTCACTCGTGTCCACGTGGTGCCGCCATCGCGTGATGTCCACAATCCGCTGCCTGCACCACCCGACGTTCGTCCCCATGCCGCGATCTGAATTTGCCACATGCCAGCGAACAGAATGCGCGGATTGTTCGGGTCCATCACCAGATCCGATGCACCAGTACTGTCGTTCACGAACAACACTCTTTCCCATGTACGTCCGGCGTCAACAGTGCGATAAATGCCACGCTCCGTTTGTGGTCCGTACGCATGACCCAGCGACGCAACGAAGACGATATCGGGGTTGGTGGGATGCACGACGATCCGCGCAATACGCCCAGAATTCTCGAGTCCCATTTTGGTCCACGATTTGCCCGCGTCGGTGGAGCGAAAGACTCCCCAGCCGACGGAGATATTCGACCGAAGAAATGGTTCACCCGTTCCGGCCCAGACCACGTTCGCATCAGATGGTGCAACGGCCAGCGCGCCAATTGACGATACAGGTTGCCCATCAAAAATCGGCTTCCACGTGGTTCCACCATCACTGGTCTTCCACAGCCCGCCAGACGCGGCGCCAGCGTAATACGTCATCCGATCGCCGATTACACCACTTACTGATGTGACGCGATTTCCCTCAGGGCCAACATGTCGCCAGCGCAAATTTTGGAGCGCGGTCGAGTCGATGCCGCTAACCGCAGCAACGGGAGCGCGCGAGGACTGCGCGACGAGCATCGAGGCACCAGACACGACCGACGCGCAGAGCAACGCGCAGCAAAACGGCGCGGTCCGCGCTCGCATCAGACATCGCAGCATCAATAACTCCGGGGAGTGGGTGTGCGACTGCCGAGGCTGGAACAACCTCGATTCGCGCACTGAGTACGGTACGACAACGCTCGCGCCGATGTGATCGCTGCGCCAGCGTTGTCGCGCGTGTTTCGCCGCCCGGTGTTGGCAGCGCCGATAGAATTGTGTCAGTGGTGCGCGCCTGCGACACACTGATTCCTCCCACGTCGCCATGCACGCTCTCACTCTCCGCGCAGGACCGCACGCCATCCGATTGCTGCAAGAGCGCGGACTCCGCTCAGTTGACGTCGACTCCGTGATCGGTGCGTCTGGCGGCCCCAAATGGCTCGCAATCGCTGGTCTGGACCGCTATCTGTTCGGCGAATTCTTCAACGTGCCACGCACCCGACCGCTACACGTGATCGGCTCGTCCATCGGGAGTTGGCGCATGGCGTGTCTGGCACAAAGTGACGCACTTGCAGCACTCAATCGCGGCCATCACGCCTACATCCACGCGCAGGACTACAACGCGCGCCCGAGTCCCGCCGAAGTTTCGGTGGTCTCCACTGCGGTGCTGAACACTTTGCTCGGCGACGCTGGGGTGCACGAGATACTTGCGCATCCGTCAGTGCGCTTGCACATCATCACGTCGCAAACACGCGGACTCGCGAATCGTCAGCGTAGCGCAGCGTTAGGCGTGGCGCTGGCGATCAGTGCGCTCATGAATCTCGTCACACGCCGGTCGTTACCTGTGCACTTTCGCCGCGTCATTTTCGATGCGGTTGGCGCATCGTCGCCATTTCGGGGATTGCAAGATTTACCAACAACGTATGTGCCGCTGACTTCCGAGAATCTGCGCCCAGCGCTGCTGGCGTCTGGCGCAATCCCGATGATCATAGAAGGTGTTGCGATTCCGAGTGCGCCCGGTGGCCTGCATTTTGATGGAGGTATCACCGACTATCATCCCGATTTCGCGTTTGGCAGTGGCGACGGGATTGTCTTGTATCCGCACTTCTATTCCACCATTGCACCGGGATGGTTTGATAAATCCCTGCCGTGGCGCAGAGCGACCGGCGCAAACTTTCAACGCGCGTTGATCCTCTCGCCGACAGCGGAATTTGCGGCAACATTTCCCGGCGGACGAATTCCTGATCGCCGCGATTTTGCGACAATGTCTAACGCACAGCGCACTTCCGCATGGGAGCAGGTACGAGCAGCAAGCGCCGCACTGGGTGACGAGCTCGGTGATCTCGTATCCAGTGGGCGCATTGCCGATCGTTTAGAACCGCTGTCGTAGTCGCGTCGCCAGACTAGCGCTACCAGCGTAGGTCAATGTCATAGCCGTCTGCACCGCTCCGTGAATCATTCACGCGGATGATCGCGGTCCATCCATTCCACTCGCGCGGATACTGCACGATCGACACATTACCGCGTCCAGAGAGACGCCGAAGATCGAGTGGAACTGCATAGTCTGGAAGGCCGGCACCGCGCACATCCGAACGCACGTTGTATAGCGGACGTCCACTACGCGAGTAGTAGTCAACGCGGCGACCGCGAATGCGGATCTCTGCCACGTCATCAACTGCACCACTCCATCGCAACACGCCTGCGTCGCGACGTCCACCGCGCTCATCACGATCACGATCGCGACGGTCCCAGCGATCGTCATCACGACGGCGACGATCGTTGTCATCCCGATCACGACGATCGTTGCGATCGTACGGGTCAACACCATTCCACGTGACGACTAATCGGTACTGGTCCGCACCAGACTGACGATCGCGCACGCGAACGCGTGTAGTGTAGCCATTGAACAACGAAGGCTGTTCAATCACCTCCACATCACCGCGCCCATCGGCGCGCTGAATGCTGACACTCCCGGCGCTTCGCGGTAGTGCATCGTTCACACGAAAACGTGCGTCGCGCGCGAAACCGAAGCCGTCGCCCTGTGTATCGAGGTCGGCACCGCGCATCACGATGACGACCTCACGATCCACTGTGCCGCTCCACGTGAACAATGTGCGGTCATCGGCGCGCAGCTTGGTCGCGGTGCTGGCGAACAGTGCTCCGGTTATCAGGCTCGGCACGAGCATCGAACGAACTGTGAACATGGTCTCATCCTCGCAACGACGCGATGGGAAATCTCGCGACTCTGTTGCGTCAACAAAGTTGCGGCGGGCAGAGACTCTGTGCGCACCGCCCGACTGCATGCAATGCACCCTGGGTGCCGCTCGTAACCTGTTGAAATGCCGCAGCCAAAACGATTCGATAAACTCTTTCATCGCAACGACTTAACGACTAAGTTTTCCGCCTATGGCAACTGCCGCCGCCGCATCAACTGTCCTAATAACGGGACGGTGCGCGCCACCGATCGGGTACGATTCAGTACAGGTTACGTCAAATAGGTCAGCGATTGGCAGCACAATGCTGTCTCATGACGTTCATCGTACGTTCTACTGCGAACAACACCACCGTAATCACCGCTCCGTTCATCATTTGCGCCGTTTGATCACCTGTTCCCGCGCATACTGACTGTGTTCTGGCAGAAACTCCGCGCATCACGTCAATCGCTTCGAGCCCGGCTGCTGCTGCCAGCAGCAATCGTCGGCGTGTTTATGATCGCGCTCGCCGTCGCGCGAGCGTGGGAGCTTCGGCGCGCCGAAGAGCGCGTCCAACAGGCGCAAGCCCTGCAGGTAGTTAAGGTTGCGGCGCGCACGCTGGACGGTACAATTGCGGAGACGCAAACGCTGTTAGTTAGTGTCAGCAAATTCTTGGATCCGACGGCGCCCGCGGAACGCAACGACGTCGCATTGCAAGCGCTGTTCGCGAGTGCACCCGTACGATATGCGAACATTTGGATCCTTGACACACTCGGCCAGAATATCGGCGCCGCACGGTTGCCGCCGGGCGGTCGAGCAGCCTTCAAATTGGGCGATCGCCGGTACTTCAAGACGGTACTGCGCACCAAACGATTTGTTGTCGGCGAAGTCGTGAGGTCGCGCGCGTTACCCGGTGCCCCACTCGTGCTTACGTTCGTACTTCCAATTCTGACGGAAGGCACGCAGACCGTTCGCGCAGTTCTTGGCGCATCAATTCAGATTGATTCACTGGAAGCCATTCGCGCGACGCGCGCGTTGCCAGCAGGTTCCGTCATGACGGTGCTCGACTCCACCGGAGAAGTGGCGTTCCGGTCGTTGGACGCAGAGCGGTGGATCGGGCGGAAGTTTCCCAGCGCAGCCCTGCTGCGAAACTTTGCGAAAGGTGAAGGAGTTGGCGCAGTAAAATCTGCAGACGGCACCTTTCGACTGTCGAGTTTCAAAGGTACCGAGCGAGTCAAGTGGATGGTGTACATCGGAATTCCTGCGCAGTACACGGTGGATATCGTACGGAATCAATTTTTTCGTGATCTCGGGTTAGGTGCGTTGATCACTGCGCTGTTTCTGCTGATGAGCTATTTTTTCACGCTGCGCATTGTCAGTCCGATTGAGTCACTGACCAGTGATTCACGTGCGATCGCAAGTGGTGATATGTCGCGACGCTCAACGCTCACCTCGCAGGATGAGATTGGCGACTTGGCACGCGCCTTCAATCAGATGGCCGACACGGTCGTTGAACGCAACGCTGCGCTGCGAACATCACAGGAACAGTTGCTGCATGCGCAGAAAATGGACGCACTCGGTTCATTTGCTGGTGGGATTGCGCACGACTTCAACAACTATCTCTCCGCCATAATTGGCCACGCAGAGCTGGCGCAGATGACATTGCCGAAAGGCGAACCAGCGAGCGAAGATATCAAGGAAGTTTTGGCATCCGCTGGCCGCGCCGCAGACCTTACGCGGCAGATTCTTGTGTTCAGTCGGAAGCAGGTCGTTGAACCGCAAATGCTGGAAATGAACGACGTGTTGCACGGCATCGAGCGAATGCTACGGCGGGTTCTCGGCGATGCGCGATTACTTGAACTTTCGTACAGCAACACGCCGTTGTCAGTGTTTGTTGATCATGGGCAACTTGAGCAAGTGCTTGTGAACCTTGTGGCCAATGCCCGTGATGCGACCGAAGACGGCGGAGTCGTGCACATTTCAACAGCGATAAACACTCGACAGCAGCACGATCTGTCGGCGGCGCAGAGTGCGCCAACTGCCTACGCGCAACTCACGGTGCGCG
>JANNWU010000285.1:0-4464 GCA_031408755.1 Gemmatimonadaceae bacterium | reverse complement strand
CTGCGCCCCAACACCGTAATTGCGTAGATCAGGACCAAAGCCAAGTCGCTCGTTCGCTTCCACCGTATCAGCGCCAGCGTCCTGCAACTCATACGCGCGCAGTTTATTCAGCAGGCCGATGCCGCGCCCCTCCTGATCCAGATACACGATCACTCCGCGCCCCTCGTGCGCAATCATCTGCATTGTGGTTTCGAGTTGCCAGCCACAATCACAGCGCAGCGAGTGAAAGGTGTCACCAGTGAGGCACTTAGAGTGCATGCGGACCAACACGTCCTCACCGTCACCAACATCGCCGAAAATGAGTGCGACATGCTCAGCCGAATCGAGATCGTTCTCGTACCCATTGATGCGAAACTCACCGTACTCAGTTGGCATCCGTGCCGACGCAACGCGATGCACCAATCGTTCGGTCTGCAGGCGATGCGCGACAAGCTGGGCGACGGTGATGAACGTCAATCCATGACCAGTGGCGAATGTCTCAAGCTGATCGCGCTTGGCGGTGGTGCCATCGTCATTCAACACTTCGCAGATGACGCCCGCCGGAATGAGGCCAGCCATACGCGCCAGATCAACCGCAGCCTCGGTGTGGCCCACACGTTTCAGCACGCCGCCTTCACGCGCGCGCAGCGGGTGTACGTGCCCCGGCTTACGCAGGTCGGACGGCTGTGTGCGAGGGTCGACTGCCACGCGAATAGTCGTCGCGCGATCCTTTGCGCTGATCCCCGTGGTCACGCCAAAACGCTCGTCAGCATCAATGCTGACGGTGAACGCGGTGCGGAATGCGTCGGTGTTCTCACTGCCTTGCGGTCCAAGTTCAAGCTGCTGCACGCGCTCCGGTGTCAGCGCAAGGCAAATCATGCCCTTCGCTTTCAACATGAAGTTGATGACTTCCGGTGTCACCATCTCTGCGGCGCAAATCAGATCGCCTTCGTTCTCGCGATCTTCGTCATCTGCAACGACAATCACTTTGCCCTGACGAAGATCATCAATCGCTTGTTGTACGGTTCCAAACGGCATAATTCAGGCGCTAGAGTCCAAGACTGCGCGACAGCCCGATGGCGGTCCCGAGAATTTGCGGCGTGATTCCCGTCGGCACCGCTTTTGAGGCTGCGTCGAGATACGGAACCATCAGACGCTGTACCATTTTGCAGAGTACGTCCGACTCGACGTGCACCTCGTCACCGGGATGGCGATCAGAGAGCGTGGTGTGCGACCAGGTGTACTCAATGATCGACACACTCAAACGTCCATTCGTCAGCACTTCGTTGATCGTCAGACTTACACCATCAATTGTGATCGATCCATGCGGTACAAGCAGTGCTTCGACTTCGGGCGGCACCGCAATCGTGATCAACCACGCGTCGTCGCGTTGCTTAACTGACTTGACCGAGCCAACTGCATCCACATGCCCTTGCACGATATGCCCGCCAAGCCGATCCGACAGGCGCATCGCGCGCTCCAGATTCACTCGGCGACCGGCAACCCATGACGCCATCGCCGTGCGCTCCAGCGTCGTGACCACTGCTGCCGCGGAAAACCACCCATCGCCATGCTCGCGCACTGTGAGGCAGGCGCCATCAACGGCGATACTCTCGCCATGTGACAGATCGCTGTACGTGCATCGCACGCGAATCTCGCGTCCCGCTTCAGTCGCAGCGACCTGCTCAATAACGCCGATGTCGTCAACGAGTCCGGTGAACATTGTCCGTGAGGTCGTAGATGGCCATGAGATCGTCTCCCAATTTGCGGTGCGACACGAGTCGGAATCGCGACGCCAGCTCAAGACGAACGGGGGAGCCTGTCTGCAGGGGACGCAGCGCATCTGCGCCGAGTAGGACGGGCGCCGTAAAGATAACCAGCCGGTCCACGAACCCAGCCTGAAGGAACGCGTCACCAAGCGCTGCCCCGCCCTCCACGTAGAGCGACGTCAGCCCGGCGGAGCGAAGATGACGCAGCTGCGCGTCAAGCCCAAAGGCTTCAATGATCGCAACTCCGGCGCGTTCCAAGCCGGAACGCCGCTGCGACGGAATCGCGTCAGCCACCACGGTCACAGGCACATCGCGAGCGCTCTTCACCAACTTCGATGTGAGCGAAACGTCCCCAGAACGCGCGAACACAACACGTGTTGGCGCTCGGTGGCGCTGCGGAACAGCACGGACGGTTAACTCTGGGTCGTCGACTGCCACGGTGCCGCGGCCAACGGCGATGGCATCGTGATCCGCCCGTTGGCGATGCACTTCTCGACGCGCCGCCGCGCCGGTGAGCCAGCCACTGCGCAGAGGACCATCCGCGATCGCACCGTCCAGCGATCTCGCGAGCTTGAGCGTGACAAACGGTCGATCGCTTGCGAATTGATGAAAGAACGCCGGATTCTGATCGCGCGCATCCAACGAGAAAAGTCCCGCGTCAACCGCGATCCCTGCGTCGCGCAGTTTGGTTGCACCGCCCCGCTGGCTCGGGTTCGGATCATCGGTTGCGTACACTACGCGATGCACACCAGCAGCAATTAACGCGTCAACACAGGGCGGAGTTTTTCCGAAGCTGGCGCATGGCTCAAGTGTCACGTAGACGGTTGACCCAAAAGCGGCCGAACCGGCCATGTTCAGCGCTTCAACTTCGGCGTGCGCTCCGCCGTACGGCTGCGTGCTTCCTTCTCCAACGATCACACCATGACGAACGACAACGGCGCCAACCGCGGGGTTTGGCGCCGTCATACCACGACTACGAAGCGCCACTGCCAACGCCCTTCTCATAAAGCGACGGTCTGAGGTGTGCTCACTCACCGCAGACGCCACCGCATGTACACGTCAGAAACCGACTCGCAGACCGACTGATCCAAACAGGCGACGCTCGTTCAATTTGCCGTCGGTGAAAGTGTTGTACGTGCGCACGCTGTCATCGGCAAATGTTGCTCCCGCTTCAGCAGCAATACGCAACTTCGAAATGTTGATCGCGAACGATCCGTAAGCTGCATTGCGCTTGACGCTCTGCGACAATCCAACAGCGCTGGTGACGGTTGGCAGCGCGATTGATGGCGTGACCGTCGCGCGAATGATGCTCGTGGTGCGATATCGATCCTGACCAACACCGCCGCCAATCTCGATGAAACCGAGCTTCTTGGAAATCGAGAGGCGATACGCGTCGGTCTCGATGCTCAAGTCAGCGAGATTGATACTGTCTTGTGTTGCAACACCGGCAATGTTCGACGCAAAGGTTGTGGAGAATGTCGCAGTCGGCATCGCGCGTCGGAAAAAGCTCACCGCAACGGCCGGCACGACGAAGCGATCAGAGAGCAGGCCAACGCGTCCGCCGTAGCCAAGACGCAACGAGCCCTTCTTCGTCTTGATACTAAAGTCTTCGAGATCGCGATTGGGCAAATACGCAACGTTCACCAAGGCCTCAAGCGACAACACGCGCTGCAGACCGAGCGGAAACCCTGGGAACAACCCAACGGCAACGTCCAGCGTTGGCGCAGGTATAGGCGCGCGCTTGGTCGGAATCGTTGAGGCGACAACGCCCGTTGTCGACAAGCGAATCGCCGACAGATCCGGCACTCGACCGTCGACTGCATTGATGCGTAATCCGATGGACATGCCGCGCACCGCTCGCGCCGACCCTAACACCGCACCGCCACCAGCGATGGCACCATTGACCTGCGGCGCCATGATCGCAAAAATGTCGAGTCCCTTTTGGCACGCATCACGAACGGCGTTCGGCTGCAGCGCGCACTCCGGAGATAGCGCGGATTGCGCAGACACTGCAGCGGCGGCGGAGCACATCAGGACAGCAACGGAAGCGTAGCGACGGACAATCATGGTTACGAATCGTGTGAGAGTAGCCGCACCGTACCCGAACCGGGCACGACGGATCCAAGAACCCACGACTGAGTATCGGTAGCCGTGGCGGCCGCCTGCACGTCGGCAGCGTCCGCCGGGTCGCAGGCGATCACCATACCGACGCCCATGTTGAACGTACGAAACATCTCACTCGTCTCCACCTGAGCCGCTGCCTGCAACTGACGATAGACATTCGGCACGGACCACGAACGGAGGTCGACCACGGCGTCGAGCGCCGGCGGCAACATACGATTCACATTGCCCGGCAGTCCGCCGCCCGTAATGTGGGCCATCCCGTGGACGCGTCCGAGCACCGAACGAAGCGCAGGTAAATAGGTGACGTGCGGGCGGAGCAAGACTTGCGCGACCGTGTCGCCATTTTCACCGGGGAAAGCATCGTGCACGCCAAGCCTCATCACATCACTCACGATTTTGCGCGCGAGTGAATAGCCGTTTGTGTGCAAGCCAGCGCTCGCAAGCGCAATCAGTGTGTCACCATTGCGAACGCGATCAGCGCCGAGCACGCCGTCCTCTTCCATGATGCCGGTGATGAAGCCGGCTAAGTCGTAGTCTGGCGGCGTGTAAATGCCAGGCATCTCCGCGGTCTCGCCACCCAGCAACGCACAAC
>JANNWU010000284.1:0-15187 GCA_031408755.1 Gemmatimonadaceae bacterium | reverse complement strand
GACGTTGGCCCGCGCGAATCTTCTGGTGCTCGACGAACCCACCAACCATCTCGACGTCGAAAACATCGAAGTGCTCGAAGACGCGCTTGACGAGTATGAGGGGACGGTCTTGCTGGTGAGTCACGACCGCGCGTTCCTACGACAAGTGGCGACGCGGGTGTGGTCGTTTGACGGGAACCGGCTGGTGGATTTTGATGGACCGTTTGTCGAGTGGGAGGCGGAGCAGGCGAGGCGGGTCGCGCGGACGCGTTGAGGGGGATCGGCTCACAAGGCCAGCAGATCGAGGGGACAGAGATCTTGATCAGCGATCGAGGGTTCAGACGACGTGGGGTCGAGCGATCAAGGGGTCAGCGAGCGATCAAGGGGTCAGAGATCTTGATCAAATCAAGATCTCTGACCCCTTGATCGGAGATCTTGATCGCCGACCCCTCGATCTCGCTGCGTCTTCAACTTTTGCCACGTGATCCGGCGGTTCACTAACTCTCGCTGATGTGATAGGTGTACGTGGTGAGGTCCGCCTCCAAGGTGGCCGTTGCACCATCCTTGCTCCACCGCAACTTCAATTCATGCGACGCCGCAGGTAATACTTCGAGCGACGCATCAAACCCAAACGCCTTACACTGCGCACGAAACCGCAGCAATTCCAACTGCGTTTTCACGACATCACGCTGCAGCCCTGCGTCGATGTCAGCGGCACTGAGATTGGTGCGATTGATTTCTTTGTGACCGCCGGATCCGGCTTGTTCCACCGCGACGTGATTGTTCTTTCCGGCGAATAAGTCGAGGTACCACACCTGCGGTTTGCCAGGCATGAAGATCTGCATCGCTCGCGCGAGCAACAGCTTCTGCTCATCCTCGCCTAACGCGCTGAAATACGTGGCGTTCACTTGGTAGTACAGGTTCTTCTGGCCGTGCAGATCCTTTACATAGCCACCGCGAGCAACGACCGTCGCGATGAGCGCGTCAATCTGCGCATCAGTCAGCAGGCCCTTCAAGTCGAGCAGCGGAATGCCGTCGTGGCAGCCGAGCATGTTGACTGTGCGAATGCCCTTCGTTTGGATGTCGGTCACCCAACGCAGAATTGCTTCATTGGTCTGGCGTTCAAACGCATCGATGATCAGACCGGGCAGGAAGAAGTCATACGTCAAGTACCCACGTTCGGCGATGGCTTCGTGCGTCTTGTCGCCATACGAGGTATGAATCTCTGGTAGCAGTTGCAAGCCGTGCTTTTCTGCGATGCCGTTGACCGTCTCGAGACATTCCCACGTCTCTGGATCATTGAAGAAGTTGCGCTTGCCAACGCTTTTCGGCGCGTAGGCGAATGCATCAAGACGCACGATGCTGGCGCCATAGGCCGCCAGTTGCTTGAGCGTCGCGTCGTAAAACTCCCACACAAGTGGTGAACGGATGTTCAGATCCATTTGTCCGAGATACATTCGGCGTGACTCGAGCATGTCGGCGATCGCGTCTCGTTGTGCCGAGAAGTCGCCGTAGTCGATATCGGACGGCTTCGTTTTCGCAGCGAGCGCTTTGCGCAACAGCGCTTCCAGTTGTTCCGCTTCGCCGTATTGCAGCTGCAGCGCGCGCATTAACTCCTGCTGCCCAGGCACGCTGTAGCGCACTTCCTGATAAAAGGTGTTCCAGTACGGCACCTCTTTACCATCGGGAAAACGCACCGACAGAATCGGCAAGCCTGGCTTGCGAAAGAACATGTCCTTGATGAGATCAGCGTCGGGCTGAATGTGACCTTGTGGCGTCATGGTGCCGTGACCCGCCCAGAACTGATTCCAGTCGATGAAGAAGTCGCGATACTGCGACTGCTCGCCATGCGCGATGATGTCTTGAAACTGCGGCGACAAAACGGAAGCGTGATTAAGAATAAAGTCGAGCTTTAAATCCACACCGCGTTCCTGCAGTGCGCGCAGATCCGCTTCGCTGGCGAGCTGTCGATTCAGCCCGTAGTCAATCACCGAGAAGCCGCGATCCAGATCGGTATGGAACAGGCTTGGCAAAACATAAAACGACTCGAAGACACCTTCGAGTTCGGGACGACCTAGAAACGCGACGATGTCACCGAGGTGTCCGCCAATACTGTCTGGATACGCGTTCAGCATTGGGCCGGCGCCTGCGCGTTGTTGTTGTGCCATTACGCTGCTGTCGCCTCAGCTGCCATCTGCGCCATAAAATCTTGAAACGACACTATATCGCCCGACTTGGACACGATGAGTTTTGCCTTGTGTGCTTGTGAGGCCAGTAGGCTTTGTTCGATTTCGAGTACGACGGTAGTGAAGGGAGAGTCCACTGCGCCGTCTCGGTTACGCGAACGACGATGCTCGAGTGTTTCTTGCGGAGTGCTGTTCAGGAGAATCGGGACGTCGACGCCGTGCAGGTTGTCGTTGTTGCCGTGGGTCCATTCGATAACGAGCACACGCACAGCGGACATGTCCACCGCATCGTACCACAGCTCCGACGCTTCGCGGCCCATACGCTTCAGCAGCAGAGGCGACGCGCCGGCCTTGAACTGGGCTAGCACGTTGTTGACTTCTTCAAAGTCGGTTTCGCGCGGCGTACCGAGATAACGCGCGAGGCCAGCGCGACCTGCAGATTGATATGTCGATAACCACGGATGCTCGCCGCACAGTGCTGCGTTGGCGTCCTGATTCGCGGCTTGCAACTGTCGCAATATGTCGTTGCGCGCATGCGTGAACTGACCCGAGGCGACCAACCCCTTAAGCGCGTGCTCGCGGAACACCAGCAAGCGCTCATGATCGTTGTCTTTCGGGATGCGATGCGGATAGTTGTCGCCCGACATCACGTAGGCACCGATGCCGAGCGCGTTGAAGTAGTACGCCAAGAGCGAGCCGACTTCGGACTTCCCGACACCCGAACCACCATGCACTGACACGACGACCTTATTCGGCGCAGGACCATCCAGCACCGGTTGTACCAGCTCGGCGAGCGCTCGGAAGACCACCGCTGCTTTGGCGACGTGCTTCTCGTTGATCACGACCTTGTCGCCCGGCATGTCGCCGGTGGGGATCAAGGAAAGATCAGCGATCGCCGGCGGCTGCCATGCGGCCAACGTTGCGCCGAATGGGCTGTGGGTGGGTGTGGACATGCTTGTAGGGTCGAGGGAGAAGGTCAGTGCCGGACAATCAAACTGTTCGGAGCGGACGGCGCGAATGGTGCCTTGCCGACGCGTCGCGGCCGGTGGTGCTGGTGGACCGTTTTGGTGAGCGGTTGGAGGCTGGGCAGCAATTGCGTGCACTGTCACCGGGATGTGACGAAGAAGCGCAGACTCAGGGTGCGTCGTAGGCAGCTCTCACGTCGTGCACGATTCCGTGCGGGTAGCAGTAAATATTGTGAGACATTAATGCGACGGCAATTTTGTCACAGTTTTTCGGTTAACGACGTTGTCGGAGGCGCACTTGCACTTGTGTGTTTTCGTCACGTTCACCATAGTCGCACAACCGCAATTGTATCCGTTCGAGTCACGGTCACGCGAAGTGTACGTCCATCGCGGACCAGCGCAGTGTCCGCCTTCAACGCGCCTTCGCGCGTGATTTGGAGCGTCATCGGTAGCATCGGTTGGCGATCTTCTCGTGCCAGTGGGCGTTTGATCCGCACGAAGAACAGGCTGTCTTCTTTCGACAGAGCCTTGTTGTACACCTCGAGCGCGGGCCAGAGTGCTTCCTGCGCAACCTTCAGTCGAAACTCGAGCTTCGCAGTCAGCGCAAGACGCGATGCATTTCCGGGTAAACTGGGACGATCATCGACAGAGAGCCACACCAGTCGTGCATGAGCTGTACTACTTTCGGCCAAGTCTGCGAGCGCGAGCGTGGCGCTGTCGTGCACGGCGTACCCGACCAACGTGTAGCTCGCGAAAGGCGCCTTTAACATTTGCTCGGTGCTCAGCCGCTCGTCATTTTCACGCCAAAGGTAGGCAGGTTTGTCGACGGTGCGAAACCACCACGCCAGCGTTGTGTCACCTGTCTGCATGCTTACTCGATATGTGCCGCGCAACCGACTCCGCATTTGGTCAATCCGCGTCATGTCGCTGCGCATTAGCAAATTTCTCAGATCCGTGCGGATGGGTTCACGCTCACGTGCATCTGCGTGCGCGTGCGCCCACGTTATCGCTCGTGCGCTCCGCACCGTGTCGTCAAAACTGCTGCCGGCGAACGTTGAATCGCGCTGGTTTACGCTGGTTTCAAAATCAAACACCTCTTCTGGTGACGCAGGATTGTTCGGTCGTGGTAAGAGCGACGCGAGCACATCGCGCCGAAGTGGATATGGATAGGCCCGTGGATGTGTCACGACAAACACCGGCAAACCATCGATCCACGTCGGTGGCGGCGTCAACATCGCGACCACGTATCCTCGTTCGCCCAGCTCAACGAATGGCTGCGTGTCCCTCCACGCGACGGGCCGACAATCAGCGCCGTATGTGAATGCCTGTAGATACGCCATCGGCTGAGAGTCGCGAATCCCTGCGGCAAACAAGATCGCGCGAGATGCCTTATCTAAGAGCAAAACCTTCACTCGTGCAGTGCGCATCAATGGCTGACTGTCTGCTGGCGGATCGCCGGGGCGGTTGCGTACCGATGATGCGGAAGTCACTTGGACAGGTGCGTTGACAAACGGCATCAGCGTATCTCGTTCCGCACGCATCACAAGGCGCGCATCGCCTGTCGCCATTGTACAGAGTGGCGTTCGAGTGCCACGTAACTCAGGCCGTGTTGTTTCGCCAAACGTGAGCGTCGCGAAGACACCAATGGCAAACAGAGAGCGATTCATTTCGATCTCGACATGTCAGAGAGGAAGCACCGCGTCGATAGACGAAGATGCAACGCGTATAAAACGAAGATGCAACACGCGCACGAGCGTAGATGGCATCTTGACGATACCTAAACGAACGATGATTGACCAGCAGGCAGCGGTGTGAAGTCGTTACGTTACTGCTTGGCTGCGCACAAGTTAAACCAGAATAAGAGCTTCCATTCACGGCCTTCAGAATAGTCATGTCAACATTGCAGCATTGCGCGCGTAACCAAGTACGCTTGAGGTTCCGCGGGTAATTCAGTTTCAGATCAGACTGATACGCATGTTGAATGATCCCGCGCATGGTCCATAAGTTTACGCTTGGCGGCTTCACACGTTTCGCAAACCCATCGCGGATCGCGCTAGTGAAGGATTGTGTAGCTCAGTGCCTTTTCTCCCCTCACTGGCAGCTCCAATGGCTCAGATACGCACCGCCGCTCTTTTAAGTCTGCTCGTCGCCTGCGCACCGCGCGTTTCAGTGCCCACAGCCGAGCGCGATTACCTCTATCTCTGGACCGCGTCCGTTGACACCACGCAGCCCGATTTTCTCGCGGTGCTGGACGTCACGGAAGACAGTGCGCGCTATGGTAAGCTGGTGACGACGCTCCCCGTGCCGGGCGTTGCGAACTATCCGCACCACACTGAGCATGAACTGCCTGCCGATCGACAGTTGTTCGCGAACGGATTTGGGTCCGGGAAATCGTTCGTGTTTGATCTGAGCAAGCCTGCCTCACCACGTATCGCTGCGGCATTCGGTGACATCGACGGCTACTCGCATCCGCATTCATTCCTGCGTCTCGCCAACGGCAACGTGCTTGCCACGTTCCAGATGACGCACGCGAACGGCACAACGCGCACAGGCGGACTTGTCGAACTCACGCCCGCTGGAGTGCGTGTCCGATCATCGTCTGCCGATTCCCCGCGCGCGGATTCGGCGTTGCGCGTTTACAGCGCCGGAATTGTGACGGCGCTCGATCGCATCGTCACTACCTCGACTGACATGAAACCCGGTCCCGAAGAGCCGTCACGCACCTTGCAGATATGGCGACTCTCCGACCTTTCACTTCTCACAAGCATCACGCTCCCCGGACCCAACGGCACGCTCTCGGCGGAACCACGCTTGATGGAAGATGGGCGCACGTTACTGGTGTCAACTTTCAGTTGCGGATTGTTTCTGATCGATAGCCTGGCAAGTGATACGCCGCGCGCGACGCAGATAAGTGCGTTCCCGCAGAAGCAAGGAGAGAGCTGCGCAATTCCCGCGATTGTCGGGAACTATTATCTGGTCACCGTACCGGCGTGGAGTGCTGTCGTCAGTCTCGACATTTCAAACCCACGCGCGCCGAAAGAAGTGAGTCGTGTCGCATTTGATTCGACGGATGTGCCGCACTGGATTTCGGTGTCGCCCGATCGTCGGCGTGTGGTCGTCACCGGTTACGCGACGATGGAGAACACCGTGCACATCCTGCGCTTTGACGAGAAGACCGGTCACCTGTCGCTCGATGCGCGATTCCGCGAAGAGGGAGCGGCGAAGGCGGGGTATCGGATGGTGAACAAAGCGTGGCCGCATGGCGCTCACGCGAACGGCGTACCGCATGGGGCGGTGTTTAGCAGGCAGTGACTGTGTCAGACGTGCAATGCGATAACCGCAGCATCGCGAAATGAACTGCAGCCGCGGTCACCCGTTTAATTGCGAAAGAGTACGCGACTAGAACACCGGCCCCCTTGGTCGTACCGTGACACTGCCCACGCCGCGCTGTTTTAACAACTCATTGAACTCCGGCAACTCTTTACCAAACAAGCTGTCAAGCGCCGTCAAACTGACTTTCAACTCAGTATTCAGAATGCCTTGTACCTCGCCGTGCTGACTGGTCGGCTTGTAGTCGCTGCTCGACAATCCTGTTGCGAGATAGCCGAGTTTTGCGATGAGTTTTGATCCGAACCGCACGCCGTCTTGACCGGTGCCAGTCTGTCGAAGATCGACGAGATTCATTTCAAGATTAACAAGCTGCGTGCCGAGTTTTTGTGCGGCGCGCTTGACCGTGGAATCGTTGACCGTGCGGATGATGCTTTCGATTTGTACGCGCGCCGATTCCACGCGATGCACTGCATCGGCAGCTTCGTTCAGGTCGCGATAGATGGACATTGCCATGCGCGTCTGCTCAGCAATTTCTGCGTCGGTACCGCCGGAGTTCGGATCTTTCAGCACGAGCAGCGGCTGCGATTGTTCGACATTGCCCGCTTTGATGCGTACGGTGTACCGGCCCGGCGGTGCGAGCACACTGAGCCGGTTTGTGCCTGGAGCAACGCGCCCAGCGGGGCCCGCGATGATGTGATCCGCATACAGAGGGCTCGTGAGCAGCCGCACTTCCATGGAGGGTTCGTAGCGAAGATCCCAGTACTGCCTGTTCACGCCCGTTGCGTTGGTGCCGTTGAACGCGCGCACCACCGCACCCTTGTCGTCCAGAATCGTGACGCGAACTTCGCCAGGCACTGGCGCGTTCAGGTAGTAGTTGATCGACGCACCGTAGCGCGGATTCTCACCTGTTGTGGGGTCGTCATACGTGGTTAATGGTGCGGTGATTGGACGGAAGCGATAGGCATCGCGGACCGGGAACAGATGCGCATCCGATGCCAGCACCGCCGTTGTGATTGTGCGCAGCGGTGTAATGTCGTCCATGATCCAGAAACCGCGACCGTACGTTGAAATCACTAGATCGCTGAAGTGCTCTTGCACCACAATTCCTGAGACCGGAGCTGCGGGCAGATCATTCTGCAACGGCTGCCACATCTCACCAGCGTCAAACGATACGTAAATCGCATTCTCCGTTCCAGCATAGAGCAAACCTTTACGCACCGGATCTTCGATGATGATGCGTGCGTAACTCAGCATACTCTTCGGAATGCCAGCGACGATCAGCTTCCACGTGCGACCGTAGTCGGTGGTGCGGTAGATGAACGGATCGCGATTGTTCATCTGGTGAAAGTCCACCGTGACGAACGCTGTCGCCGCATCGTACTTTGACGCCACGATGCTGCGCACGGAGCCCCACGCTGGCAACCCGACAATGTTCTTCGTCAGATTTATCCACGTCGTTCCGTTGTCGCGCGTGAGTTGTATCTGACCGTCATTCGTGCCTGCCCAAATCGTTCCTTTGACCAGCGGAGATTCCGCGATGCCATACACAACACCGGCATACTCAACGCCGATGTTGTCGGGCGTCAAACCGCCGGAGCTACCCATCCGGCTGCGATCATTAAGCGTCAGATCGGGTGAAATGACCTGCCAACTTTGCCCGCCATCTTGCGTGCGATGCACGTGCTGACTGCCGGTGTACAGTGTGTTGTGATCGTGCGGCGAAATCAACAGTGGGGCATCCCACACGAAGCGGTATTTTACGCCACTCGCCGGCCCATTGGCTTGTTGCGGCCACACTTCAACGTTGCGAAATTGTCGACGATCTTCTTCAAAGCGCACGACGATACCGCCGACCATGCCGGAGCCCGACGCAGTGGACCAGATGAGTTTTGAGTTGGTGGGATCGGGTGTTGCCCAGCCGCTTTCGCCGCCGCCAACGGAGTGCCACATGCCGCGCGAAATGCCGCCGTCTCCATCAAATCCTTGCACACGACTGTTCGACGGTCCGCGATACGATGGCTCGTCCTGTTTGTTGCCGAGCACATTGTAGGGAATTTCGTTATCGACAGTGACGTGATAAATCTGCGCGTTGAGCAGTCGTTGGCGGAACCATGTTTTGCCGCGGTTCTGCGAGATTGACAGCCCTTGATCGTGCGCGACGATCATGCGTTGCGCGTTGGTGGGATCAATCCACATGTCGTGATGATCGCCACCCGGCGCTTGCACGCGCGGCACAACGTTGACGGTTGTGCCACCGTCGATTGTTTTCGCGAATGATGCGGTCAGGAAGTACGCCTCGTCTGCGTCGTCGGGCGCCACAACCATGCGTGAGTAATAATGCGCGCGACCCATCACGTTGCGATCGCGACTGACCAGCGCCCAATTGCCGCCTCCATCTTCCGATCGCCACAGTTGACCGCTTTCTGTTTCGCGTCCTTCCCATGGTAGTCCGTCACCCGTCTCAATCATTGCGAAGACGCGTTCTGGATTTGATGTCGAGATACCCAACGCGACTTTGCCCACCGGCTTTGTTGGCAGGCCGTGTCCAACTTGTCTAGTCCAGGTGGTGCCACCATCGCGTGAGATGAACAGACCCCCACCCGGTCCGCCACTGGAGCGACCGTAGGTGTGAATTTCGATCTGCCACATGCCAGCGAAAAGCACGCGCGCGTTGCTGGGATCCATTAGCAGATCAGAGCAGCCTGTGTTCTCATCCACGAACAACACCTTCGTCCACGTCGCGCCACCGTCGATTGTCCGGAACACGCCGCGTTCCGGTTGCGGACCGTAGGCATGGCCGAGCGCGCAGACTAGTGCAACATCATGATTAGTAGGATGCACGACGACGCGTGCGATGCGTCCAGTTTTCTCGAGTCCCATCAGCGTCCACGTCTTGCCCGCATCAAGAGACTTGTAGATCCCTTGACCGATAGAGATGTGACTGCGGATGTGCGCTTCGCCGGTGCCCGCGTAAATCACATTCGGATCGGAGCGCGACACGGCGAGTGCGCCGATCGATTGCACCGGATGTCCATCGAAGATCGATTTCCAATTCACGCCACCGTCAACCGTTTTCCAGATCCCACCCGACGCGGCGCCGACGTAATAGGTGAGCGGATCACCCGGAATACCGGCGGCCGAGGTGAAGCGATTGCCTTCGGGGCCGATGGTGCGCCAGTGGAGGCGACTGAAGGCGGAGGAGGGGATTGTGGGAGGTGTTGGTTGCGCGGAGGCAGGTGTGGCGAGCGCGGAGAGGAGCGCGGTGAGGATGAGTATCACAGCGCGAAGAAATCGAAGCATGCGGTGGCCTCTGGGTGGGTCGGTGTTGCGGGCCGCAGCTGGTGGACAGGTGGACAGGGCGGCAGCGGTAACCTGCGCTGTGTGCGCGGGAAACTCTACGGTCGCCCGGTCAGGGCCGCGAATTAGTGCTCCCCACCACCCGACATCGCATCATTGTAGTTCTTAAAGAACTCGCCATACGTGCCGTTGGCTTCCGCAAACCGCAACGACTTCACACGCTCGACAAGATTTTCTTGCGCGTCCGGCGCGTTCGCAAAATTCGCCATCGTCTCTGCGATGAATTCCGCTAACGGCATCGCGCGCGGGTCCTTCGACATCTCAGCACCCATCAACTCAGTCTGCACCCACGGTGGCGCAATTTCGATCACTTTCACCGCCGTGTCCTTGAGTTGATAGCGCAGCGATTCAGAGTACGAATGGATCGCGGCCTTGGTCGCAGAGTACGTCGGTGTCAGTGCGAGCGGCACAAATGCCAACCCTGATGAGACGGTCATGATTGTCGCATTCGGTTGTTTGATTAGGTGCGGTAATAGCGCAGCAGTAAGTCGGATTGGCGCGAGTAAATTGGTCGCGATGGTCGCTTCAGCGTCGTCAAGCGCGCCTGTCAACATCGACTCCGCGCGCATGATGCCGGCGTTATGAATGACGACATTCAGCGACGCATGCTTCGCCAGCAGTTGTGCTGCGAATGCTTGCGTGGCAGCGGCGCTTTCCAGGTCAACGACGAGTGATGCCATACCAGCATTCGCGTTGGTCACTTCGTTGAGCAGTGCTTCTCTGCGGCCCGCGATGATGACCGTGTTACCGAGTGCGTGAAAGGCTTCGGCGAGCGCGCGTCCGATACCGGAGCCGCCGCCGGTGATGAGGATAGTGTTGCCGGTCATGTGCATGTGGTTACCCGTGGTAATGTGCGCGTGGTGTAGAAGGATTCGATGAATTTGACAATGGCGAGAAGACGGCACTGGCGCGCGCCATAGGCACTGTGGGGTGACTGCGCGAGAATGATGATCACGGCGCAAGCGCGGGCTTTCCGGTGCGTCTTTACTCGCCGGTCGTGCATGTGGACCGTGTTGACAAACGAGTCTCCTTCGGGATATTCACAATGTCTCGTTACCAAACGGATTTAGGTCCATATGAACTTGCGGTTCCAGCACGAACGCGCGACGCAAGCGGCGGCTCGACTTTTGGCCTCTCGCGGGGGTCGCATGTCTTACATGAAGCTGCTGAAGCTGCTGTACTTGTCAGACCGGAAAGCCTTGTTGACTTATGGGCGCCCGATCACGTATGACAGGTACGTGTCGATGGATCACGGACCGGTGCTCAGTCAGACATACAATTTGATGGTGGCAGAAGAATCCCCGACTGACGCACCAAGTTACTGGAGGCGGCTGATCTCCGAGCCCGTCAATTACGAGGTGTCCCTTCGCGTTGCACTTCCGCCACATGATCAGTTGTCGCGTGTGCAGGAGGATATTCTTGATGCTGTGTTTTCCGAGTTCGGTGCGCTGAGTCGATGGGAACTGGTGACCGTCGTCCACACGCTTCCAGAGTGGAAAGATCCGCACGGATCGTCGATTCCGATCTCGTTGCGTGATCTGCTCGCGAGTGGAGGGTTGGACGACGGTGAAGTAGACGAAATCGAGTCAGCATTGCTGGGCGAAGAGGCGCTGGCCACGCTGCTCGACAAGTAGCGGACTCGTGATGTGAGCGTGATCCGACAGGGTGCCACGCTCATGATTCGCGATCGCCGAATGGGGACTCACCTCTTTATTGTCATCACTGATCCTGATGCCGCCAGCGGACGCGTTGTTGTCGTGCCGATTGTGACGACGCGAACACACACCGATCGAACCGTCGAGCTCAATGTGGGCGACCATCCGTTCATTCGGCACTCGTCCAGTGTGGACTTCGGCTCTTCGCGATACGCGAATGTCGCGGTCTTACTCGAGAAAATCGGCCTCGGCGAAGCGACTGTCGCAGACGAAGTGGAGCCAGCAGTGCTCAGACGCGTTCAACACGGGCTACTTCGCTCGTCACACACGATCAATGAGATCGCTACGTATTGTCGTGGAGTGTTCGACGTGGCGTGACCGAGCGACAATAGTTCACGCACACTTTGGTCTTGAACGTGCCGATTCCGTAGACGTTTTTTGTTTTTCCTCTCACCCTACCGGCGCCAAAAACGCCACCAGCATCTCGACAAACACCCGCACCTTCGCCGATAAACTCCGATGACTCGGATATATCGCGTGCGCGTCGACCGTGTCGCCTTCCAACTCTGGTAACACGCGCTCCAACGTGCCATTCGCCAGCGCATCAATCGCCAAATAATCTGGCAACCGCGCGATACCTGCTCCAGCGATCAGCATTGTCTTCACCACCGCCGGCTCACGCACCACGGTAGTCGGTAGAATATCCAGTTGGTACGCGTCGCCCGATGCGCTGCGAAACCCCCATTGGTATCGCGTGTCCATCGACGCAATGAGCCGATGCTCCGACAACTCATCTATCGATCGTGGCGTGCCATGCTCGGCGAGATACGCAGGGCTCGCATACGGCCTGAGCGCAATCGTGGCGAGCCGTCGCGCGATTAATTCCGCTTCGTCGAGCGGACCAATTCTGATCGCGACATCGAACTCCTCCAAACTCGAATCGATGCGACGATTGTCCACCGTCAGCACCACGCGCACATCGGGATAACGCGCCAAAAATAGCGGCAGCATGTGCGCCATTGGACCAGATGCAAACGTGAACGGCACACAGACGCGCAGCGTGCCACTTGGCACAGTCGTCAAACCGCCAATCGCGTTTTGCGCCTCACCAACCTCATCGAGAATACGACGCGCGTAGCGATGCAGCACCAACCCGGCGTCGGTGAGTCGTAGCTGACGAGTGGACCGCTCAATGAGCTTTGCGCCCACCGCCTGCTCAAGCCGCACCAGCGAACGGCTGACCGACGATTTGGGGCTCTGGAACGCCCTCGCCGCACCGGAAATACTGCCGAGCTCTACAATGCGAGCGAAGGCCTGAAGGTTGTCGAAATCCATCATGGCAACTCAATGTTCCAAATATGGAACGGTATGTTCAGAAAATGGGGACTACTCATCAAATCTGGAACGAATAGCATAACTCTTTCACCCAACACCGGAACCCATCATGACACAGAACATCCTGCTCGTCGGCGCTACAGGCATGCTTGGCAGCCAAATCGCGCACCATTTGCTGCAACAGCCTGACGCTCGCACTCGACTGCTGCTGCGCGAACCAGATGACCGGAAACACGCCTCCGCGATGGCGAACCTCTTTGATGCGGGCGCAGAAATCGTGACTGGCGATCTCGCGGATCACGCCTCACTGGATCGCGCAACGCAGGGCATCGACGTCATCATCTCGGCCGTGCAGGGTGGACCGGATGTGATGATCGACGGTCAAGTGGCGCTCGCCGCCGCTGGAAAACGCAACGGTGCACGTCGCATTCTTCCGTCAGACTTTGCGCTGGACTTTTTCAAGACGACGCTGGGTGAACACATGATGTTCGATCTCCGGCACGCCGCCAGCACGCAGATTACCGCGCTGGGCTTGGAGCAGGTGAACATCCTGCAAGGTGCATTTATGGACATGTTCAAACCGGGATCCGGAACAATTGGTGCCGACGGCGTGGTGTCGTATTGGGGCGATGGTACGGCGCTGATCGATGTCACGACAGTTGATGATACGGCCAAGATGACGGCGCGCGTGGCGCTTGACCGAAGCGTGAGCGCGGGGAAGTTCGCGTTCTCTGGCGATCGAATTTCGATCCTCGACGCGGCCGAGATCATTGAACGTGAAACGGGCCAGCACTTCACGCGACGGTCGTTGGGAAGCGAGGGTGAGCTTCGTGATGCGCTAACGGCAGCGCGCGGCGATACCAGCAATCCATTCAAGCCAGTCATGCTCGCATATATGCTCTACATGCTGAATGGACAGACTGCGTTGACAGATCATCAGAACGACCGCTACGCCGATGTTCAGCTCGAATCGTTCGCAGCGTACGCGGCCCGAAAGTTCGCGACGGTCAGCGTGTAATGTGCCGCCGCTACGGATTCGGCGCAGGCCGTCGAATCCGTAGCTCGCATGGAACCCGCCACGCTGATTAGTTCCGTTGGACCTTCCCACATCTAATGCAATCGACCATGACCGCACCAATCGTAGTTCTCGCAGGCGCAGGCGGTGACCTTGGCCATCGTATTGCGCTGTCACTTGTCGCGCGTGGTGCGACAGTACGTGCACTGGTGCGCCCTGACGCGGGCGACGCTGCACGACAGCGTATTGCCGCGACGGGGGCAGAGGTTCATGCGGCAGAGATCGCGGGCACTGCTGCCGTAAATAGCATCTTTGTTGGTGCTGACTGCGTTGTGTCGGCATTAAATGGGCTTCGCGCTGTGATTGTCGATCGACAGGAGGCGCTGCTGGCCGCCGCTGTCACAGCGGGAGTTCCGCGATTTATCTCGTCGGATTACTCCGCGGATTTCACTAAAACAATACCCGGCGAAAACCGAAACTTCGACTTGCGGCGCGAGTTCATGGCGCGTGCTGATCGTGCGCCGATCAAGGTCACATCAATACTGAACGGTGCCTTCATGGACATGCTCGGTGCAGCGATGCCGATCATTCAGCCGGGTATTCACCGCGTGATTCATTGGGGTAGCGCCGACCAACTGCTCGACTTTACCACCAAGGACAACGTTGCTGCCTACGTCGCCGCCGCTGCGAATGACGCGGTCACGCCTCGGATTCTGCGAATCGCCGGGCAGTCGTTGAGCGCACGCGAGTTGGCCGCAATCCTCACATCCGTGACAGGCAGCCGGTATCGCACATTTCGCGTGGGCGGCATGGGTGCTTTGGGGCTCATGATTCGTATCGGGAAACGTGTCGCGCCGCAACCCAACGAAGCGTTTCCGCCGTGGCAGGGCATGCAGTACATGCGTGACATGTTCAGCGGACGCGGAAAGCTGGAGCCGCTCAACAATGATCGATATCCTGGTCTGCGGTGGACTCAAGTGGCGGAGCACCTTGCGACTCTCAAGACCGCATTGACCTGAATGAGTCAGGTAAGCCAGAAGTGTCAGGACGGGCGGACCAGCGCATTCGGACACCAGCGTGTACATCACACAGGATCCCACGCTACGCGAGCAGCCTCGCTCACCCCATTTGCGCCGACTTTGTCAATGCTCCGCAATTCGATGTTGCGCCGTGTCCTTCCGATACTGTTGACGGTCCCAACACGCTCACTGATCGCGCAGTCTATCGCGCAGTCTATCGCGCAGCCGAGTGTGCAGGTGATGAGCGCTTTGATCCTAACAATCGATGGAAAGAAGTATCGTGACTCGAACAGGAGCGGCACGCTGGAGCCCTATGAAGATTGGCGCTTGCCGTCGGCAGCTCGCG
>JANNWU010000283.1:0-2063 GCA_031408755.1 Gemmatimonadaceae bacterium | reverse complement strand
CATCGTAAACCGAGATCGTCGAGAATTGTGCGAACCTGCTTGGCATACGGCAGTGTCCACTCAAGATACGGCGCATAAAACTCAACCACGCCGTAGCCCAATTGCTTCGTCGTACGCAGTGTGTTGGGAAGATCACGCGCTAATTCGGTGCGTAACGCGTACAATTCGATGCCGATTGGTAATCGCTTCGGCGCACTCAACGCGTCAGCGGTTGCAGCGACGCGCAAACGCGACGACGCCTCTCCCGACGCGAGCAATGCTGCTGCCGCGCCACTGTGGGCAAGAAACGAACGTCGTGTTAGCGCGTCGCGATCTGCCATGCTACTTCCGCTGCATCGTTGCCATCGCCGCTGCGAGATCCGTCTCGTCGCTACTGCCCAAAACCGAGCCGCTCGCTTGCGTGATCACGCTTTCAGCACGGTCCACGCCAGCAGCGTCAACCAACAGCACCAACATCGATGAATTGGCTGTCAACCCGTCGCCCATCTGCTTCAGCAACGCATCGGGGAAACCGAGATCGATGAAGTACGCTGCCAGCGCGCCGCCAGCAGCCAAAGTGATCGTGCCAACACCCGGCAGCAGCAGTCCAGCGATGGCACCGATCATCGCGCTCTTGCCGACGCCCCAATCCTGCGTTTCGGTGAAGTCAGTTTTGCCGTTCGCGTCGCGCGTCACTATCGCGACGTTGCCCAAGCTCACGGGCGCAGCCTTTAGCAGATGCAGCGCCGAGGCAGCGCCGCCGGGAGTGTCGAAACTGGCGATCAGGATTTTCCGTGCGGTTTCCGGGGTATTCATCTCAGTGCTCCGTGGTTGTGGTTATGCGGGGAAGATAAGTTGCGCGAATGGATGCAGCAGACGGAGAGACTACGGCGTTGGTGCGGATCAGGTTGCGATCGCGCGGCCCGTTAGTGGTGCAGGGCCCGGTACGGGTCGTGGCCGACGATGGTGAATTGATACGCGCAGCGTCGTCTCTGGCGTTGTGCCGCTGCGGCGCAAGTCGCGAGGCACCTTTCTGCGATGGATCGCACCGTGTCACGGATTTTCGTGACGAGTGAGCATCGACGCGCTCGTGCGCCGGTGGGCTCCGATGCCATCCGCAACCAACGGCTTTCCTTAGCGCTAGAACGCTGCGTTTCCAAACTTGTCCAACTCCAGCCAGGCCTCTGATGCTCCGTCGTCTCCTGTGTGTTTGTCTGTTCGCATTGTTTGTTGCGCCAACGCTGAAGTCGCAATCGGAACCGGTTCGTCGACGGGTATTCTTCGTTAGTGTTGCACTCGGTGCGACATCGTTCACTGAACTCGGAGATGCGCGCATGTCTGCCAATCCGGTGGCGGGGAATTCGCGACAAGGCGGAGTCGCCATCATCGGCTCGGTTGGCGCACACCTCACACCGCGTGTCGCACTGCGGAACGACCTGGTCCTCGCACCAGTCAGAGGGCGCGACCTCTGGGGCTTTCTGACGGCGCTTTCGCGCGACGAAGACGATCCTCCAACGGCACGCACTTCCAACGAAGGCGACAATTCATCGTCGATGATCGCGTATTCTCCAGCCGTCGAATTCCGGCCGAGCCTGCGTCGAGCGATCACGCTACGGCTTGGGCCTGCGCTACTTCGGAGCGAGCGGTATCTGGATGATCAACCGGGCGGCAGCTCGGTGCCCAATCGACGTATCGCTGCTTCGGGATGGGGTTGGCGCGCCGGAGTCTCGGCGTCGTTGGGAGGCACCGACTCGCGGTTCGCTCTCGCTGCCGATGTGATGCGCGCATCGTCGGCAGGCGGCTCGTTGACGATTTTCCCGGTGGCAATTTCGCTGCGAGTCTTCTAGAGGTGTGGTCGGAGTTTGTCGGAAGCCGCGCTAGATTTGGAGCTATGAGCCAACCCGTCCGCACGCTCCAAGAAACAAACACCGCCCTCGATGGTGCCTCCGTCCTCGCGGCCGCGACTGATTTTTTCGCGCGACGCAGTGGGATTTACTCTGCTTTCCCTGAAAAGTCGGGTCCAACGTACATCGCGCTGCGTGGACAAGGTGGAGAAGAGGTGCTGTTTGGCGTGGCGGAAATTC
>JANNWU010000282.1:0-6495 GCA_031408755.1 Gemmatimonadaceae bacterium | reverse complement strand
GAAAGAAACCACTAAAGAACTTTGCGCGATCTGCATTCACACCTTGCGCCATTCCATCAAACACCGCTTGCGGAACGCCGTTTGGGTTGCTGTCTGTTTTGAGCATGTACGGCACGACAGAGGAGATCAGTGCTGCTTTCGCGACATGCCGACCAGCGTGACGTGTCATATAGCGAGCTACTTCGCCGCCACCCATCGAGAATCCGACGAGTACGACATCGCGCGCATTTGTCTGTTCAATAACGGCCGCGAGATCGTCGGCGAGTGTGTCGTAATCATAGCCAGACCATGGCTGTGACGATCGCCCAAATCCTCGACGATCATACGCAATCGTGCGGTAACCAGCGGCCGCGATCGCCATCGCTTGGTCATCCCAGCTGTCAGCGGACAGAGGCCATCCGTGAATCAAGATGACCGTGGGACCGGCTCCCCAATCCTTGTAGTACAACTCCGTCCCATCGGCTGTCGTAACGGTGTGAGGTCGCGTGCTGTTCGGAATTTCTGTGATTGACATGTGTCGTCTCCAGGCAAGTCGAGCATTGCCGACGCGGCAGGTCGCAGCGCCGAGTGTCGCTACGCATTGATTGCCCAACTGCCAACAAAAAAGGCGCCTCGAACCCCTGGTGGGATTCGGTTGGCGCCTTCGGCTTGCGGCATGAAACCGCACGGCAAGGGGGCTCCGTTTGCGGAGCGATTGTATGAACGGGTGAAGAGTACGAATGCGGCAGCGGGATGCAAGGAGTTGCCATCAGCAGCGGACAGACTATCTCCCAACTAGCGATGTCGACAGCACCTGAAGACCCGAGCGGTGCCGGGCCCGAAGTTGCCGCGCACACCACCAAGCTTGGGATCGCCGTATTGGCGCTCGGTGCAACGCACGGTCGGTTGATGTGATGGTGCCAAATGAGCAGTCGGCAACGTCGCTTTGCAAGCAGCCGGTCAACCGCGTTGGTGAGTTCGCTGAGTGTGTCGAGTTGTGATCTTCCATTCTGACTTCCACTGTAGACGGATTCTCTCCACTAAAATGAGCATGCGTTGTTGCACAACTCCACCACCAATACCGTGATGCAGCGTTCGAGTATTTTGCTCTTGATCGCCCTCAGTTACGCGCAGACAATGCGCGCGCAGTCGCCAGCCAACGGTGTCACTGTCTTTGGCAAAGTGCAGGATGCACAGAGTAAACTCGCGCTACCAAATCTCTCCGTCCAACTACAAACGGAGACGGACAGTGCGTTCGTTGCCGGGCGTCTGACCAACGACGCTGGCGCATTCACATTTGCGGGGCTGAGAAAAGGCGTCTATCTGCTACGAGTGCGATCGATCGGCTATCAACCACTGCGTCAACGCGTGCTTGTTGGCGAGTTGAGCGCGTTTCTTGATCTCGGCGCGCTACTGATGATCAAAGAGACGCGGACGCTTAACGAAGTTGTCGTGATCGCAACGTCCGATGCGGTGTCTGGCACAATGGAAAAGAAGACCATCACCGTATCCGATAACATCAGTCAGTCGGGTGGCTCAGTGCTACAGGCGATGTCGACGGTGCCTGGAGTGACCATCGGCCAAGACGGCAAGGTGTTGGTGCGCGGCAGTGACAAAGTGGTGGTGCTGATTGATGGAAAGCAGACCGCACTGACTGGTTTTGGTTCACAGAGTGGTTTGGACAACATTCCAGCGTCGGCCCTGGAGCGCATCGAGATTATCAATAATCCGTCTGCAAGATTTGATGCGAACGCCAGCGCAGGCATCATCAACTTGGTATTCAAGAAGCAGGAGCAACAAGGGTTTAATGGCAAGCTCGGGATGATGGGCGGCGCTGGGGCGTTGTGGATCAAGAAGGAAAACTTGCCCACCATTCGCCCGCAGTATCAGGGCACGCCGAAGCTCAATCCGTCTCTTTCAGTCAACTATCGAAATGGGGCAACGAACACGTTCGCGCAAGCAGATTGGCTCTACGCGCCAACGCTCAACAAGAACGAGTTCTCGACGCGCACATATGACGACGGCACTGTTATTGTCCAACAGATCAAGCGCAACCGGCGTACCGATTATGCCACGCTAAACGCCGGTGTCGACCATGCGTTCAGTGACCATAACACGCTGACGGTTTCCGGTCTGTTTAATCGAGAGAAAATTCTCGATTACGGCGATAATCCGTACTTTGATGGCGCATTGCTCAATCGCTATCGACTCTGGCAGTTTCTTGAGGACGAGGTCAAGTACACCGCATTCGCCACAACAGTGTTTACGCACAAGTTTCCGCAACCGGGACACACGCTCGCGTTCACCGGAAATTATTCGTTTCACCGCGAAGATGAGCGCTATTCTTTTACGAATACGTTGCCGCAATTCATGGGAACCGACGCATTTAAACTGCTGTCGGATGAGCATGTCGTCGACCTGAACATGGATTACACCAAGCCGCTTCGACAGGGGCGTATCGAAGCTGGCTTTAAGGGGCGCTACCGCTCCATTCCCGTGAACATGCAATTCTTCCCAGGCATGAACTCGCCGCTAGACACTGGTGCCGGCGGCTGGGCAAAGTATCGCGAAACGATTCCGGCGCTGTACGGCAATTATGTCTTTGAGAGTGAGCGGATCGAGCTTGAAGGCGGCGTGCGTTTCGAAGGCGTGCAAGTGGACTACGATGTCAATCCCAATCACAACACGTACAAGAGTGATGGGTACCGATACTTCCAGCCATTTCCGAATTTTCGGGCGGCCTACAAGTTCGACGAGTCACAGAAGTTGTCGCTCTTTTTCAACCGTCGCGTTGACCGTCCGAACGAAGTTGACATTCGCATCTTCCCGAAATACGACGAGCCGGAGCTGATCAAAGTAGGAAACCCGGCCCTGCAACCGCAGTACGCAACTTCGGCCGAGTTGGGATACAAGACGAGTTGGAGCAGCGGAAGCTTCTACGCAGCGGCGTACCATCGCATTGTCGACGGTACGATCACGCGCATCGCTACGCAGGTGCCGAGCAGCGTCCTGCTTTACAATGTTTTCCAGAATGGTGGGCGGAGTCGGAGCACGGGCACGGAGTTTGTCTGGCAGCAGACATTTTCTCCAACACTTTCGCTCAGCGCGAACGCAAATGTTTTTCGCAAAACTGTCGATGCGTTCACCGGTGTGAATCAATACCCCACGCCGATTGCCTACTCCGTTGCGCGACAACAGCTCACGTCGGGCAACATCAAATTTAACGCTGTGGTTTCGCTGCCATACAATTGGCAGGCGCAGGTTTCTAATGTCTTTATCGCTCCCGATCTTTTGCCTCAGGGTCGAATTGGGAGCCGCTTCTCGCTAGATGTTGGACTGAAGAAAAGCGTGCAGAAGGGTAAGGGTGAGATTCTGGTAAATGCGACCGATCTGTTGAACACCAATCAGGCACAGCGGACGATTCGTGGCACTGACTTCAGCATTGTGAGCACTGACTACCTGGAGACGCAGGTGGTTCGGGTGGGGTATAGCTGGAAATTTTGACCGGCGCGCAGGATCGGGTGGACAATTGACTTCCCCATGCCCGAGTGCAGATTCGCGCATGGGGCACTCAGTCCAACATGCCCGCGCAGGACTCACAGTCACCCGGGGTTCGCTCGCATGCCCTCGATAATGCTGAACGGCAAGGCCGTCACGGTCAACGCCGCGCCCGACACACCGCTGCTCTGGGTGCTGCGCGATCATCTACAAATGACTGGCACCAAATTTGGCTGTGGCGCGGCATTGTGTGGCGCCTGCACCGTGCACGTGGACGGCGTGGCCACACGCTCCTGCGTCACGCCGTTGTCCACGCTGGCGGGGAAGAAAGTCACATCGATTGAAGGCATCGCAAGCCCAATCGGTAACGCTGTGCAAGCCGCGTGGGACGAACATCAGGTTCCGCAGTGCGGCTATTGCCAGTCAGGACAAGTCATGACGGCGTGCGCGTTGCTAGCGAAGAATCCGAAGCCGACCGATGCACAGATCACCGAAGCGATGAACGGGAATATCTGCCGTTGCGGAACCTACAGTCGGATCAATGATGCAGTGCACAAAGCGGTGAAGACGCTGGAGGGTCGGTCATGATCGACTCGACTGTTACTCGCAGAACTTTCATTAAAGTCTCGGCTGTTGTCGGAGGCGGATTACTTGTCGGCTTCCAATTCTCCGACGCATCTGCTGCGGCAGCAGCAACAGGGACGGTGCTCAATGCGAATGCCTGGATTCGCATTGGCCCGGATGGCGCCGTGACGTTCACATGCGGCCGCAGTGAAATGGGCCAAGATGTGTACACGTCGCTGAGTATGATCCTGGCGGAGGAACTTGGAGTGGACCCGCGCACAGTGAAGGTGCTGCAGGCCCCTGTCGATCCGGTGTATGTGAACAAAGCGCTCGGCGCACAAATCACTGGCGGCAGCACGAGTATTCGGGAAGGGTGGGATACACTGCGTAAGGCCGGTGCGACCACGCGCGAGATGTTGATTGCAGCAGCAGCGGCGCAATGGAATGTGAGTCCAAGCGATTGCAAGGCAGCCAATGGCGTCGTGACGAGTGGCGAACGCAGCGCAGCGTTCGGCAGCCTGACCACAGCGGCAGCACTGCTCACCGCGCCAACAAATGTTACGCTGAAAGATCCGGCCACTTTTACCGTGATAGGCAAGCCGCTGGCGCGACTTGATGGCGCTGCGAAGGCGCGCGGCCAGATCACTTACGGCCTCGACGTGAAGCTGCCAGGAATGCTCTATGCAGCGATCATTCCCTGCCCTGTGCTGGGCGGCAAAGTCGCGTCGTTTGACGGTGCTGTTGTTGCGCGGCGGCGAGGTGTGAAGGGCGTCGTAAACATTGGCGATGCAGTCGCAGTGGTTGCCGATCACTATTGGATTGCGCGCGGTGCTGCCGATGCGTTGGTGATCAGGTGGGATGAGGGAACTGCCGCGAAACTGGACACGGCCGCGATGTTCGCGAAACTCGATGCTGCGAAGGATCGCGGAGGATTCGTTGTCAAGACGGCGGGCAACACAGCGGCCGCGCTGACGTCGAATGCGGTGAGCGCCGAGTACCGGTGTCAGATGTTGGCACACGCCACGCTGGAGCCGCAGAATTGCACTGCCCGCGTGACTGCAAATGGTGTTGAAGTCTGGGCCAGTGTGCAGTTTCCGCAGGGTGCGCAAGGAATCGCAGCAGCGGTAGCTGGCGTAAAGCCTGAGCAGGTGCAGGTGCATTCTCAGTTCATCGGCGGCGGCTTCGGTCGTCGACTTGAGAATGACTTTGTCGGTCAGGCAGTCGCGATTGCGAAGGCGATGCCGGGAACGCCAGTGCAGATGATCTGGACGAGACCGCAGGACACGCAGCAGGATTTCTATCGTCCACCCAGCGTGCATGTGATGCGCGGCGCGCTGGCAAATGGGAAGCTCGATGCGTTCAGCGCAAAACTTATTTCGCCGTCAATTACTGCGCGCGCATTCCCGTCGTTTGTGCAGAACGGAAATGATCCGTTCATGACCGAAGGCTTGGCAAATCTGACGTATGACGTTCCCAATCTTGATCTGCGCACGGTGATCGAAGAAGTGGGCGTGCGCGTTGGATTCTGGCGCTCAGTGAGCCACGCGCTTAACGCATTCGCAGTCGAAAGTTTCATCGACGAACTCGCGATCGGAGCAGGACAGAGTCCGGTCGCATTCAGAATGGCGTTACTCCAAAAGCAACCGCGTCAGAAAGCAGCGATTGAGCGCGTTGTGCAAGCGTCGGGCTATACGACAAATGCTGGTGCAGGAAAAGGCTTTGGCATCGCATCGATGGAGTGCTACGGCACACACGCCGCGCTCGTGTGCGAAGTCTCCGGAACGGCGGAGCGTATCAAGATCGAGAAGATCACCATCGCCGCCGACTGTGGCATTGCCGTGCACCCTGATCAGGTGATTGCGCAGTTACAAGGTGGCATCGTAACTGGGTTGATCGGCGCGATACGCTCAAAGATCACTTTTAAGAATGGGCGTGTTGAGCAGAGCAACTTTCACGACTTCCAACTCCCGCGCGCGTCCGAAGTACCGAAGGTGCAGATTGAGTTGATTCAATCTGGGGAGAGTCCTGGTGGTATTGGCGAGGTTGGCGTACCGCTGGTGGCACCTGCGCTGGCGAATGCGGTGTTTGCGTTGACCACGAAACGAATCCGAACCACGCCGATTGAGGATGGTGGCGTGCGTTTTGTGTGACGGGCGGTAAAAAACCGCAACGGCTCGCGATTCTGATCAGTGACACGCGAGCAAGTGCGTCGCGATGCAGCGTTCTCTCCTGAACGCTGCATCGCAGCGCATAAGCGGCGGCAGTTTTATTGTGTCAACCTAAATTTTCAGCAGCATCACTCAACGCTGTCGACGAGCCGCGGTGCTAGCGTGTGATACAAGCCGCGCACAGCCGCATGCCAGCGCCGCGTTGGTACCGGCGCGTTGATGTCGCCGAGGCGAAGCGCCAGACCATTCAGCGCACCGTTGATAAGCGGCGTCAGCAAATCGATAG
>JANNWU010000281.1:0-7821 GCA_031408755.1 Gemmatimonadaceae bacterium | reverse complement strand
CATCAAACGTCTTCGGCGTTATGCGTCGCGCCGGCGCGCGCCCACACCCGTCGCGCTAGTAGTTGTCGATCTGCGCGCGTTGGAGGCGTCCGGAATAGTCGATGTAGCCGACCTTCGTCTCCGAATAAAAATTGTACACCTCCCACCCACCTTCGCGGTGCCCGTTGCCAGTCTGCTTTACGCCGCCAAACGGCATATGCGCCTCGGCACCGATCGTCGGCGCGTTGACATACGTGATCCCGTTGTCCAGCTCATTCAGCGCACGGAAGGCGAGGTTGACGTTGGTCGTATACAGCGATGACGACAGACCGTACTTGACACCGTTGTTGACGCGGAATGCCTCATCGGCGTCGGCCACCTTGATCACGCTCAACACAGGACCAAAGATCTCTTCCTGCTCCAAGCGGTCGCCCTGCTTCACGTTCGCGAAGATCGTCGGCTGAAAGAAGTAGCCGTTGTCGAGTCCTGCTCCCGTAGCGCGAGCACCGCCGGTGAGCATTGCGTTGCCAGCCTTGGTGCCGATTTCAACGTACGACTCGACCTTCTCGCGCGACGCGGCATTGATCACCGGGCCAACGTCAGTGCCGGCCTTTCGACCGTCGCCCAATTTCAGTTTCGATGCCGCGGCAACAAGCCGGTCGAGAAACTTGTCGTGAATGCCCTCCTGCAAAATCAGCCGCGACGTCGCCGTGCAGCGCTGACCAGTGGTGCCGAATGCGCCCCACAAGACTCCTTCCAATGCGAGATCAAGATTCGCGTCGTCCAGCACGATCTGCGCATTCTTGCCGCCCATCTCCAACGACAGACGCTTGTGCATGCGGCCACAGGTTGCGCCGATCAGCGAGCCGGTATCAGTCGAGCCAGTGAACGAAATCACCGGCACATCCGGGTGCGATACGAGCGCGGCGCCAACTTCTTCGCCGAGTCCGTGGACGAGCTGCACCGCTTCCGGATGTACGCCCGCCTCCAGCAGAATTTCTACCAGCACCGCGACGGTCTGCGGCACGTCCTCTGCTGGCTTAAAAATCACGCTGTTGCCGCAGAGCAGCGCCGGAAAACTCTTCCACGTTGGAATCGCGAGCGGAAAGTTGAATGGCGTAATGAGCCCGCACACCCCAATGGGACGGCGAAAGCTCATCGCCCACTTATTACTCAACTCGCTGGGCACGGTATGACCAAACAACTGTCGGCCCATTGTGCCGGCGTAGTACGCGGTGTCGATGCCCTCTTGGACATCACCACGCGTCTCGGCGAGTGGCTTGCCCATCTCGCGCGTCATGATGTCAGCCAGTTCCTCTTTGCGCGCCGTGAGGATGTCGCCAACCTTCCGCAGCACATCGCCACGCGCCGGAGCCGGCACCGCCTTCCACGCCGCGAAGCCCTTCACCGCACTCGCGACGGCGCGATTCACGTCGTCCGCCGTCGAGCGCGGAAACCGTCCGACCAGATCGGTGGTATCGGCAGGATTGTGATTCTCGAAGTACGCGCCGGTTGAGGCGGCGACCCATTGGCCAGCGATGTAGTTCTTGAAATCGGGCATTGAATTAGGCGGTGTCAGGACGAGTCAGCAGAGGCGCGGTGACTCACACGCGGCTGCATGGTGTGGCGGAAAGCTAGTGACTCCGTCTGGGGTCTGACGCACAGGGGCTTACGGAGCGGCGGCGCTGAACGGGCCGGCCCCAGCGCAACTGTGAAAATCTGGGCCACTTGCCGCCGCGAGATCACCCCTTCGCCTTCAGCAACGGCGCCGTCAGCCACCGAAGCTGCGTCCGCTGTGTTCCGTCTGCCTCGAAATTCTCTGGTGACAACCACTTCTCAAACGCCGCTTTAAGCTCGGGCCAATCACTGTCGGTCATCGCGTACCACGCCGTATCTCGGTTTCGTCCTTTGTACACAATCGCTTGACGAAACACGCCTTCGAACGAAAAACCCAACCGTTGCGCCGCCAATCGCGATGGAGCGTTGAGTGCGTCGCACTTCCACTCGTAGCGACGGTAACCCAGCTCGAACACGTTGCGCATCATCAGGTACATCGCTTCGGTCGCGATCGGTGTCCGCTGCAACGCCGGCGAGAAGTTGATGTGTCCTACTTCAATGCAGCCGTGCGCTGGCACGATCCGCATGTACGATGCGACGCCCACGGCCACACCGCGCTGCTTATCAAGAATCGCAAAGCAAATGGGGTCATCGCCATTGAACGTCACGCGCATGTGCTCCACATACGCATCACGCGACGGAGGATTGCTGTCGAAAAGATAGGTCCAGTTGCTGCCGTCGCCGGCGGCGTTCGCTTCGTACAACGCGTCGCCATGTTGCTCAAGATCTAGCGGCACCAGCTCGCAGTAGGCACCAAGCAATCGTGCACGCGGCGGATGTTGCGGAGCCTTCCAATTCAGCACCGCATCGCCAATTGGTTGGCCAAAACTATTCACGCGTGACATCAGGTCAGTATCACTCCCGCTCGGACCAGTCCGTAGCGTTCAATTTTCTTGTAAAGATTCGAACGCGGCATATCGAGCGCGCGCGCCGTCTCACTCACATTCCAATCGTGCTCGCGCAGTTTCACTCGCAGAAATGCCTCTTCTGCGGCGAGTTTGAAATCTTCAAAGCTCTTGCACTGCATGAGCGCGCCCAACCCTGCCGTATCGGCACTTGGTCGTCCCACCAAGCGATGCACGTCGGCCACCGAAATACCTTCGCCGCTGGCGAGAATGAGCAATCGCTCGACAGTGTTCCGCAGTTCGCGCACGTTGCCACTCCAGTCCAACTCCGTCAACGCCTGAACCGCGTCGGCCGCAAAACGACGAGGCGCAATGCCATCACGTTTGGCCATCTGTTGTACGAAAAACGCGATCAGCAGTGGGATATCTTCGCGTCGCTCACGCAATGCGGGTACGGAAATCGGCACGACATTCAGCCGATAAAACAGATCTTCGCGAAAGCGGCCTTCAGCAATTTCGCGTTCAAGTTCCTTGTTAGTCGCAGCGAGTACGCGCACATCAACTTGCACCGGCTTGTTGCCACCAATGCGCGTTACTACGCCGTCCTGCAACACGCGCAGAACCTTCGCCTGCGCGGCCAACGACATATCGCCGATCTCATCGAGAAACAACGTTCCACCATCGGCCTGCTCAAACTTGCCTGGTCGATCCGCAATCGCACCAGTAAATGAGCCGCGCATGTGTCCAAACAGTTCGCTCTCGATCAACTCACCGGGAATTGCCGCGCAGTTGACTTCCACGAAGGGTTTCTTCGCACGCGTCGATCCGCGGTGCACGGCGCGCGCCACCAACTCTTTGCCGGTGCCGTTCTCGCCTGTGATTAAAACGCGTGCTGGTGTAGCTGCCACCTTGTCAATGCGTTCGAGCAAGGCGATGATCGAATGACTTTGTCCAACAATCTCGCGGCGCGCATCCAACTGCTCCAACAACGTCGCGTTCTCTTCTTCCAAATCGAGATGCCGTAACGCGTTGCGCAGCAGCACCAGAATACGATCGGTGTCGAGCGGCTTCTCCATCACATCGTACGCGCCAGCTTGCGTGGCTTCAACAGCCGTCGCGAGCGTGGCATGTCCGCTGATCATGACCACCAGTGCGCGCGCATCCTTCTGTCGTAAGCCACGCAGCACATCTAAGCCATCCATTCCCGCCATCTTCACGTCGCTGAAGACCAGATGCGGGTTGAACTTGTCATACGCGGCCAAGCCGTCAGCGCCATTGGACACTGACTGCACTTCATATCCTTCATACTCCAACAGTTGGCTTAACGCCGATCGAATTGGAGCTTCGTCATCAATGACGAGGATGCGACGATTCACGGAGCGGCACGGTAGAGCGTGACTTTCCCCTGCGCGACGCGGATATCACCCACGCCAGCAGGCAAGCGAATTGGTAGTGCACTCACCTCCGTACCCGGAGCACTCGGCCCGCGCTGCAACGCCTTCACCAATCGCGGCACCATCGCGCTGGGCACAGAGAAATCGCGGACTTTGATGCTCGTCAGCTTGAATTGCGCTACACCCGCCACCGATGTCGGTTCAAGTGTTCCACCAAGCGTGAGGCGTTCACGATCGCCAACCATCGACGCGAGTGGTCCCAGCACCGCGCGGCCGCCCATGTCACCAAGCTTGATGGAGGCGCGCACTTGGAACTCGCTCCCGTCTGCCCGGACCTGCACGCTATCTGCGCTTGCCGGGAGTTGCGACGTGAGCGAGTCGAGCAGTGCACCGGCAAATTCTCCGGCCGTCATCGACACAAATGCTGGACCTTTCTTTTGGCGCAAGCGCGTGAGCGACTCGCGACCACGCTGCGCTGAGCCAAAAGCAAGCGGTGCCCATCCCGTGTCGGCGGCGCTTGCTGCACCAGTGGAATCGGAGCCCGCTCTCGTAGACGGCGCCGAGCCGAGCGCGCTGCGCAGACGCGGCAACCAAATGTCGCGCGTGAAGAATCCCGCAACGACAACAACAGCAAAAAGCACGAGACCGAACATCCGTCGAAAGCATCCGAACACGTCAGGCGACTCCAGATTCGAAAGGGAAATCAGTGGCAGCAACGTCAAGGGCGCGCGCGCTGGACGCTCACGCAACGATAGTCGCCCGCACCGCGCAAGCCAGTGTTTGCGGGATCAAGAATCCTGCCCCGGCGACGATACTCACGAACGTGCCCTCACGGAGCTCTCCCGGTATGACCTTGCCCCGCAAAACAATCGCCGTCGTTGAAGACAATCCGGACAATCGCTTGCTGGTGCAGGCGCTGCTCGACGATGCCTACGATCTGGCGGAGTACAGTACTGGCGGCGAGGCACTGAGCGGCCTGCGCGAATCGACGGCGGACCTGGTGCTGCTCGATATCTCGTTGCCCGGAATGGATGGCATCGAGGTGCTGCAGGCGATGCGCGCTGATCCCGAGCTCCAGTCGATTCCGGTGATTGCGCTCACCGCGCACGCAATGAGCGGCGACAAGGAGCGCTTTTTGGATGCGGGGTTTGATGACTACGTCGCGAAACCAATCATCGACGAGACACTGCTGCTCGACACGATCGCTCGACTACTGTCCTCGACTGATAAACCGCGCTAACGCGTCATCAATACCGGCCAGTAGCTCCGCCGTCACGTACGGCTTCTGTACGAAAACAGGTGGGTTCGCGTCGTCGCTCATCGCGGGAATTGTCTGTGCGGTATAGCCGCTCGCAAGCACAATGGGGACAGTCTTTCCGCGCCGGCGCAAGTCGACCAATACTTCGTCGCCGTTCAACCGTGGCATTGTGACATCGAGTACGATCGCGACAATTTCTTGCTCGTGCTTCGCATACATGTCCAGTCCATCGCGACCGTCGACTGCAGTGAGAACTTTGTAGCCACTGCGTTGCAACATGCGCGTTGCAACATCACGCACGGAGTTTTCGTCGTCGACCACCAAGATGGTTCCTTTCCGCTTCACCGCGAGCAGTGAGCGTGGGGTCTTGCTCGACGGAATGTTCGACTCGAGCGCCGGAAAGAGAACTCGGAATGTTGTGCCATTGCCGGGCGTACTCTGCACACTCAGCGCGCCATGATGGCCACGAACAATGCCAAGAGTTGCCGCCAACCCGAGCCCACGTCCAGTAAATTTCGTCGAGAAGAATGGATCGAAGATGCGCGCCATTGTTTCCGCATCCATACCAATTCCAGTATCAGCGACTTCGACGAAAACGAATTCACCGGCTTCCACACCATCGGCCGCCAAACAGCCGGCCAAATAGCCAGCATCTGCGATCATCACACCTGTGCGTAGCGTGATCTGCCCATCGCGATCTTCAAGCGCATCTGACGCGTTCGTGAGCAGGTTCATGATCACCTGTCTCACCTGCGTCGCATCTGCCGAGATGGTGGGCGGTGACGCAGTGAGCTGCAGTTCGAGTGACGCGCGCTTGGAGATTGCCGATTGCAGCAGCGTTGACGTTTCGCGCACTGCAGCAGACACGTCCAACGGTTGCACGTTGAACCGACCCTTCCCGGCATACGCAAGCAACTGCGTAGTCAGCTCGGCCGCGCGGCGAGCCGCGATTTCGATATCGCCGAGCAATTCGTCGGTTGACGTGCCACGCTTCACTTCTTCCCGCGCGACACTCGCGTTGCCGAGAATACCCACGAGCAAGTTGTTGAAGTCGTGCGCGATACCGCCAGCTAATACGCCGAGACTCTCCAGCTTTTGCGTGCTTTGCATTTGCGCTTCCATGCGACGACGATCTTCCGCCGATGCCTTCTGCTCACTGATGTCTTCAACTGTGCCAACAAATCCGCTCACAGCACCAGCGGTATCGCGGAGCGGTGCGCTGCGTTCCCACACCCAGCGAATGCTGCCATCCGGTCGCACAACGCGATACTCCAAACTCAGTTCACCGCCGGCTCGCAGCGCGGAGCCCCACTCTGCACGCACGCGATCGCGATCATCGGGATGCGTGTAGTCTATGAATCCAAGGCCGAGTAGTGCATCCAGCGGAAGGCCCCACAGATCGAGCATCCGTGGCGTAGCGAAGGTGCATTCACCGCTTGCATCGGAGAGAAAAATTCCGAGCGGCGACGCCATGGTCAGCGTGCGAAAGCGGTCTTCGCTCGTGCGGAGCGCAAGTTCTGCTTGTTTGCGCTCAGCGATATCGGTGTGGGTGCCGACCATGCGCACAGGACGCTCATGCGAATCGCGTTCAACGACTGTTCCGCGCGTGAGAACCCAGCGCCAATTATTGTCTGCGGTGCGCAAGCGTACTTCAATGGCGTACGTATCGGTGCGTCCGTCGAAATGATCTTTCAGCGCCTGCTCACAGCGCGGCAGATCCTGCGGATGCAACAGATCGAGAAAGGTGTCGATGTGCGGCGGCAGCGCATGTTCAACAAAGCCAATCATCGAGTACCAGCGCGGCGCGTAGTAGCAATAGCCGGTGGGGACGTGCCAATCCCAGAGCCCATCCCACACCGCGTTGAGCGCAAGGCGAAGCCGTTCCTCTCGTGCGCGCAATGCGACTTCCTGCCCCTTCTGCGACGTCACATCGCGTTCCACCGCGACCCACTGTGTGTATGTACCGCCGGGGCCATCCACCGGTACGACATCGACATCAAGCCAGAGCGGTTCACCCTGCTTGGTGTAGTTCAGCAACTCTTCGCGCACACGCTGACGTTCTCGCACAGCGGCGTCGATTCTGTCAGATGCGCCGCGATCGGTATCTGGTCCACGGAGAATTGCCGGCGTGCGGCCGATAACTTCTTCGCGGCGGAATCCGGTGGTCCGTTCGAACGCTTCGTTGACATATACAATGCGTGCAGTTGACGGATCCGATGGTGCGCCAGATGTGATGATCACCACGTCATCCACGTGTTCCAATGCACGTTCGAGCACTTCAGGGTCTAACTCATCCGGATTGAGCGCACGTGCGCGTTCAGGCCAGAGGCGCACACGGAGAACCATGCCCTTCTCGTCACTCACAGCGCCATGCAGTGCGATCTGCGCGAGCGATAGGTGCACCGTCAACCGGCCGCGCACCCGATGACTCACAACGGCGGCACCTTGCCACTGCGTTGCGCTCAAAATGGGCGTGCTCTTCGCGGCGTCAACGTCGGTGGGGCTTGGATCGAGCACCGAAATCAACGATTTCCCAATGACATCTTCGTGGCGCCAGCCGAGCACCGCTTCAGCGGCTGGTGTCCAGATTGCGATCGTACCGTCGAATGATGTAATGATGACGGCGTCACCAAGTGCCGAAAGCGTGTCGACAAGGTGCAGTGTTGCGTCGCTGATGACCGCGCCATCAGCAAATGTTGTCGCCGCGGTGTGCGCAGAATCTCGTCCA
>JANNWU010000280.1:0-7004 GCA_031408755.1 Gemmatimonadaceae bacterium | reverse complement strand
CACTACATCAAATCACTCACCCAGCTCTCCGCCGCTCGGCGTTCAAACTGGTCGCGCCATTCTCCCACATTCCCAATCAGCGTTTCAAACACCGGCGTCTCGGCGCTGACTGAACCTGATGCCACCAGCGATTCAAACTCCGCGCGGGTGCTCACGCGCACCTCACCATTTGCAGCGCGCCACGCAATGCGGCCCGATGCAAGAAAGTCTGCGCCGACCTGTGTTTGCGCACGACTGATCGTTCGGAATAACCCGTCGATCGAGCAGCCCGAGGCGCCGGTCGCCGCCTCGTCAACTGCGATGGCGAGGAATTGATTCTCGCGCCAGTCGCGGGCGCAGACCAGCGGCACGCCATGCGCCGCCCATTGCGATAGATGCGCGTCCACCGCATCGAGAACCGGCGCGGCGTCCGCAACGGCGCGATCAGCGATGAAGACCCACAGTCGCGCGCGCGCTGGAAGCTCTGAAAATGGAGTGTAAGGCATACGTGAATGATAGCGCAGTTTGCGAACGTGGCATGCTCGCCACCATACTCCACGCCTGTGCGTTTTCTGTGTGTTTCCTGCGTGTGATGTGTAGTTGTTGAGTCGGAATCTGTGATTTCTTGCGCGAATTCCGACACTTCCACCCAAACCAAGGAATCTCAGATGCGGCTCTCCGCATATGCTGCCGTCGCCCTGATGGCACTGTCGCCCGGTACGGCGCTGGTCGCGCAAACACCAGCCCCGTGTAGTGGGCACTGGAGCGGTGCCATCGAACTGCCCGGCACTAAGCTCGCCTTCGATGTTGACTTCACCGCGCAGCCTGGCGGCGCATGCACCGGTGACATCTCGATTCCGCAACAGGGCGCTGTCGACGTCACGCTGTCAAACGTTGTCGTTCGCGCTGACTCGGCACGATTTACGATCACTGGCGTTCCTGGTGAACCATCTTTCGCCGGCGCGCGCAGCACAGACGGCCGCAGTATTTCGGGCAAGTTCACGCAAGCCGGAAACGCTTTTCCGTTCAGCATGTCGCTCGGCGCTGCAGCCGCCGATCAAGCGCGTGCCGCACTTGCGGGCTTCGATGCGTGGGTGGATTCAGCAGTTGTCGCGTGGAAGGCAGCGGGCTTGTCGATCGGCATTACGGTTGATGGTCAAACTGTGTATCTGAAAGGACACGGACTGCGCGACGTCGAGAAGAAGTTGCCCGTGACACCGCAAACGTTGTTCGCGATTGGCTCATCGTCGAAAGCGTTTACAACTTTTGCGATGGGCGCTCTGGTTGATCAGGGCAAGTTGAAGTGGGATGAGCCGGTGCGCACGTATCTGCCGTGGTTTCGGATGCACACTAATTACGTCACTGAGCATCTCACGCCACGTGATCTGGTCACGCATCGCAGCGGATTACCGCGTCACGACCTGACGTGGTACAACAACACGACCAGCACACGCGAAGCGCTTGTACGCAAGTTGGCATACCTGCCGCTCAGTCGCGATTTGCGCGAGACGTTCCAGTACAACAATCTGATGTTTCTTACCGCAGGATATCTGGTTGGCAACATCGCTGGTGGGACGTGGGAGGATGGTTTGCGCCAGCTTGTGCTAACACCGCTTGGAATGACGCGCACAAACTTTTCGGTGAAAGAGTCTGCCGCCGATACAGATCACGCCGAACCATACCGCACTCGGCGCGATTCGATTCAGCGTATGCCGTTTCGCGACATCAGCATTGTAGGTCCAGCCGGTTCAATCAATTCATCGGCGGAAGAAATGTTGCGCTGGGTTGGGTTGCATATTGCCGGCGGCAAGCGCGGTGATACTCAAATCATTCAGAAAACCACGCTCCGAGACATGTATTTTCCATACACGCCGATTGCCGGCGTTGCTGTTGACCCGGAGTTTGGTCCTGTTAGCTACGGATTGGGATGGTTTGTGACGTCATACCGCGGACACTATCGCGCCGAGCATGGCGGCAACATCGACGGATTTACAGCATCAGTGACGGTGTTGCCTACAGACCGGATCGGTATCGTCGTACTCGCGAATCAGAATGCGTCTGCGCTGCCTGGACTCATCGCGCAACATGCGATGGATCGCCTCTTTGGCGGTACACGGCGCGATTGGAGTGGCGAGGCGCTCGTCAAGCGAAAGGCAGGCGAAGCGGCGGGGATGGTAAGCGAACGGAAAGCAGGCGAAGCGCGCGTGCCTAACGCACCACCGGCGCGCAAACTCACTGACTACGCCGGCACGTACTCTGATTCTGGTTATGGACCCGTTGCGTTCACACTTGAGCGCGACACGCTGCGCGTGACTTACAACGGCCTTCAGGCGAAGTTGCAACCGTGGCACTATGAAACGTTTAGCGCACTGCGAAATCCGGCTGACCCAACGCTGGAAAGTATGCCGTTCACCTTTCGCACCAATGCGGAAGGTCGTGTTGACGCAGTGGTCATTCCGTTTGAAGGCGCCGTCTCGCCGATTGTATTTTTGCGGCAGGCTGACGCGCGACTTACCGATGCTACGTACATCCAACGCTTCGCCGGTCGATATCAGATTCCTGGTGGACCAATTGTAGTCATCACCGTACGCGGCAACCGTCTTTTCTGTTCACAAGGTGGCGGTGAACCAGCCGAGCTTGAGCCAACAGATGGCGCACGTTTCGTGCTGAAGGACATGCGTAGTATTTCGGTGGACTTTCGCGCTGACGCCGCTGGTAAAATTACCGGTGCACGAATCGTGCAGCCCGGTGCAGTCACTGATGTGACACGATTGCCATAGCGTGTCAGATTCGTGTACGTTGGCGCGGGCCCTAATGTGTAACGCGGGCACTGATGTGAGGCGATTGCCACATTGCGACCTACTCGCGCATGATTGATTGCGATATAACACACGAGGGACGCGCCATTCTCTGGCTGCGTCCCTCGCGCGTTCTCGTGGGTCAATCAAAATTTTTTGAATTCAACCAACGGCATTCCTTCTCATTTACGCTAACCGCTTGATCTCATCTTTTCTGCGGTACATCGCCGCGTCTGCAGCGCGCAGTGCTGCGTCAGGATCGCCACCAACAGGCAGATACGCCAAGCCGACTGCAAAGTCGATGGTCGGTCCATCGCGACGTTCGCGGCCGAGGGTTGCATGCACACTCGCGATACGTTCGGCAACGTCTACCAGTTCAATTCCTTGGCCAACCACGATGAACTCATCGCCGGCGTAGCGAATAACGTGGTCTCCCGGTCGAAAACACGCTTGTAACGCTTGCGCAAAGTGTTTCAATGCCTGATCACCAACGTGATGTCCATGCAGATCGTTGATGTCTTTAAAATCATTCAGATCAAAAAACAGAATCGTCGCACCTGTCAGCCGCGATTCGTTCATGATGTCTGCCAACCGTCGACGATTGAATGCACCTGTGAGTGGATCACGGTGCGATAATGCGCGTAACTCTTCTCGCGTCGTGAGCAAATCACGGTTGGTGCGCTTTAGTTCTTGCTGCATTGTGCCGTAGAGCGCCAGCACGCATCCCAACACAATCAACCACTCCGCCGCCGCGTCGAAGGATGATGACATCGCGAGGAAGGTGTCGATCAGCGTGCTGTTGGCGGTGCCGACCGGTGAGAGTCGTGTTGCGTACGCGACGCCGACAGCCACCGCGAGCAGTGCCCGAAGCCCAAATCCCACCGAGAGCCAGCCCGTGGACGGCACACGCTGCACGCGCAACCAGATCGCCGCCGCGCCGAGTACGATCGCGATCGTACTCATGGTGACGATGCCGAGCAAATCCAGCGAGACCAATGGAATGCTGATGATCGCGCTGAACACCAGCACGGCAAGACAGAGACGCAATAATTTCCGCCGCGATGCCGGTTCCGTGCGCAACGCGAAGGCTCCCACGACCATCAGCGCAAGGAACAGCGTTTTGAAAAAGAAGTATGGAAAGCGCGCCGCGAGGAGCAGTGAATCGGATTGCGACGGCATCAGCCAGTAGGCGAGCGTGATCGCCAATGCGCACAAATTCGCGAACCATGCACCGATCCAGACGTTCAACTCCGCGCGACGTGTTGACCGCGCGAGCACCACAAAAAACAATGCGATCAGCAGGTCGGACGTGACCTGTACTGCCGCGCTCCAACGCCACAGATCAATTTCCATGGGTACCAAGAATTGGGACTGCAATCGCAGCGCGCTTGTTGCTCGATATATCTACCGAGCAACGGCGTGGTGAGCCACAATTTCCTTGAACGTTCATGAAGATTTCACGATTACTCTCGGCTGGGGTCGCTGCCGCTGCGGCAATCATCTTGGTACACCAGCCGCTGATTTGGATCCTCAAGGCGATCGGTATTGTGACGTGGCGCTCGTTTGACCTCACGCCGCTCGCACCATTTGGCATTCCGGCGATTGTATCTGCATGCTTCTGGGGCGCAGTGTGGGGTCCGCTTATCGTGGCGGTTGGGTCACGCGGTGCGACTGGACGATCGCACCACTTCCGTGCCGCAATCATTGGCGCGGTGCTCACGACCGCGGTAGGTGCAGCGCTGATCGCGCTGGGTCGCGGTGCGCAGATCACGGGGATGAGTGCGCCGACCGCGTTGCTGGCGAGTCTCGCAGTTAATGGTGTGTGGTCTGGTGCCACGTCGGTCGCAGGCGAATGGATCGCAAGCGCATTCGACCGACGTGTGCTGCCGCGCTGAGCACACTGCGACTGTCGCACTCATTCTATCGCGATTCTAGCTTCCGTGGCTGTTACAACCGCGATCGTTATTACCGCAGTTGTTGTCACCGCAGTTGTTGTCACCGCAGTTGTTATTACCGCAGTTGTTGTCGCCGCGATTGTTGTTACCGCAAGTGTTGTTACCGCCCCCCCACCTCCGGCGCCACAATCACCGACTGACCCGCCGCACGTCGCTGCGCATTCAACGCCGCCAGCCCGCTGGTGCGTAACGTGTTCCATCGCGCCATCGCCTGTGCGCCTTGCGTGCGAGCACTCGCGCATGCAGCCATTTGTGTCGCCGTCGGAGCGACATCGGCCGATTGCATTGCCATCGCAGCATTGGTCATGGCGTTGGTGGCACTCCACAACGTTGGCGCGCCAACCAATGGACGACGACGGAAGCGTGCGCGCGGTCCGTTTGGCGCCGGTGGCGCGACCGAATCAACCTGCGCAACAAATGCCGCCGCTTCGGCGCCTGTCGCTCCACGCAACGACGCCGCCAGTGCACGCGCACTTCGATAGGCGTTGTTTGCGGTATGCGAACCCGCCCACATCTCGCGCGACAACGTCGCCAGCTGATTGAGCGCGATTGGTGACGTCTTCACGCGCGGATCAAGACGCAGTGTGAACGGTTGCGTGTACTTCGCACCATTGACGGTAAGGCGCGCAGTGTACGCACCCGGAGGCGCCCATGGTGAGTCAACGGTTGGGAAGGTGCGACGCGGCACGGCACCCTTGGGTTCTACATCGCCGTTGTCGTTGACGTTGTCTGCCGGAATAGGATCGTAGTGCAAATCCCAATTGAACCGATGCATTCCAGACGTCGTACCAACGCGCTGGATCGGAGCAAGCCAGTAGAGCGGCAATCCACAGTGTGAAGCGGAGGGCGTCTGATAACAGATGCGATTGTACGCGGCTGGATCAAGCGCCGGATCAATCGCGAGTGTCGGATCGGCGCTCGAGTACGAGCGAATCACGGCGCCGCTCGCGTCGAGAATCTCAAGCGATACCGGCCCGGATGCATTGGCACCCAACCGATAGTCGATGATTGCGCCAGGCATCGGATTCTCACCGGCCGGCATTTCCGCGGGCCACGGTGTTGGATCGTTTCCAGAGAATCGCACGCGCACCGCCGTCTGCGGTTTAAACAGATATGCCGCGCTGGCAGCACGCGCCGGTGCCGCTTGGCGCAATGTGCTGATGTTGTCGAGAATCCAGAATCCACGACCGTGCGTACCAATCACCAAGTCAGAGCAGTGACAGGTGCTGTCATCCTTCACCGCCAAGTCACGCACGGATATGGCAGGCATGTTCAGCCGCAATGATTCCCAGTGATCACCGTCGTCGTACGACACCCACACTTGCACATCGGTCGCGGCGTAAAGCAATCCGCGTTGGCGCGGGTCTTCGCGGATGGAATTCGACGTTGCACCGCCAGCGATGCCAGTGTTGATCTCCGTCCACGACTTGCCGCCGTCGCGCGTGCGGTAGAAGTGCGGATTCATGTCATCAAGGCGCAGCGTGTTGGCAGCCACGTACGCCGTCTGCGAATCGAAGTGCCCCGCTTCCATGTTATAGATGCGCGTCCACGGCTTCACGGATGCGGGCGTCACATTGGACCACGACGTACCACCATTTGTTGAAACCTGAACACTGCCATCATCACTACCAGTCCACATCACGCGTTCATCACGCGGCGACAGCGCAAGCGCCGTGATCGAACCCGCAGGCGCGACTTTCACAGTGCTCGCGTACTTGCCTGCCGATGCGGGAACTTCCCACGTCTGACGCGTGAGATCAGGACTGATGCGCGACCAACTCTTGCCGCGATCGAGCGTCTTCCACACCGCATTCGACGCGTAGAACAACGCATCGCGATTCACCGGCGACCAATGCAACGGCATCGTGCGCACATTGCGCGAAAAGCCTTCCATATCTGGGCCAACGTAGCTGGTCTGCGCGGTGCGGCGATCGTACCGTGATACGCCACTGCGCATACTGCCATACACAATGTCGGGATCGCGCGGATCAGGCGCGGCAATACCATATTCCTGAATGTTCACGGGATGCCAATCGTGAAAGGTGATCATCCCGTCATCAGAACTACTCGGCACACACGCGGAACCAGAATCCTGCTGGCCGCTGCAGACACGGTACGGAAAGGCGTTATCTGTGGTCACGTGGTACATGGCCGCCGTACCCTGCGTGTACCAATTACTCCATGATACGCCACGATTACCGGAGACGACTGCGCCCTGATCGGTGACCGTAAAAACGATGTTCGGATTGGTGGGATTGATCCAGATCTTCTG
>JANNWU010000279.1:0-8789 GCA_031408755.1 Gemmatimonadaceae bacterium | reverse complement strand
TGGCGGGGGCGGGATTTGAACCCGCGACCTTCGGGTTATGAGCCCGACGAGCTACCAGGCTGCTCCACCCCGCGTCAGACTATAAGAATAGCCAATACGACGCCAGAGTCAACCATAGAGCAGCCCATGAAACAGTGCGTTAACGCTACGGCGAGGGCACCCGCGCCGCGCTGTCAGGACTCACCGCCGTCGAGTCGGGACGCAGGATGTGATAAATGAGCTCACGATCACCCTTCACCATCCCAAACTCCTCACGCGCGATGCGCTCCTGCACCGCAGGATTTGTCATTACATCGCGCTTCTCCAAACTCAACGAATCCACCACGCGCTTCAGCGAATCGATCGCCACCTTCGTCTCGCGAATACGGCCGCGCACGTTCACCAAATCGCTGGTTCCATACTCGCCACCTTCAACGGCGAAGTACGCAACCAGCACCCAAAACGCCATCTTTGCGGCGCGAAACAACCACCGCTTCTGCGTTCTGGGTGCTTCATCATCAACCGGCTTTCGCGCCATCGCCTACAGCCCGTACACGCCGCCACCGGGATACTCGGCCGCGTCACCCAACGCTTCCTCAATCCGCAGCAACTGATTGTACTTCGCCACACGATCGGTACGACTCGCGCTACCCGTCTTGATCTGTCCCGCGCCAGTTCCAACCGCGAGATCCGCAATGAAGGTGTCTTCCGTCTCTCCGCTGCGATGCGACACGATGCTCGCATACCCTGCACTGCGCGCCAACTCCATTGCCAACATCGTCTCAGTCAAGGTGCCAATCTGATTCACCTTTACGAGAATGGCATTCGCGACATCGTTCTCGATGCCTTTCGCAAGAATCTCTGAATTGGTGCAGAACAAATCGTCGCCAACGAGTTGCACTTTCGTGCCCAACTGCGCGGTCAATGCCTGCCAACCGGTCCAATCATTCTCGGCCAAACCATCTTCAATACTGACGATGGGATACGTCTCCATCCATCGTGCATACATATCGATCATGCCCTGCGCGTCGAGACTTCCGGCGCCGCTCTTCTTGAAATCGTACTTGCCCGCCTTGAACAACTCGCTCGCCGCGCAATCAAGCGCGATCGCGATTTCCTGACCCGGTGCATACCCCGCTGATTCAATCGCTTCAATCACCAAGCGCAGCGCATCTTCGTCTGTCTTGAGATCGGGTGCAAAGCCACCTTCGTCACCAACGCCAGTCGCCAAGCCACGCTTCACCAACACTTTCTTCAGTGCGTGAAAAACTTCCGCGCCCATGCGCAATGCGTCGCTAAATGTTTCAGCACCAATCGGAACGATCATGTACTCCTGAAAGTCCACCGTATTGGTCGCGTGCGCGCCGCCGTTAAGAATATTCATCATAGGTACCGGCATGGTCCGCGCCATCGGTCCGCCGAGGTAACGCCACAGCGGCATCTCAACATCTTCCGCAGCGGCGCGCGCAGTGGCAAGTGACACGGCGAGAATCGCGTTTGCACCAAGCTTCGCCTTGTTCGGTGTGCCGTCTAGTTCAAGCATCGCGTTGTCGACGCCCATCTGATCACTGGCTGCCATACCGGCCAGCGCTGGTGCAATCTGCTCTTCAATTGCCTGCACCGCGTTTAGCACACCCTTGCCCAGATAACGCGCCTTGTCGCCATCGCGCAACTCCACCGCTTCACGTTCACCAGTGGATGCGCCACTCGGCACGGCCGCGCGGCCAACCACGCCGCTGTCCAGCGTAACGTCAGCTTCAACGGTTGGATTGCCGCGGCTGTCGAGAATTTCGCGCGCGGTGATGTCGATAATCGTGGACATGAAATCGGAGATTGAATTGACGTAAGAAACAACGGGAGTTTCGACCGACTACGAACCATGCACTACCAACAATGCACTGCAAAAAAAAATGCACTGCACGTACCGCACAGAATTCCGTGAGCGTTGTGTTACGCTCACGACGCACGAAACTGTCACGACACTGGAATCGGTTCAGCGGCACGTGTCTCAACTACTTCATCGGTTCCGATCACATTGCGACGATCACTCTCGATGCCGTAGATCGATAGCATCGCGTTTGCCATGCTCGTCCATACCTTCGCGACAAGTTGCTCGCGATCAGAATATGTCAAACCCGCAGTCGGAATCGGTTCGAGAAAGTGCACGCTCACCTTGCCCGAATGCACAAACCACTGACCACGCGGCATAACTTCGCGCGTTCCCATAATCAGCACTGGCACGATGGGAACGCCGGCCGAAATTGCGAGCACAAATGGCCCTTTCTTGAACGGACGCAGCGGATAATCATCACCGCGCGTGCCTTCCGGACAAACAACAACTGACGCCCCTTCGCGAATCCGTACTGCGGCCTTTTCGTACATCTGAAATGCGGCGCGACGATTTGTGCGTTCCACCCAGATCGTCCCAATTGCTGTCGCGCCACGACCAAATATTGGAATCTTCCTCAGTTCATCTTTCGCGACGTAACTCCAGCGTGGCAGCACGGCGGCCAGCGTGAAGACGTCGTACCAGCTCACATGATTGCTGACGTACACGCGCGCGTCATTCTCGGAGATGTGCTCTTTGCCGTGCACGGTAACGCGCACCCCTGACATAAAAATCAGCGATCGGCCCCAGAACCACGCGACTTTTTCGTAGATACTTCCATGACCCAACGGAACGCCCAAGTACGACGCGGTGAGGATGATCGCGACCACTGGGACCGTGACCAACACCAGCGCGAGTGCTGCGAAGAGCGTCATCATATCGGCGAAAGGTGGTCGTAACCGGCGGGGGGGTCAACGCGTTGCGGACCATCGCGCACCACCACTCCTGAACCATTGGCCGGTGTTGGCGCGACTACACGCCCAATCGGCGTCAGCGTTCCGATGCGGGCAGCCTTGGCCGCCACGTCCATGCCGGCAGGCCCGGTCACCAAAAGCTCATATTCTTCGCCGCTGGCGAGCGCATCTCTGGCTGACACGCCGCCGAGTACCGGAACAGTGCCGAGTTCGATGACGAGGCGCTGACTTGAGGCGGCCGCGATGTGGCCGGCATCGGCGACCAGTCCGTCTGACAGGTCGATGGCGGCGCTGGCACCATTGGCGGCGCACCACGCGCCCATGCTCAGTCGGGCGACCGGACGGGCGAAGCGAGCGCGATGCGTCGCACGAGGACTGCCGCCGCTGAGCCATGCGGCGAGGGCGGCGCCAGGTCCGCCTAAGCTGCCTGTCACGTAAATCACGTCGTTCGGCTTGGCGCCATCGCGCTTCATGGGATGCGTCGCCGTGCCAAGCACTGTGATGCCGAGTGTCAGCACCGGACCGCGTGTGGTGTCACCACCAATGATTGGGGCGTGCGCGGCCGCACATGCATCACCAACGCCCTGCAGTACATCATCAAGGTTTGCATCCCACGATGTTGGTGCGCTGAGTGCGACCAGCGCGCCAAGAGGTTCTGCACCCATCGCCGCAAGATCACTCAATGCAGCCATCGCCGCGCGCCAGCCAATCTCTGTGGGAGTCAGCCACGCGCGTCGAAAGTGGACATCTTCGGTAGTCGTGTCGGTGCTGACAACGAGCCGCGTCCCAACCGGTACATCAAGAATCGCCGCATCGTCGCCAATGCCTCGTGCTCGCGTTCCCCACTGTCGCACCCATCGCGCGATCGACGCAAACTCACGTCCGGGACCGAGCGCGAGCGAGTGTGGATCGATCATCGAGTGGGGACGGCGGGCAGTTGGTGCAATTCGGTTCCGTTTGCGAATGAAAGCGTTGGCCACACGTTACTCACTTCGCGAAGCAATGTCTCAATTGTGACGCCGCGCCAACCGCCGTGTGCCAAAGTCGCACGTTCGGCGGCGGTGCCATGCACCCATGCGGCGGCGGCACCTGCGTGAAGTGGTGACACGCCTTGCGCGAGCAACGCACCAGCAATGCCCGCGAGAATATCACCACTGCCGCCGACAGCCAGCGCCGGCGTGCCAGCCGCCGAGATGTAGCAACGATTCTCAGGAGACGCGATCACTGTCGGAACTCCTTTCAGCAACACGGTTGCATTGAGCAACAACGCGAGCGCTGACGGATCATCAAACCGAGCCAGCGGGTGTTGATCCGGCGCACGACGAAAGAGGCGTTCAAACTCACCGACATGCGGCGTGAGCAACGCAGGACGACCGGCAAGCGCATCGCGAAGCTGATCGGTGTGTGAGGCAAATGCGGTCAGCGCGCCGGCGTCGAGCACAACCGGGCCAGCAAATCGCGCGAGCAACGCGGTGATCTTCGCGCGAAGCTGCGTTGACGCCGTTGCATCGTGAGACGTTCCGCCGTCTAACCCTGGACCGATCACCAATGCGTTGGGCCAGTCACAGTCGATGCGTGACCAGTCTTCATTGTGCCAAGAGTGCGCGGTGGCAAAGGGAGCCGCAATCTGTACAGCAAGCGCGGACATCGGTGCGACGTCGGCGCGGACCATGCCAACACCCGATGCATGCGCGCCTCGAACGGCGAGAATCACAGCGCCCGCCATACCATTCTCGCCACCAACAATCGCGAGACGCCCGCGCGTATTTTTGTACGCATCGGGTGACAATGGTGCGAGCCATGATCGCACCAACGCGCTCGACACCAGCAATGGTTCGTGCGTCGCTGGGTCAAGCAATCCAATGTCGATGACATGCACACTGCCGACGAGATCGCGACGCAGCAGATGTGCGCGCTTGACGCTGCCAAACGTGAGCGTGTGTGTGGCGGGAATCGCGCCAAAATCTTCGGCGTTGGTCGCATCTAGCGCCGATGGGAGATCAATCGCGATCACCGTTGCCCCGCGATCAGCGGCGAGTTGCAGCTCACCCATCGCCGCGATGATTGCATCACGCGGCGGACCCGATGCACCGATGCCGAGCAATGCGTCAATGACAACCGCTTCGTCGCCACGCGGTGTCGCCATCGGTCCATGTCGCAACGCTTCTTCGCGCGCCCGTCGCGCGTCGGGCGAACGAGAGTCACCAATGCTCCGAACACGGACGGTCCAGCCATCGGCTTTCAACAGCGACGCGATGAGCCAACCATCACCACCATTGTTACCGGTTCCGATAAAGACGGCGGCGGTGCGCGCGGTGGGATCAGTATTTCGTGCGATCCATGTAGCGTCTCCGAGCGCGGCGCGGCGCATCAGCGTAAACGAGTCATCGAGCGTCGCGATGGTTCGTGCATCGAGCTCGCGTGCAGACTCGGCCGTAAGGACCGGGATGCGTGTTGTCGCTACGGTGTCAGGCATATCTCGCAGAATGCGTTATTGCGTCGCGCAGCGACAGGGACGGTCGCGCAAAGTGCAATAAATGCAAATCTGGTGCGCGAGTGCGCGTTACTGCTTTCGTGGCTCCCAGTTGTCTACGCCGCCATCCGCATTCAGGTCCGACTCGACAGCCGAGCGCAGGCACGCAGCGTTGAGCGTCAGTAAGGCTTGGGTCGATCCGTTGTCACGCACAAATTCAATCTCAAAGTTGTCCTCGTCGTAAACCATCACCACTACGCCAACATCACCGACGTTCACCTCGGAATCACCGACATCCTTCGTCAGTACGACAAGATCAAGATCACGAAAACTCATCGGCGCTCCCGGGGATATGCGGTAACAAATCGAGGAAAACTCTCATCACGCAGAATGATCCAGTGAGTCAAGAAAACGGCCGACTCACCGTTCGGGCCAGCGAGAAGCCCGCTAATGGCATACCGATCCCCGTGCGGTGAGACGACGGAACTCTCGACATCTCCGAGTGCCACGCGAACTAGATCGTCGCGCAGAATGGTCCAATTAGCTCGAGTGTAGCCGAGTGCTGCGAGCACTCGGGCTTTCGACTCGCCTTTACTGTGTGTGCTGGACAGCAAGTAATCAATCAACTTGCTCGGGTGAACATATGCTTTTGCCGCGCCAGGAAGTAACATGACGCGACAGTACGCCTTCGCCACGAAACATACGCCACCGTCTCACTGCGCGCGTCATCATTTTCACCCCTGCGGCACATTCCTCCACGGATAGCCGCTTTCGAACGCCACGCGGAAGTCAAATGCGTCAGCGAAATCTTCGCGCTGATCGTGCGGTTGCTTAATCAGCATGCCCAGATCGACGAGGGCAAAAACGATATCACCAAAGTGAATCGATTCGCGAATGCCCCAATGCTCCAACACCAAGCGAGACATCACTCCGTACCGCTCAAGCGCGAGATCGCGACAGGTTTCGGCCAACTCTCGGCCGGTGATATGGCGCCGCTCCCCCAGGTGTTGCTGACACTGTTCAAGTGCCGCCAACACAAAGAGAAACGCATGCTCATGGAAGCGCGGTTCGCGCAAACGAATCTGCTCCATGATGCCATCTTTAAACGCCAACTCCGCCACGTCACCTACCAGTCATTGTGTTCACAGCGGCGGATTGCAACCGCCATGCATACCAATCGCGATGCTCAACACGCGCTTAATACATACACAGCGCGGTGACTTCTCACCGCGCTCCACCAACATCACACGCCCGCCAACACCTGCGCGGGATACAGCGGGAAGCCAGCGGCAAGATCTTTCACATCAGCGTGCACCGCCGCAAGGTTCGCGGCATCTTCTGGTGCCTGCAGTACGCGATCAATCAACGATGCGATACGACGCATTTCCGGCTCTTTCATGCCGCGTGTTGTAACCGCAGGCGTTCCAATCCGAATACCGCTCGTCACAAACGGCGACTGCGTCTCGTTAGGGACGGTGTTCTTGTTGACGGTGATGCCGGCGTGATCCAGCGCCTTCTCCGCCAACTTTCCAGTGAGCGTCGCAATACCGCGTGAACGAAGATCCATCAGCATCAAATGATTGTCCGTTCCGCCAGAAACAATCGAACCGCCGATCGAGATGAACTCCGCTGCCAGCGCCTGCGCATTCGCCACGACTTGCTTGCAGTAGTCGGTGAATGACGGGTGCAGCGCTTCGCGAAACGCAACCGCTTTGGCTGCAATCACATGCTCAAGCGGTCCACCCTGCGTACCGGGGAACATCGCCTTGTCGATCGCCTTTGCATGCTGCGCCTTACACAGAATCAGCCCACCGCGCGGACCACGCAGCGTCTTGTGCGTGGTGGTCGTAACGACATCCGCAAATGGCACCGGTGACGGATACACACCTGCTGCCGCGAGCCCGGCGAAGTGCGCCATATCGACCATGAAGATCGCGCCCACTTCATTTGCCGCGTCGCGAAATGCTTGATAGTCAATCACGCGCGAGTACGCGCTGTATCCGGCGATTACCATTTTTGGTTGCGTCTCGCGTACGACCTTGCGCATTGCGTCATAGTCGATCAAGCCATCGCTGGTCACACCGTAGTGCGACGCGCTGTAATTGAGGCCAGAGAAATTCACCGGCGAGCCATGCGTGAGATGCCCGCCCTGCGACAAATCCATGCCGACAAACGCATCGCCCGGCTTCATAAATGCCAAGAACACCGCCGCATTGGCACTCGCGCCTGAATGCGGCTGCACCTTGGCGTGATCGGCATTGAAAAGCTGCTTCACGCGATCAATTGCGAGCTGCTCCACCTTATCCACCACCTCACAGCCACCGTAGTAGCGCTTCCCCGGCAACCCCTCGGCGTACTTGTTCGTCAACGGCGATCCCATCGCTTCCATGACCGCCGGTGAGACAAAATTCTCGCTCGCGATGAGCTCGATACCGTCATTTTGCCGAGCAATTTCGGCTTCAATGAGGCCGGCGATCTCCGGATCGGAGGCGCGCAGCGCGGCGCCCGGTGGGCAACGATCCCAATCACTCCAGTGCTGCATCACGAGTTCCCCTCCCCGTCGACCCGTTCAATCTTGGCGATTCGGCGTTCGTGCCGACCACCCTCGAACGGCGTATTCAGCCACGCCTTCAAAATCTCTTCCCCAACCGCCTCGCTGACACAACGCGCCGGAAGCACCAGAATGTTCGCATTATTATGCTGCCGCGCCAATGTCGCCACCTCAGGAGACCACGCCACCGCCGCCCGGACGTTGGGCCAGCGATTGGCGGCGTAGCTCATTCCGAGGCCGGTGCCACAGAGCAGAATACCGCGTTTGACCTCGCCTGACGACACTTCGCTGGCGACGGGGTGCGCATAATCGGCGTAGTCGGTCGATTCGGTCGAAAATGTCCCCAAATCTTCGACCTCGTAGCCAAGCTGTGTCAGCATGGCACCAAGGTGCGCTTTCATCTCAAATCCAGCGTGATCCGACGCGATCGGGATGCGTTCTGCCATATCTAAGCCTCTGACTTGTTCGGGAACGGCGGCCACGTACGCACCATACCACGCACTGCCGCCACACGACGTTCAGCTAAGCGATCCGCCGCCACATGCGACGTGACACCATCGGCACGCGCAATATCGAACACACCGAGAATCGTTTGATAAATCTCGTCAGCTTTGCGCAATGAACGTGTGCGATCCCACCCTGCAAGTTCGCTGTAGACATTGATCACACCGCCGGCGTTCACCACGTAATCAGGCGCGTATGTGATACCACGATGCTCGATCATGTCGCCGTGACGATCTTCGAGCAACTGATTGTTCGCCGCGCCAACAACCAATTCGCACTGCAGCTTTGGAATCGACTCGTCATTCAAAATGCCGCCCAATGCGCAGGGCGCAAACACATCGGCCTTCTGGTAAGCGATTTCTGTGACCGACACAGACTTCGCACCGGTCTCTTTGACGACACGCGCGACGCGCTCTGCATCGATATCGGCCACGATCAGATGCGCACCAACGGCGTGCAGTTCACGCGCCAGGTTGTAAC
>JANNWU010000278.1:0-20277 GCA_031408755.1 Gemmatimonadaceae bacterium | reverse complement strand
CCTGTGGGTAAAGCGCTCTACGATCTCGCAGTGCGTGGCCTGCTGATTCAAGTTGCCAACGCGGAGGCGCCGCGCGAAGAGAATGAACTCGCGGGTGGCGCGGCAGAAAAAGCGCTCAAGCTTGGGCTTGCTCTCGCGAAGGCCGGAATGGTTGAAGACTCTGCACGTGAGTTTCGCAAAGTCGTTGAGTCGTCGCCGAACAATCCAGTTGCGCGCCATCAACTTGGCTTGCTGTCGCTGAAGCAAGGCGAGTGGGACGATGCAGTTGGATGGCTAGAACCACTTGCGCAGCTCGATGATACCACCGCTACGATGCTGCATCACTTGGCGCTTGCGTATGAAGGGCTGGGCCGTGAACTCGACGCTGCGCGTATTCTCGAGCGCGCGTCGCGACTGGGTGCGCTGCCATCGCCGCAAGTAGAACTCTCGCGTGCAATGCACGCCTTTCGCCTTGGCGATTATGTGCGTGCCGAGCAATTGCTTGGCTCCGCGCGTGCGCGCTTTGATGCCGACGCACCGCCGGCGATCTGGTTCCACGTTGCGTCGTTGGTTGCTGCAGCCAGTGACAACGCTGACGAGGCGCAGGCGTTGCTCGAAGAAGGCATTCGCACACATCCATCGGTGGGCGTGCTGCATGCGAACTATGCGGCACTGCTGCTGGCTCGTGGTGCATTGACTGGGGCCGCGGCCGCGGTTGAACGCGGCATGTTGCACGCGGCGAATCTTGCACCGTTCCAAAAAACGGTTGGTGATATGGCATACCGCGTTGCCCGATTCGACGACGCAATGGAAGCCTATCATCGCGCCGTGCGCCTTGAACCTGCACTCGGACCCGATGTGTACTTGAAGCTCGCCGAGCTGCGCTACCAGCGCGGTGAAGTCGGTGAGTCGCAGAAATGCTGGGAGCGCGTGCTCGAATTGGATCCAGGAAATCGTCAAGCCGAGGGGCGACTCGCCACACTCGGGCGTTCGTCGTGACCGTGTCGCTTGACATGCGCGTGAGCAGCGCTGCGAATATTGTAGCTCAACCGATCGTTACCGTCGACATGGGCGAAATTGGTATCGCGCATGGCGCGCAACAGCTGCGTACCATCGGCGTCGGGTCGTGCATCGCGATCGTAGTATTCGCACGAGATCAACAACTCGCCGCGCTCGCGCACTGTTTGCTTCCGTCGCGGGAAGACGCGTCTGAGCGAGCGACCAAGTACGTTGATTCCGCAGTCCCAGAATTGCTGTCCGCGCTTCGTCGGCGCGGCGCGACGCCTCCGTACGTCGCCGCACTGATTGGCGGAGCGTCAATGTTTCCGGGCTTGTCCAACGTACTGATGCGTGACATCGCGGGTGGTAACATTCACGCTGCTCGCACTGTGCTGAAAGCGATGTCCATTCCGATTATTTGTGAAGATCTGGGTGGGCACGCTGGACGATCGGTCTTGGTTGACGTTGCTGAGCAACGCGTAATGGTTCGTACGATCAGAGGCGGGGACCGATGGCTATAATAGGCAGCGTCGCGCGAGGATTCTTCAAGTTGGTTGACGATTCGCGTAATCAGACCACATCGTGGTCGGTGTGCAGCACTGCGGAGCGCAGTTGACAATCCTTCCTCCTTCGGCGGACGAAGCACTAAGTCCATTGCGTGCGTGGATCGACGACCTTGCGCGTGAGTTGGCGTCCACCGATGCCGACGATGACGGTGGGGTTGCGCTCAAGCAGCGCATATTTTTGCTACACCGCTCGGTAGAGAGTCACGCGCTGGTGATTGCGTCGCTGCAAGGTGACGTGAAGTCACTCGTCGAGAGCTGGAAGGAGCGTTTCCAACGCGGTGGCGAGGCGGCCGACATGCCACGACTCTCCGGCGGCTTTCCCGCGATCAGCGCCGAGCCGCAGTCAATACGCAGCACGGAGGATAGCCGAAGCGACGCACCTGCTGCCGCGGCGACTCAGCCCGCAGAAGTTGATGCCGAAGCTCACGCAACTGCAGTTGCAGCGCCTATCGAGAAAGCGAATGAGATGGTCAGCGCGGTTGTCGCACCCATTACGCCCATCGCGAAACCACTGGGTGCTGCACCGGTCACCGGGTCGCCGAGAGTGATCGATGAGTTGAACGCCTCGACCTTCGTGGAGAAGGGTTGGAGTCGCATCGCTACAGGAAATTACTCCGGCGCGGAGGAATCCTTGCAGCGCGCGCTGGAGTTGAATCCGAGCGATCCGCACGCCGAAACCTTGTTGGGTTGGGCACACATGGGTCAAGGAAAGTTAGATTCGGCGATGGTGCTGTTCGCATCCGTGATTGAGCGTATTCCCGATCATGCACTCGCGCACGTCAACGCAGGCTACGTGCACTTGCGCCGCCATCAGCATGACCCCGCACTCGATCACCTTGCGCGCGCCGTGGCGCTCGACTCCGACCGGAAGGCCACGCTTTATGCGCACTATTATCTGGGTCTCGTGCACTTTGCGAAGGAAGAGTACAGTCGTGCCATTGCGGCGTTGCAGAAAGCGATTGAGCTCGGCCCGAATTTGATCGAAGCCCGCTTCGAGCTAGGGCGTGTGCTTTGGTTCGCGGAACGCCCCGATGACGCCAAAGAGACATGGCAAAAGGGTGCGGAAGTGAACAAGTTCAATCCATGGAGCGCACGCTGCCGCGATATGTTGGCGACCATCGCCGATGGAGGCACTCCGTCGCGCGTGGCATAGCGCGATGGCGAATCACGCTGGCGCTATTGTGCGTGTTGCTCGTGAGTACCAGCGCCGTTCTACGAGCGGCGCCGCCCGGCGCGATGCGTATGGATCGCGGTCGCTTCACCGTCATACATTACAACGCTGATGCTGCGGTCGCAGCTCAAATGCTCGCGCATGCTGTTACACGTGACACGTTTCCGTGGCTTCCGCGCGCTTCAACTCGTATTGTGATTCAGATCGCTCCTGACCTCGTCACGTTTCGTGAATGGGGCGGGGGCGCTGCGTTTCCTTGGACTGCTGCTCTTGCGTTCATATCGCAGCACCGCGTCGTCATGCAAAGCAATCGAATCGTGTCGAATGCCACTGATCCGATCACGACGCTTCGCCACGAGCTCGCACACATTGCGCTGCACGATTATCTGGGCGCGCTGCCGACACGTTGGTTTGACGAAGGGTACGCGAGTTACGCCGCCGGCGAGGCGCGTACCGACGGATTCCTGATTACAAATGCCGCGTTGCTTTTCCGACGAATGCCATCGCTCGACGAGTTAGATGGAATGCTGTTCAGTCCGCGCGGCAACGACGCGCGCGCGGCGTACGCGCTTTCGTTACGTGCCGTAGCCGACCTCGCCGCACTTGATCCGCAGCGGGGCTTGGAGCCCCTGCTCAGCGCGTGGAAAGAGCGTGGCAGCTTTGATCTGGCGTTGCGGCGCGCATCGGCGCAAACCGCTAGCGACTTCGAAGTGCGCTGGCAGCGGCGCACGCGATTCAGCTTCGTCTTTCTCGCCGTCGTCGCAGATTCAGCCGTTCTCGGCGCGATCGTCCTCCTTCCGCTGATCCCGATGTACCGCTCCAAGCGGCGCGCTCAGCGGCTGCGCATTACTGCGATGCGCGAGCGGGAGGTGGCGTCGGACGCGGCTGCACAGGGCCGCGCGCTCGATTCGTTGCTTCGATCGTTGAGTCCTGAAATGCCGCCGGATCCGCCGCACGCTTGACCCAATCGGCCGTGCTGCGTAGGCTCCCCCGCTTATGGCAAGCATACCCTCTGAATCTTCCCGACGTCCTTTCCTCTGGTGGGGACTCGCTGCGGCGGCCCTCATCTTGGGTTACGCCGATCTCGCGCGCGGTGGCACTACGTTTGCGCCTATCTTGCTCGTGCTCGGCTATTGCGTGCTGGTGCCCGTCGCGATTCTTAAGTAGGCTGTTCCTCGCGGTGGAACGGCGCACTGCTGCCCGTTGAACGTTACGATCCGGTTAAGTGAAAGTGTCGTAGCTACTTTGCTGCGTCGCGGCGCTTGCCCTCGTTACCAGCGGACGGCACTTTTGGTCGGTGCATGCACTACTACCACCTGCGACGTCGTCGTGTGGTCGAGTGCAGGGGTATGAATTACCGTAGGGCGAATAGCTCAGTTGGTTAGAGCACCTGTCTTACACACAGGACGTCGGGGGTTCGAGTCCCTCTTCGCCCACCTGCAGATCCCGGGTTGCAGCGCGTCGCCGTAACCCATTTGGCATCACCATCGTGGAGGTCGTAAGTGAGCGCTCGGATTCCCCAGATCGCGTGGCTCGGTCTTGTCGCCGGAAGCATGGCCTCCGTGCTGACTGCGCAGGTTCAGCGCACCCCAGATCCGAACACGCCGCGTATGATGGTCCTTACTTTCCGCACGGCGTCGACCGAGCGGAACGTTGGAACGCAAGCCTCCGAGGCAGTCCGTTCGCGCCTCGGCTCGGACATCAATTACAAGCTGCTTTGGCAGATCCCGAGCACTGAGATCAATGCGGTGCTTGAGGCATCGGGCTATCGTAAAGATGAGCCGTTGTCTTCTAACGACGCGCGCGAATTGGGTCGACAGCTCCGCGCTGATGAGTTCATCCAGGGTTTCGTACGGAAGGAAGCAGATGCATGGCGCGTTGAAGCGACCTTGCATCTCGTGCGCGATCCATCGCTGGCGCAGCCAATCTCGGTCGCATCCGGCAGCAAAGCTGGTGACGCCGCGAAGTTGATCTCGGCAGAGATTCTTGAGGCGCGAAAGCAGCTCGTTCCCGAGCGGAATTGCGTAAATGCTGCTCGCGACAAAAACTGGGATCGCGCCATGGCCGCAGCGCGCGAAGGCATCGCGTTGTATCCAAAGGCTGTCATCGCACGCACCTGTTTGCTGAACGCGATGTTCGAAACGAAGGCGACTGATGAAGTGCAGTTGGCGATGGCAGAAGAAATTCTCGCCATCGATTCCCGCAGTCGTCGTGCGCTGTCGATCGCTGGCGACATCTATCGTCGCCGCAACGTTGCCAATCCAAAGGATTCGGCGAACGCGAACAAGATGATTCAGGCCTACACTGGCCTTATTGCAGCTGACCCGACGAACACTCGTCTGGTGGACGACGTGACAAAAGCCATTGCTGGCGCCGGCAATCCTGGCGTTGCGTTGCCAATCATTCGTAAAGCAGTGGAAGAGAATCCGGGCGACGCGGCGCTAATGCGTACGCAGTTCTTGGTGGAGTTGGCTGCGCGTGAGACGAAGGCCGCACTGCGCACAGGTACTGAGTTGGCCGCGTTGGACACCGCTATGGCTGACACGAGCTACTACTTCCGTATGGCCGCTGCCTACACGGCTGACAGTCAGCCGGCGAAGGCCGCCGAGGAGATTGCAAAGGGCGTCGCCAAGTTTCCTGAGAATGCGAGTCTGTTGGTAGTTTCTGCGCAGGCTCAGCGCACCGCTGGGCAGAATCAGCAGGCGATCGAGACGTTGAAGAAGGCGCTTACGCTGGATCCGAAGGTTGAGCGCGGACAAGTGCAGATCGCGCAGCTATATGCAGAAGTGAAGCAGCTCGACAGTGCTTACGCCGCACTCGTCATTGCCGACAGAGGCTTGGATAGCGTGCTCGTAGGCGATGTGGCGCTGTCGATTGGCAACACCACGCAGCGCGAGTTGAAGCCTGAAAGTACAGAACCCGAGTACGCCACTGTGATCAATTTCCTCACGTTGGCGGATGCAAACGCAAGTAGCCCTGAGCGACGCCAGCAAGCGAAGTTCCTGATCGGCGCTGTGTCTGTTCGCCACGGTCAGGCGTTGCTGAAGGCGGGTGGTGAGACACGCAATTGCCAGATGGTGAAAGCCGCGAAGGAGCAGTTTGCGATCGCACAGGTGAACGTACCAGCGGGTGGACGTTTTGCGCCGCAGGTCGCAGGCCAGTTGATGCAGGCACTTGGCCAGCTGATCCCAGCCGGCGAACAGACCGAGAAGGCAGTCTGTAAGTAAGCGAGAGAAGCGCAGGCATCGTTTGAAGAACGCCCGCCGTGATTTCACGGCGGGCGTTCTTCGTTCCAGACGCAATAGCGCGCTCATCGTCGCTAGATTGCGCGGGCCGACCACTCATCTGCCCGCTGCATGATCGCTGCGCCACACACGCCTTCGCCGCTCGCCTTCGCCACACCCTACCACGCCCCGGTGTTGGTCGATGCGGTGTTGTCGGCGTGCGCTGGTGCGCACACGATTCTCGACGGCACACTCGGCGGTGGTGGACACAGCGCTGCTTTGCTTGACGCTGGAAAGCGCGTCACAGCAATCGATCGTGATCCTGCCGCAATCGCAGAAGCGTCGAGTCGACTGCACGATGCGCTCGCAAGCGGCGTATTGGACATCGTCGAGTGCAACTACGCGGATGTTGATACGGTGCACGCGCTTGCGTCGCGACAGTTCGATGCGATTCTGCTCGATCTTGGTGTTTCATCGCACCAGCTCGACGACAATGCGCGCGGCTTCTCGTTCCGTGTTGGCGCTCCGCTCGATATGCGAATGGAAGCCAGTGGTCAGAGCGCGGCGGAGTGGTTGAACTCCACTGCTGATACGGATCTCGTGCATGCATTCAAGGCGTACGGCGATGAGCCGCGCGCTCACCGTCTCGCGCGCATCATTGTTGAGCGTCGCGAAATGCGACCGTTCACCATCAGCGATGATTTCGTGAACGCAATCCGGGCGACGCTTGGTGCACGCTCAGGTCCATCCGATTTTGCGCGATTGTTTCAGGCGCTTCGTATTGCGGTAAATGATGAATTGGCGGGTTTATCTCGAGCGCTACCGGCGTTGCGCGGTAGACTCACGCCCGGTGGGCAACTACTCGTGATGGCCTATCATTCCGGTGAAGATCGCTTGGTCAAGCATGCATTTCGTGACTGGAGCACCGCCTGTACTTGTCCGCCACGCGCGCCATTTTGTGTTTGTGGCGGCGTGCCACTTGGTACGGTGGTCACGCGTAAGGCAATCGTTGCCAGCGCTGATGAAATTGCGTTCAATCCACGCGCGCGTAGCGCACATCTTCGTATATGGCAGCGCGCAAAGTAGCCCCCGCCGCACGACGTCGCGGTCGCACGACTATGGCCTTGGCTCTGGTGGGATTTCTGATTGTCACTGTGTCAGTTATTGCGCGCCGGTCGGCCGGTCGTGCGCTGCAGCGGGATCTGACAACCATTCAGCGAACGCGTACTCAGCTCAGTGGGGAACAGATCAAGCTTGAGGCTGAGATTCGGTCGGCTTCGAGTCGTACTCGACTCGCGCCACTGGTTGAGCAATCGTTGGGCATGCGCGTTCCAGCCGATACGCAAGTCATTGACCTGCAAGTGACGGAGGCCCCACGTGTCACTCCGTGATCGACTGAGCGCATTGCGTGATCGATTCGCATTGGTCGAATGGGGCGTCGCATTGTTTGCCGTCGCGATCATTTTGAAAGCGGCGCACGTGCAGTTGTTGAATGGTGGAAAGTGGGCTGCGTTGGCCACGCGTCAACAAACGCGCCTTGAACGATTGCCTGCGCCGCGCGGTCGTATGATTGACGCGACGGGAATGCCGCTTGTTGAAAGCCGCGAGCTTGTGTCGTTTAATATCGCGCCAAAGGAAGTGCGTAAAGAAGATCGTGCGTCGTTGGCGCGCACGCTGAATCGGCTCAAGGCGCCACAGCCGTATGCGCGTCGTGCACTGGATACCAATCGCAAATGGATCAATCTTCCAGGGCGATATCCCGTTTCAGATGCTGGTCCACTGATCGGCATGCGCGGGGTGTACACCACGTACGAGATGGCGCGATTGATGGCAATTCAATCGCGTGGTGTTCGTGCAGTTGTGGGCGGACTCGACGGCGATCGTGCGATCAGTGGCCTTGAACTGGCACTCGACTCAGTGCTGCAAGGTGTGACTGGATCACGACAGTTGATCAAAACCGGCCGTGGTGATCGCCTCGAGTCACCCGATGCACCAATGATCGCGCCGGTTTCTGGAAGCGAGTTGACGCTCACGATCAACTACGGCGTACAGGATATTGCGGAGCAGGCGTTGGAGCGCGCTGTAATTGCGAATGACGCTGATGGCGGCGACGTGGTGGTTCTCGACCCGCGCAGTGGTGAAATCATAGCGCTCGCGAGTCGCACACGCGGCGGCGTAGTAACGAAACTCACAGCAGTCACTGATCCGTACGAACCCGGCTCCACGCTCAAGCCATTCATTGTCGCACAATTACTTGCAAGCGGCAGAACGCGCCCAGATGAAGTGATTAACACGTTCAATGGCACGTTGAACTACAAGGGAATTCGTCGTCTGACCGACGCGCACATTGCGCCGCGCATGACGGTCACCGAAGTTCTCGCGCAGTCGAGTAACATCGGGATCGTGACGCTGCGTGATCGAATGCAGAATCGTGAGCACTTTGACTTGCTGCGCAATTTGGGCTTCGGCGCATACACTGGTGTGTCGTATCCTGGTGAGTCACCGGGACGTCTGCGCCCGCTGGGCCGTTGGGATCAGTTCACTCCGTCGTCAATGGCGATGGGCTACGAACTCACGGTAACGCCGCTGCAGCTCGCGCTCGCCTACGGCGCCATTGCAAATGATGGTGTGTTGATGGAGCCAACGTTGATTCGCGAAGTTCGGAGCGCTGATGGGACAGTGCGTTGGCGTCACCGTCCGCGAATCGTTCGGCGCGTGTTTTCACCGGCGATTGCGCAAGCGATGCGCGAAGTCTTAAAGCATACCATCACGGAGGGCACCGGCCAGAGCGCATCGCTAACGAAATTTGCGTTGGCGGGAAAGTCCGGGACCACCAAGTTGCTGCGAAACGGGAGCTACAACTCCGGCGATTACACGGCGAGCTTTATCGGATTATTCCCGGCAGATGCGCCGCAACTCGTCATTCTCGCGAAGGTGGATCGTCCGCGTAATGGTCAGATTTACGGCGGGCTGGTGGCCGCGCCAATTCTGAAAGCCATCATCGAAGGTGCGTTTGCATCCACGCGAACTGCGATTGATCGACGTGCGCTGGCGACGCAGGTGATCGCTCCACCAATAATTCCAGATTCAATCGGCTACGCAGGCGATGTGGCACCGATCATCACACCGCGTGTTGCAAAGCGAGCGCGTGGTGATGCGGCTGACGGCGCGGTGCCATACGTGATGGCAATTGCACCAAGCACCAAAGCAACTGCTGCGCCGCCGTTGAGTGCGCGTGCTGTGCCAACGGTGGCGGGCCTCTCGTTGCGTGATGCGCTCTTGGCGTTGCATGAACGTGGCTTCCGCGTGGTAGTCGACACACTCGCGGAGCAGGGAACGTCGCCTGTTGCTGGTACGGCGGCGCTGCCTGGTTCGCTCGTTCGGCTACATCGCACACCGTGACTAACCCGGTGCGTCTACAACTAGTGCTCGACGCACTACAACGCGAATCGCTGCTGCAATCGGTGCAAGGTGAGCTGCCCGAAACTTGTGAAGCGATCACCGCGGACAGTCGAGCAGTAACCGACCGCACACTGTTTGTTGCTTTGCAGGGAGCTGCACGCGATGGGCACGCGTATCTGCCGGAGGTCGCGACACAAGGCGCCGTCGCCGTCATCGTATCCGATGCGAGCGGCACAACGCTCCCGGCGATTGTGGTGCACGACACGCGTCGCGCCGTGGCCGTCGCAGCAGCGGCGTGGTACGGCGAGCCTGCGCAATCGCTGCGAATTGTTGGCGTCACGGGCACCAACGGTAAGACGACTTCCGTGAGCATGCTGCGGCATCTGCTGTCGAATGCCGAGACGCCTGCGGCGTCAATCGGCACACTCGGTGTGTTACTCGGTTCTGCTGGGACAGTTCACCCCGGCGGCAGCGGGCTCACGACACCCGGACCTATTGAACTGCAACGATTGTTGCGAGAGTTGGTTGACGCGGGCGTTCGCTGGGTCGCAGTGGAAGCGAGTTCGCACGCGCTGCATCAACATCGCCTCGATGGCGTGCAGTTTGACGCTGCGCTCTTTACGAATTTCACGCGCGATCATCTCGACTATCACGGATCGATGGAGGAGTATTTCGCAGCGAAAGCGATGCTGCTTGATCTCGTCAAGTCAGACGGCGCGGTTGTTGTGAATGCTGATGACACACAGTGGGCGCATTTGCCTGGCACGCCGCATCGCAAGCTACGATTCTCAACCGGTGCGTCGGTTGCTGATGTTTATGCGCGGCGTATGGAGTTCACAACCAGCGGCAGCAACTTCACTTTGCACACCCCGCAAGCCGAGGCGGTGAAAGTGCGCTTACCGCTCCTTGGTGATTTTCAAGTGGAGAATGCCGTTGGGGTGGCCGCCGTGGGCGTCGCGCTAGGGCTGAGTGTCGCGTTAATCGCTGAACGATTGTCGACGATGCCACAGGTACCAGGCCGACTGGAACGTCTGAGCACTGCACCCGCTGTATTGCGCGACTACGCTCACACGCCCGACGCGCTTGAGCGCGCCTTGCAGTCGGTGAGACCGTTCGCGAGTGGCAACGTGATCGTGGTGTTCGGCGCGGGTGGTGATCGTGATCGCGGCAAGCGCCCGGAGATGGGCCGCGTCGCCGCGAGTCTGGCGGATGTGAGCATCGTCACGAGTGACAATCCTCGCTCCGAAGATCCCGAACGAATCTTGGATGACATCGTTGCAGGCATGGCGGGGGCGACGATTGTTCGTATTGAGGATCGCCGACACGCGATTGCGCATGCACTGCAAATCGCTGGCGAGTCGGATTTAGTTTTGCTGGCTGGAAAGGGACACGAGACGTATCAAATCCGCGGCACTACCAGCTACCCGTTTGATGAGGCAGAGATCGTGGCTTCTCTGATCGCGGCACGATGACGAGTGCGCGGACGCCGCTCGCGAGCGATGTCCCGTATCTCTCAACGGGCCAGTCGTTTTGGACAATGGATCGCGTCGCCAAAGCGCTTGCTGATTGTGCAGCCGGTCCGTTGCCGACTGGCTCTCGCGAGTTCTCCGGCGTCAGCACTGATACGCGTAGTATCGGTACCAACACAATCTTCGTTGCACTCGTTGGCGACAATTTTGATGCGCATGAATTTTTGACGGAGGCGGTGACAGCGGGTGCCGCTGCGCTAGTCGTAAGCGACGTGACGCGCGCTGTTGCTGCGGGAGTGCCAGTGTACGTGGTTCGCGATACGCGCGAAGCACTCGGTGCGCTCGGGCATTTTCGTCGGTTGGCGTGGGCCAAGCCCGTAATCGCCGTCGGTGGTTCTAATGGCAAGACGAGTACAAAGGCTCTTCTCGCAGCGATGTTGGCCGGTGCGTATGATGTGCACGCAACAACCGGAAATCTCAATAACGAAATTGGCGTTCCGCTCACCTTGCTCGCATTGCCTGACGAAGCTGAGCTCGCGGTCATTGAAGCTGGCACCAATAGCCCCGGCGAAATCGCTCGTCTTCGTGCGATCATTGATCCCGATGTGACGGTGATCACCTCAATCGGTGAAGAACATCTCGAAGGGTTCGGCGATCTTGCGGGCGTCCTCAAAGAAGAGCTGGCGCTGACGCTGAACGTGCCGGTGGTCGTGTCATCGAGCGAACATCCGGAAGTGGCGTCGGCGGTGCAGGGCGTGGGCCAACAGGTTGTTGTCGCTGGACTCGATGCGGGCGAGATGCGCCCACTGTCATGGCGGCTCGAATCTGATGGGACCGGAGTGCTCACGTTTGGGGATGGCGACTTACACATTCCGCTTCGTGGCGCGCACAATCTGCGAAACGCAATGTTGGCGGTCACGGTCGCACGTGGTTTCGGTGTCACGCTTGATCAGATGCAGTTCGGGCTCGCTCGAATGGTGCAACCATCCATGCGAGCGGCGGTGGAGACAATCGGCGATGCGATGCTTGTAAACGACGCGTACAACGCCAATCCACCGTCTATGCGCGCTGGGCTCGATCTGTTGGAAGCCGTTGGTATTGGACGCCCGCTCGTCGCGGTACTGGGCAGCATGCGTGAACTCGGCGCCGCCAGCGATGCCATGCATGATACGATTTCCCGCGACGCGATTGGCCGACCGCTGGCGCTGATAGTTGGGATTGGCGAGTTTGCGCTCTCACTGAAACGCGTCGCGCCCGATGATCCGCGTGTCGTGACGGCTGAGGACGCGCCAGACGTCGCATCAATGCTGTTGTCGCGTGCACCAAAAACGGCCGCGATCTTGCTGAAAGGGTCGCGTGGTGCTCGGCTCGAACGATTGGTCGCACCGATTACCGCTTGGGCCACCGCGGCCTCCTGATTCTCTCGCTCACCACTCGACGTGCTGTTTCATCTACTGTCGCCGCTGCAGGCGTACTGGGAACCGTTCCGCCTGATCTACTACATCAGCTTTCGCGCTGTTGGGGCGGCGGTCACGTCGCTGCTTTTGGCGTTTCTGGTTGGACCGATCATCATTGCTCGACTGCGCGCGATGGCGTTGCATCAAGTGGTACGCGAAGGCACACCAGATTCGCACAAAGCGAAAGGGACCACGCCCACGATGGGTGGTCTCATTATTCTCGCCGCTACGATCATCCCAACGTTGCTGTGGGCGAAGCTGAATAATCGCTACGTCTTGTTGGCGTTAATCGTCATGGCATGGATGGGTGGCATCGGATTTCTTGACGACTATCTGAAGCTAAAACAGAAACGGCTTGGCATTAAGAACGAAGGACTTGTGGAGCGTTACAAGCTCGCGGGTCAGGTTGTCATTGGCGTCGCACTGGGGCTTTATCTCTGGCTTGATCCGATCAGCACGTTGCCCGGTGCATCAACAACGCTGCCGTTCTTCAAGTACGTACTCATTGTGCCGATGTCGATTGGTTTCGCGTGGCTGTACGTGCCGTTTGTCACCTTCATTCTGACGGGCGCGAGCAACGCGGTGAACTTTACCGACGGTCTCGATGGCTTAGCGGCTGGTCTGACGGCGATTGCTGCGGTGACATTTGCCATTTACGCCTACGCGATGGGGCGCATTGACGTGAGTGGTTATCTGCAACTCTTCTATCTTCGCGGCGCCGGCGAACTCACGATCTTTTGCGCGGCGATGTTTGGCGCTCTGATCGGATTTCTCTGGTTTAACGCGTTCCCAGCGCAAGTCTTTATGGGCGATACCGGATCACTCGCGCTCGGCGGCGCTATTGGTGCCGTGGCAATTCTGCTCAAGAGCGAGTTCTTACTCGCGATTGTCGGCGCGGTGTTCGTGGCGGAGGTCGTTTCGGTGATTTTGCAGCGTACCGTGTTCAAGTATCGACGCAAGAAGTACGGCTTGGAGTTTGCGCAAAAACATCGAGTCTTTCTGCGAGCGCCCTTACATCATCATTTCGAGATGAAGGGGTGGCCCGAGACGCAGGTGGTGGTGCGTTTCTGGATCATCGGGATACTCTGCGCCTTTCTCGCACTCGGTACGCTGAAGCTGCGATGAACGCGACTCTGTTTGAGCGCGTGCAACGATCTCCGGGCGAAGTCGCCGTCGTTGGACTGGGCAAATCTGGCTATGCGGCCTCGATTCTTCTGCAACGCGACGGCCACAGCGTCTACGCCTCTGACGGTGGCTCGTCACCGAGCGTGACGGCGAACGCGCATGCGCTGCAAGTGCTTGGCGTTGATGCGCAGGTTGGCGCGCACGATCTCGCGCGCATTTCGCGCGCTGCCGTTGTGGTCGCGAGCCCTGGCGTGCCGCCTGACGCACCGGCTCTGGTAGCGGCGCGTGAGCATGGTGTGCCGATCGTCGGTGAAATGGAAATCGCACTGCATGCAATGCCAGCGCTACGCTACATCGCCGTCACTGGGACTAACGGAAAGACCACGACCACCGCGCTTGTCGGTCACATGCTCCGCGCGTTGGGACAGAGTGCCATTGAAGCTGGCAATATTGGCACCGCACTCGCTGACATCGCACTGCAAAGCGAACCGCCCGCGTGGGTCGCGCTCGAATGCTCTAGCTTCCAGCTGCACGATACGCCAAGCATCAATCCGACCGTTGGTATTGTGACAAATCTGAGTCCAGATCATCTGGATCGCTACGCGTCACTCGACGAGTACTACGACGACAAGGCGCGCATCTTCGCAAACGCTTCACAGGCGTCGCAGTGGGTTTTGAATGGCGATGATCGCGCGGTTTCAGAATTGTACGCGCGACTCGGTCGCGAAGGCGCATTGCCGGGTACGATACGGCGCTTCAAGATTGGTGAGCCATCGGATGCACACTTCGACGCCACGGCAGGATTCTTGTACCTGCTTGGGAAACCGTTGCTGGCACGTGTTGAATTTCCGTTAGTCGGCGATCACAACGTTGCTAACGCGCTCGCTGCTGCACTAGCCGTTGCGATTGCCGACCCCACGCATGCCACTGAAGTTGGTCGCGCACGGATCGCAGCGGCATTGCGCACTTTTCATGCACTTCCACATCGCCTCGAACCTGTGCCGACGAATGACGGTCGCGTGTGGCTGAATGATTCAAAAGCCACGAACGTGAGCTCGACGCTAGTGGCGGTGCAGGGAATGACACGACCATTTGTTCTGCTGCTTGGTGGGAGGCACAAAGGCGATGCGTACACATCGCTCGCCGCACCATTTGCAGCATTCGGCAAACAGATTCTCGCATATGGTGAAGCGGCCGACGAAATTCTACGGGATCTGTCACCGCTCGTTCCCGTTGAGCACATCGCCGGCTCCTTTGCCGATGTGATTGCGCGTGCACGAGCGCTGACGAACGCAGGTGATGCGATTCTGCTCTCTCCCGCTTGCTCCAGCTACGACATGTTCAAGAACTATGAGGAACGCGGCGCGGCGTTCCGACAGCTCGCGTTGAAGGAGACCGCATGACAGCCGCCGTCACCGTGGAAGTAATGCGTGAACGCTGGCGCATGGGCGTGGAAGCGCGCGCCTTGCTGCTGGTCACGGCTATCCTGCTCGTGTTTGGATTGGCCACCGTGTACAGCGCAACCGTCATTGTTGCGCAGCAGAAGAACCTGACTCCGTCGTACTATCTCGTGCGACAAATGGTTGGTGCGTCACTAGGCATCGTTGCGTTCGCGCTCTGCGCCAAACTGGATGCGGAGCGATATCGGGGCTGGGCATGGCATATCATGATCGCGTCGATTCTGACGATGATTGCAGTGCTTGTCTTCTCCGACGATGTCAATGGGTCAAAACGATTTCTCTTCAGCCGTGCTGTGCAGCCATCAGAGTTCGCAAAAATCGCAGTCATCATTTGGACGGCGATGCTCGCTGCAAAAAAGGGTGATCAACTTCGCCGATTTGGGAAAGGGCTATTTCCATTCCTCGCGGTGATCGGCGCGCTGTCGCTGCTCGCGATTGCTGAGCCAGACGTCTCTGTCGCACTGTTCTACATGGCATTGATGGGAACGATGTTGTTCGTGGCTGGTGCACGAATTGGCCATTTCCTGTTTCTCGGCATCTTCGTGATTCCGATTGGACTTGGCAAGGTGAACGGCTACGTCAAATGTCGAATCGCTGATTGGCGAGAACAACCACTTGCTGTCGGTTGCGCGCAAGATCTCAACCTGCAAACGCGGCAATCGATGATTGCGATCGGGTCAGGGAAAGTGTTTGGAGTGGGTTTCGGTGAAGGGCGGCAGCAGAGCGGGTTTTTACCGTTTCAGTACACCGACTTCATCGGCAGCAATATTGGCGAAGAGTGGGGGTTCGTTGGCCTCTTTCTCGTGACCGCATTGTTTGGTGGCTACGCGTGGCTCGGCTTCCGAATCGCGCGCGACGCTCGATCACAATTTTTACAACTCGTTGCGGTCGGACTCACGCTGGCTACGGTAACAACAGCGTTCGTTCATCTTGCAGTTATCACAGGGCTATTTCCGAACACCGGCCTCACCTTGCCGTTCATATCGTACGGTCGCAGCAACTTGTTGATCTCACTCGCAATGACCGGCATCCTCGTCAACATTGGCAGCACGCGCGAGCGCGTGTATAGCGATCTCGCGCCCAATCCATTGCTTGGCGTCGGAACGCGCTGATGACAATGCGCACGCGCGGCACGTTCTACATCGCGGGTGGTGGAACAGGTGGGCATCTGTATCCCGGCCTCGCGATTGCCGATGCGATCATCGCGCAACGTCCAGACATGGACATTATGTTTATTGGCGCACGACGCGGAATTGAACGCACCGTGCTGCCAACTACGCGTTGGCGGCACGAGCTACTCGATCTCCACCCACTGTATCGCGCGGCGCCGTGGAAGAACTGGATGACTCTTCGCGGCTTCGCATCGGCGTGGCGCCGAATCAGTGCGCTCACGAACGAAAGCGCTGCATTGGGAATTCTCGGAACTGGTGGCTATGCAGCAGGTGCGTTACTGGCATTCGGGCGTGCCAAAAACATCCCGTACTTTCTTCAAGAACAGAATGCGGTTGCAGGCCTCACCGTCCGAACTTTTAGCGCAGGCGCGCGCGCCACGTACCTCGGTTTTCCCGAAGCTCGAGAATCATTGCCCGCCGCTGGCCGCACGCGCGCACTAATCACAGGCAATCCAATATCGCCGCCACCAGCGCAGCGAGTTGAGCGCGCGGTGGCACGAGCGCAATGGGGCTTCGCATCGCATATCGATCGAGTGCTATTGATCTTCGGCGGTAGCCAAGGATCTCGTGCAATCAACGATGCGGTCGCAGCGTGGCTGCCAACCGGGCTCGCTGCAAACTGGGGAGCAATCTGGGTCACCGGGAAAGCGGAGCACGAGCGATTCGTTGCGCACGCGAATGAACGAGTGCGCGTGATCGCCTATCAGCAGCCAATGGCGGAAGCGTACGCCGCCGTCGATGTCGCGATCTCGCGCGCAGGAGCGATGTCGACGGCAGAGCTCTGTGCGTGGGGTATTCCGATGGTGCTCATTCCACTGCCAACTGCGGCGGCCGATCATCAAACGCAGAACGCTGCGGCGTTGGCGAGTAGCAACGTGGCCATCATGATTCCACAAAGCGATCTTGCAGGCGGAGCACTCGGTCAATCGATGAGTACGCTCGCTGTCGACGCGTCACGTTTACAAAGAATGGGGCTTGCGGCCGTTGAACGAGCGAGAGTTGATGCAGCTCAAGTGATTGCAAGTCATATTCTTACGTCAGTTAACCTCTAGTAGCTTCTTCGACCTGACCATGTCCGTTGATTCGCTTACGAGTGCCAAAATGCGCGAAGACGCGCTGCAGCTCTTCAGAACGGTTGATGAGCGACCAGTGCATTTTGTTGGCGTCGCTGGGGCCGGTATGAGCGCGCTTGCTGAATTGTTTGTGAGACGCGGCGTTCGTGTGACAGGCAGTGACATGAGCGCAACTGGCAACGCAGATCTTGAGGCGCTTGGTGTAGTGGTGCATCGCGGACATGATGCCGCGTATGTCACCGGTGCGCGCGCAGTCGTTGCGTCATCAGCAATTTCGCCCACGCACGTGGAATTGATCGCGGCTCGTGAGCTGGGGCTTCCGATTATTCGTCGTGCCGAGGCGTTAGGCGCGGCGGTTGATGGAATGAACATTGTCGGCGTCGCCGGTACGCACGGAAAGACCACAACCACCGTCATGACAACCGAGGCACTAGCTGGTACCTCGGCGTCGCCTACGGGAATTGTCGGCGGCCGCGTGCAACGTTGGGGAGGCAACCTTCGCTGGGGTGGTGGCGATACCGTAGTTGTGGAAGCAGACGAGTATGATCGCTCGTTTCTCGCGCTGCATCCGACTATCGCGGTCGTTACGAATGTCGAAGCGGATCATCTCGACATCTATGCTGACCTCGCAGACATCGTCGCGACCTTTGAAGCCTACGTTGCGACGGCGCGCGGAATTGTCATCTGCGCTGATGATCCGGGTGCGAATGCTCTCACACTGCCGGTGTCGGCCGAAGTGATCCGCTACGGATTGAATGATGCGGATTCGCGACTGGTTGGTATTCCGGAAGGCGTCGCGATGCGGATTGTGTTTGATGGTGAAGTGCTGGGAACACTAACGCTGCAAGTACCCGGTGACCACAACCGTCGGAATGCACTCGCGGCGCTCGCAGCTGGACTGCTGCTCGGCTATCCCTTCGCGGAGCTACGCACTGGCCTCGAAGCGTTCAGCGGTGTTGAGCGACGCTTCGAACGAAAGGGTGAAGCTGGCGGCGTACTTGTGATCGACGATTACGCGCATCATCCAACAGAAGTGCGCGCAACGCTTGAGGCAGCACGCGCCGCGTTTCCAACGCGCCGGATCGTCGCGCTTTTTCAGCCGCATTTGTACACACGAACGCGTGACTTTGCGACCGAATTCGGAATCGCGTTGGCAGAAGGCAGCGATGTTCTAGCGCTGACGGATATTTATAAAGCACGTGAAACACCCATTGATGGCGTGACATCGCAATTGATTGCAACTGCTGCTGCGAATGCTGGCAACGCACCGGCGTGGCACGGCATGCGCAGCGAGGCATCGGCGGCAGTGCACCAACTGCTGCGCGACGGTGATGTGCTCTTGACGATGGGCGCAGGCGACGTGACGCAGGTAGGCCCCGAACTGCTCGCGATGTTGCACGAGAGTCGCACGTGACCGCAGCCAGTCGCACTGCACCAGCGGTTGCTGTTGCTCGTGTTGTTCCGGCATGGAAGAAGATCGTCGGCGCTGGTGCGCTCGCTGTTGCGTTGCTCGCTGCGCTTGCGTGGGGTTTACCACGAGCGCTCAGTCGTCTGGATTTCTTCCATGTGCAAACGGTGCAGCTTGAAGGCGCGCGGTTTCTTTCGCCAACCGCCGTGGTATCGGCTCTCGGCGCCGATACGTCAGCGAGCGTCTTTGATGATCCAGCGCGCTTCGTTGCGAAAGTCGAGAGCATTCCGCTGGTTGCGCGCGCGCGCGTGCGACGGCGCCTGCCCGGAACGCTGGTCGTGACGATCGTCGAACGCACTCCCGTCGCATTGATCGCCACACCAAAGGGATTTCGCGGTGTGGACTCGGCCGGCAATCGGTTGCCGATCGATCCGGCGCTCGCCGCCTTCGACGCGCCGGTTGTGATTCCGCCGCTCGGCGCACGCGACAGTGCCGCAGATCGCCGTCTTTACGCATTACTCGGAACCCTTCGCGCGCAGCAGCCAGCGCTGTTTGAGGCGATCGAGGAGGCCAGGCGCATTTCGGGCACCGAGTGGCATCTTCGTACGTCCCATCAGATTGTGCGGGTGCGACCAGAGGTGACGCTGGAGCGGCTCGCTGACATCTTTCCTGTTGAGCAGGATCTAGTTCGCCGCCGCATCCGCGCGGTTGAACTCGACCTGCGGTATCGCAACCTCGTCATCGCCCGATTGCCATGAGTTCTGACCGCCTCGTTGCTGCGCTCGACATCGGCTCCGCCACCACGACCGCATTGATCGCGGAGGTCACCGGTGAGTTGCCGCGACGTCCAACGCTCAAGGTCTTGGGCGTCGGTTCGGCCCGGACAGCAGGTTTCCGCCGCGGCGTTGTCTCTGATATCGAGGAAACCACGCGCTCAATCGCGCAGGCGCTGGGCGACGCGGAGCGAATGGCGGGCCAGCGCGTCGAGTCGATTTACGTTGGAATTGCAGGCGAGCATGTGCAGACGATGACCAGCCAAGGCATCGTTGCGGTGAACGCAGACGAGATCATGCGGTCTGATGTCGACCGGGCCAACGAGGTCGCGCGCGCGCAGTCCATCCCGCGGGATCGCGAGCTGCTGCACGCAATTCCGCAGGAGTACACCGTCGATAAGAATCACGGCGTCCGTGATCCCGTTGGCATGGTTGGGACACGACTCGAGACAGAGATGTACCTGGTGACAGTGGGATCGTCGCCAGCCAACAACATCCGAAAGGCCGTCGAGAAAGCGGGGTACAAGACGAAGGATCTGGTCTTGTCACCGCTCGCCAGTGCACTCGCCACGCTCACGGAAGATGAGAAAGAGCTCGGCGTCGTCCTCATTGAGATGGGCTCCGGCACCACCGATTTGGCGGTATTTCTAGAAGGGAAAATTCGGCACGTTGGTACGCTCAACGTCGGCGGACAGAACGTCTCGGCAGACATCATCCACGGGCTGGGCGTGTCGCCAGCCGATGCCGACCGGCTGAAGGAAGAATTCGGCTGTGCCTACGAACCGATGATCCAGCCGGGTCAGTTCATCACGTTGCCAAGTACCGTGACGCAGGGAGATCGGCAGATCCCGTATGAACTGCTTGCGCACATCATTCAGCAGCGGACAGACGAGATCTTTGGCCTCGTCCAGCGAGATCTTGAGCGGGCCGGTTTTGCGAAGCAGCTGAATGCCGGCGTTGTGGTCACTGGAGGCGCATCGGTCATTGCCGGTATTGCCG
>JANNWU010000277.1:0-7884 GCA_031408755.1 Gemmatimonadaceae bacterium | reverse complement strand
ACTATTTGCGTACACACCAATTCCGGAGTGGGGCGGAAAGAAGCTTCGCATTCCGCTTGAGGACGACGCGACGATCACTGCGCGCGGCGTGGAGTGGATGTATCCGCCGGTGTCGCGAATCATTCTGATTAAGTAATCATCGCGGTCAAAACAAAGCGGTCGCACAAGAAACGTTCGAACGAAAAACGGACGAACAAAAAACGGTCGAGCGAAAACGGTCGAACGAAAAACGGTCAAACAAAAACGGTCGAACGAAAAACGGACGAACAAAAAACGGTCGAACGAAAAACGGTCAAACACAAACGGTCAAACAAAAACGGTCAAACACAAAAGAAACGCGCCAGCGCTCAACCTTCAGCGCTGGCGCGTTTCGCGAATTGGCAGATCATCGCACGCGTCGAATCTCGATGTCACCGTTGCCCGTGTTTAACGCTAGGCGTTCGCCACCGTTACCGAGCGTTCCGCGCAAACGATTGCGTGTAACCTTGCCCTCAACGCGAATTGGAAAGTCTGTCGAGATCGCGCCATTGCCAGTGTTGCTCTCCAGCTCCGCGCCGAAGCCATCTGGCAGTGCGACCACGATGCGGCCGCTACCAGTCTGGAATGTCATGCTCTCCGACGACGCCAATCGCGTCATTGAGACATCGATATCGCCGTTGCCAGACTTTGCCGTGACCGGTCCAGATGACGTCGCGACGCGCACGTCACCATTGCCCGTGCGCGCGTTCACCGGACCGCGAGCGCCTTCCACCGTAATCCGGCCATTCCCCGTCACGACAGACACGCTGCCAGATGTGCCAGAGATAAGCACGCGACCGTTGCCGGTGTGCGCACTCACCTCATCGCCAGCACCAGTAATTGTGAGATCACCGTTGCCAGTTTCTGCGGTCACACGCACGCCTGCAGGCATGCGCACAGTGAACTGCACGCGAGGCGAGTTCCAGCCAGGATAGCGCTTACGACTCTGCTGGTATCCGCGCTCCAAATCGCAGTCGTCATCGTCATCGCGAACCGCGCACACGATCAGGCCACCAGACGTCTTCCGCACCTTAAAGCCAATATCCGTCACATCGCCGCGCCGTTCAACGCGCTTCTCGGCAACGATCTCCACCTCGCTCCCGCTCCCCTGAGCGATGTTGATCTCTCCATTGGGTGACGTCACACGGAGGCGCTCGCCGCTCGCCAACTGCTCACGGATGGTGTACGACGCCTCGGAGCGGCCAACGACGGCTTGCGCAGAGGCAGCGGTGGCCGAAAACAGCAGCAGGGTACCGATGCGGGTGACGTGCGTCATAAGAGCCTCGTGGCGGTGTGTGAACTTGTCTGACACGCGGTCGTACGCCGAGGTTGCCGGCCGAGTTTCGGAGGAGTATCGATCGCTCGACCCCGCTACGCGCGTTGGGCATGCGCCTAACTTGTAGTTGCTCAGGCTGTTGAGGCGAAGATTGTGAGAGATTGCTTCTCACCAACGCGCAGTCAGTCCGCTACCGAACTCTTACCTCGATTCTGTTGCCGTTGCATCGCTGGCCAAAGTTCGCGCTGTCTGCACGCGCGTTGATTCTGATGCTCTCTGCGGCGTATCCGATCGCATCGGTGCATGCGCAACGCGTTCTCGACTCTGCGCCAAAGTTACAGCGCGTGAGCATCGTGCGGCATGACGTGTACGATTCAAGTGAAGCACGGTGGTGGTACTATCGACTCGTGAACAAGTTGCATGTGCGAACGCAGCAGCGTGTGGTACAGCGCGAATTACTGCTCCGCGCGGGCGACTCGCTCGACTCGGCACGCGCCGCGGAAACCGGACGCAATCTGCGCCGACTCGGCGTGTTTCGCGAAGTCATTATTGACACGAGCGTAGACCGTTCAACGCTCCGCCTGACTACGCGTGATGGGTGGACGACGCGGCCGTACGCAACATTCAGGAGTTCGGGAAGCCAGAAGCTGTTTAGCATAGGACTGCTGGAAACAAATTTTCTTGGACTCGCTGCAATTCTCGATGCACGCTATGTAAAAGACCCGGACCGAAGCCTGACACGGTTGGCGGTGACCGCACCGCGCATCATCGCGAATCGCATCACGATTGGTGCCTTTGTGAATCGGCTTTCAGATGGGAGCAGCGCCGGCGGCCTCATTGAGCAGCCGTACTTTTCGCTCTCTGCAAGAAATGCAGCCAGAGTGAGTTTTGTGACCTTCGAGGGTCGCGTACTGCGGTTTCGCGAAGGCGTGTTGCGTCCCGCAGATTCGCTCGATCGACGCTTCACGCTCGGGAGTGCGACAATCTCACATGCCATTCGTGCATCGCCACGCGGTTACGTGCGCATTGGTGCCGATGCGCAGATCCGTCGCGATGACTTTGCGCCACGCCGCAGCCAACCGTCACAGATTGCGAATACGGTGACTGGCGCAGTGTCTGGCTACGTGGACATCAGTCGCGCAAAGTTTCTGGTTGCGCGAAACTATCGATTGCTTGGGCAGCAAGAAGATGTGGATCTGAGTACGACAGTTCGGCTCGGACTCGCGGTTGCGCCGAGTGCGTTTGGATACGCGCGCAACTCTGTTGGGCCTGAGCTGTTTGCGCAAACGGGTGTGCAGATGCGTCATGGCTTTGCAACACTCGTCGGCCGTATGAGTGGCTTGGCGAGTGGCGGTGTCGTAGACAGCGGTACCGCGACCATCGCCGCCACGGTGGCGCTGCAACCCAATCGACGGCATCTAGTGGTGGCGTACAACCTCCTCGGCTGGGACAAGAATCCATTTCCTGGCGAGGAGTTTGATATCGGACTCTTGCGCGGACCGCGCGCCTTTCCGTTGCACGCGTTCACTGGCGACAGGCAACGTTATTCGTTGCTCGAGTACCGCTGGACGGCGCTTCCTAATATCGCGCAATCGTTTGCGGCCGGTATCGCGTTTTTTGCCGAGAATGGTGGAGCGTGGTACAGCGGTTCGCGAACCCGAACTGGAAGTGATGCTGGTGTGGGGTTTCGCGTCGCGCCAATTCGCTCAGCGGCGGCCTTCGGCGCGACACGCATTGACCTTGCTCACCGATTCAAGACAGATCGCGAGAAGGCGGGCTGGGTTGTGGTGGTTGGGACCGGATTCACCTTCGATGCGTTCCGGTAGTTTCGCCGCCGCGTTGGATCCGGATACCGATCGTGATTCGTGGCAGTGCGCGGTTGCAGTGCGCGGTTGCAGTGTGCCGTTGCAGTGTGCTGTTGCAGTGTGCTGTTGCAGTGTGCTCTGCGTCTGCCGTGCGTGTGCCGTGCGCGTGGAGTGATGCGTAGCGCGATCAGCTGAGTTCGTCTGCGCGAATGATTGAGCAAACAACCGAACGAGCACACGAATGAATGAGCGCGCGACTGAACGATTGCACGACTGAACGAGCACGCGACTGAACGATGAGACTTACTTGTCACTGAACAGTCGAATGATCGAACGACAAACTTACGTTGCGCAGATCGCGGTCAGCGCGCACGAATCGACGGTCAGTTCGGCGTGATGCACGCCCACAAACTCACCGTCAACCTGCAGTGGTACAGGTGAGAAAATTTCAGCCGAGCGCCAACGAGCGATGCGCACACCGGGCAACGGCGTGGTTGGTGCAGTGGGACTGTCCGCTGCCGGAACACCGCGCAGCATAAGATTCCAATACGCTGCCGGTGAACTCACCGCCGCGGCAACGGCCAGTCCGTCGTCCGCGCGCATACCGCGCCACATCACGCGCCCAAAGGCGTAATGCGGAATGTTGTACACGCCAACATTGTACACGAGTTCACTGTCGCCTAGCCACGCGCGTCCGTCGACTGAAAGCGTTGCGCCGCTGAATCGCTTCGAGATATTCAGCGCTAGTGCACTCCACCCTGCCCATTGCCGCGATCGATAGCGGAGCGCCGAATAGCGCTGCAAAAAGTTCGATTCGAAACCGGTGCTGCAACTCACCAGCGCGATTGGTGCCTGCGGAATTGATGTCCGCATGATATCGAGCGACGCCGTTTTGTTGCGCACCAATGCGGCCATCGCAACTCGAGCGGAACGCAGGCCGAGCGTGTGCGCGGTCGCGTTACCTGTACCAAACGGAATGAGCCCCATCATCCGCGAAATCTCACCGCGTCGATCAAGTAACGACACAAGCGCGTTGAACGAACCATCACCACCAACAGCAACCGGGATCTCGTCGTCGGCGAGGCGGAGTGCCTGCTCCAGTTCAGCAGCAGACCGTGTTGCAACCACTCGGGCGCGCGCCGCCACGTGCGGTTGCTCAGCGATCAGCGCGGCCAATTTCCGCGGCGCTTGACCGGTGCCAGCGGCCGCGTTGACGAGAAAGACAAATCGTGGCGACGAGTCCACGCGATTGGGCCAAAGGATGGAAGCGATGTCTGCAGCGATTGCCGAGTGCAACGCCCGAAGCTGGTGCGTAACCGCGTCAGTGGCGTTTTACTGTTTGGCCCATCGCTCACTTAGCTGCGGCGGCCCTGCAAACGCGACAGCAATCGCAACAACTCCATGTACAACCACACCAAGGTCACCAGCAAACCGAAGGCGCCGAACCACTCCATCTTCTTTGGTGCGCCAGCACGAACGGCTTCGTCGATATAGTCAAAATCCAACACAAGATTCATCGCCGCCACGCCTGCAATCACCAGATTGATACCGATCGCGATCGGACTGGTCGACGTGAAGTAGCCGATATTCACCTTGAACAGCGACAACACCAGACTGACCAGATAGAACACAAAAATGCCGGCCGTCGCGGTGACGATAATGCGTTTGAAGTTCTCGGTTGCCTTGAGAATATTCATGCGGTACAACACAAATACCGTCATTGCGACGGCGAACGTCAGCAGCACGGCCTGCTGCGCAATGCCATTCGACCGCAAGTTGTACATCGCAGAAATTGCACCCAGCGCGAGCCCTTTCAGCACAGCGTAAAGCGGCGCTGTGACTGGGGCGGTATTCGGCTTGAAGCACACGATCAACGCCATCACAAAACCACCAATTCCACCAACAAGCAGCGCGGGCATGATGATGCTCGTGTTACCAGCCGCCACTTGCGTCCACGTGAAAGTGGCGGAGAAAACACACAACGCGAGCAGAATTGCAGCCTTGCCGCCGGTTCCGGCGCGCGTCATAGCATCGCTGCGACCCGATGTAGCAACGGTATCTCGCACCGCCTCAGCGAGGCGCGAGAGAACTGGATTAGAAGAACGCATCACGTATCAGACTCCACAATAAGAAGGTCGCGAGGCACCGCCCCGCCAAAACTATTACCCCAACGCTGGCGAACCGATCAATTCAGTTCAATCCAGATGCGTCACGTCGAACGCGCTGGAGCGAACAGAATACCAGAGCTCGTCATGATCACCGTGCGTCACACGCTTGAACGCCGGGCTGCCATCCTGCCGATAAAAGAAATGCGCGTACCAGCCATTGCCCTCGGCAAACGGTCGGTACGGCTCTTCCAAACCAGCAAGTGTCTCCGCTGCGGGACGACCACACCGCTCCATCTGCACCTCTGTCATCTCAGCCATAGCTGAAGGCTACGCCATTCCGCGCGAAGGGAGTAGCGGTAGACCACCTGGTCGAGCCATCATCCCGGTATGACTTACCGTCGCGCCATTGCGCTGATCAGCTTGGCTTCCTGCATGGTGGCGCTTTATTTGGCGCTTTGGAAGATGGGATATATGGGCCAGCTCGGCTGTGGTACCGGCCGAGGCTGCGAGTACGTGCAGGGCAGCCGATATGGGTGGTTCATGGGCGTAGATGTTGCACTGATTGGGACTGTTGGATACGCCGCAATTGTCGCGGTCGCACTGGCCGGCACAAGCGAGTCGCTGTCAGATGCGCGATGGCCAACGCAGATTCTTATGCTGTTAATCTTCGGCGCGGTCCTCTTCACGCTCCGATTGAAGTACGCTGAGTTTGTGCTGCTGAAGTCGTTCTGTCCGTGGTGCGCGGTATCTGCCGTCGCCATCACTTTGGATGCAGTGCTGGTGACGCTCGATTGGCGTCGCGTTCGCGCCACCGAAGGCGCCGGTACACCAATCTTTCTCTCCGAAATCTCATGAACGCTCTACACATTCGTCGTGCACTCGTTGCGTCCGCCGCATTGGCATTCGCCGCGAGCCCCATTCGCGCGCAAGCCACATCGGCTGATACATCGGTGCTGCCACCTGTCGCTGGGATCAGCATTCAGGTTGGACAGATCGGCTTTGGCAGCGAAAAATTCAACGAGCAGCTCGCATTTCGTGGCCGATCGTTGTTGAAGAAAGAAATGTTCACGCTCGGCGTGGAAAGCTGGGTGCGCTGGAATCGTGTCATGCTTTTGGCCGGCAGTCACACCTACCTGCCCACACGCGCCGAGGCAACCAACTACGCCACCGAAACCAGCGGCTCATACGGTACTATCGACATTGGTGTGCCGATTATCCTGGCGCGAAAGACGTTGGTGTATCCACTCGCTGGTGTCGGCGTGAGCAATTCGACAATCACGCTGCGCCGCATTGGAGGTCTGGCGTTCATTCCAGACTTTCGCGACATCACCGCGACCGGCGGTCGCAACGTTGATATCACCGGTCGGCGGTACCAAGGTCACGTTGGCGTTGGTCTTGATCGTATTTTCCAACCGCAGTGGCCCAATGTGCTCATGAGCTTTGGCGTTCGTGCCGGTTACATGACAGCGCTTGGCGATACGCGCTGGCGCTCTGGCCGTGAGTCGGTGACAGGCGCACCAGAAATCGGGTTGGAGGGCGCCTACGTACGCCTGACCCTCGGCGGAGTGCTCGGCAAGCGACGATTTGCCGCCATACCGATGATCGGATCACTCCTTCCGCATATTGGCCGTTAACCAATCAGCGATCGACAGATTCGTGACCACCCCGGAGCATCACGATGCTCCGGGGTGGTGTGCGTTTCACAAGTGGCCGTAGTCAGAATACCTGGAGCGGTATGCGTTTCAGATGCAACGCTGTTGCAACCTGCTTCGGGAACGGTGTGCGTGTGTTGAGCAACACTCGCGGGCATTTCTGCAGGACAACGTGCATTTCGCGCGCGCGGAGGCGACCGCAAAAGTTTGCACGCGAGATGCAGTCTGCACGGGTGCATTTCGCGCGCGCGGAGGCGACGGTACTACCCGGTAAAACTTTTGGGAACCTGACGGGTGCATTTCGCGCGCGCGGAAGCGACATTGCGCGCGTGACTGATTCACTCCTTCTTCTGCTGACGTTCGTCGCTGGCGTAACACTCGGTGCGGCACTGGCGTGGCTGGCCGCGCGCCGCGTCGCGACCGCTGAGCGCACGGGCGCCGCTGCAACATCAGCCGCGCAACTTGTCGCGCTCGGTGATGCGCAGCGCACAATGCGCACAACCTTCGAGACGGTTGCCGCCGATGCGTTGCGCCACTCGCAGGAATCGTTTTTGACCGCAACGCGCGCGGAGTTGACCACGCTTCAAGCAGCCGGTGCGCAGCATGCGGAGCAGCGTGAACAGACAATCACATCGCTGCTCACACCCGTGCGTGAATTGCTCACATCGTACGACGCGCGCCTGACACAACTGGATCGTGACCGCACCGAAGCGCTTGGTCAAGTTGCTGAACGATTGCTGCAAGTGCATAGCGTGAGTGACCGGCTCGGTCGCGAAACACGTGAGTTGGTGCAGGCATTACGCGCGCCGTCGTCTCGCGGGCGGTGGGGCGAATTACAACTGCAGCGCGTGGTGGAAATGGCCGGAATGTTGGAGCACTGCGACTTTACCACGCAGACCACGTTTACCACTGCGGACGGCATACAACGCCCAGACATGGTGGTGCGGTTGCCCGGCAATGCGTGCATTGTGGTTGACGCAAAGGCGCCATTGGAAGGCTATCTCGCCGCGATGGACGCCACCGAC
>JANNWU010000276.1:0-4447 GCA_031408755.1 Gemmatimonadaceae bacterium | reverse complement strand
CGCCTGCAGACTCTGCGCCGCCCGTTTCACCAACCGATAGCGCAGGTAGCGCTGTTTCGCGTCAAGCAGATTCGGTGAGTGCTCTGCAGCCAGCCAATCCGCAAGATTCAGCAAAAGCCGCATCATATGGTGTTGTTGTTGTCGCGACCAATGACGAAGCGCAAGCGCTGGCGCGGTGGGCGGATCTTGGATTGAATCTGCCCGCTGGCACAGTGACGATGGTGCGCATTCGCGGCGAACGTGGTCGCTTTTTCCAGATGCAAGCGGGCGCGTATGCGAAAGCGAGTCAGGCCGATTCCCTGCTCAAGGCACTACGGAGTAGCGGAAAATTGCAACCGGACGCAGGTCGGATCGTTGCAACGCCGTTTGCATTGATGCTTGAAGCAAAGGTGTCGCGCCGTGCCGCGCAGAATGTCGCAGACGGATATGGCCAACGACAGATTGCGGCGTATGCATTGCTGCAGCCTGACGGCAGCGCAACAATTTTTGTGGGTGCGTTTGAGGCAGCAGATCAAGCAGCGCCGTTGATGAACGAATTGAAGGCGAAGGGCGTGAGTTCCACGCTCTACTATCGGACTGGGAGAAGTTTCTAGCGTGCGTCTGACCAAGTTGACTCTGCACGGCTTCAAGTCGTTCGCAGACCATACAGAAATGCTGTTTGAGCCGGGGGCGACGATGATCGTCGGTCCCAACGGCTGCGGTAAATCAAACGTCTCGGATGCTGTGCGCTGGGTACTCGGCGAGCAGCGCGCGCGCATGATGCGCGGTGCGAAGATGGAAGAAGTCATCTTCCAAGGTTCGTCGGCGCGTCGTGCTGTAAACGTGGCCGAGGTGTCGCTGCATTTCGACAATTCCAGCGGACTGCTGCCGGTGGCATTCAAAGAAGTGGTGATCACGCGACGCCTGTCGCGCTCTGGCGAAAGCGACTATTTCCTGAATCGTGTCGCCTGCCGGTTGCGCGACATTCACGATTTGGTGCGTGGCACTGGTCTTGGCGCAGACACTGGCGTGGTCATCGAAGCGAAGATGATTGACGCGTTGTTGAGCGATCGTCCGGATGATCGCCGAGAACTGTTTGAAGACGCCGCCGGAGTAGGCCTGTATCGCGATCGTCGCCGAAGCACCGAGCGTCGCTTGGAAGAGACCACGGTCGATCTGTCGCGCTTAGATGATTTGATCGAAGCGGTGCAGAGTCAGGTGCGTTCGCTTTCGCGTCAGCGCAAGAAGGCCGAGCGAAACGTAGAGCTGACCACGCGCCGGTTTGCAGTCGATGTGACGCTGGCCGCGCGAGAGTTAGAGAGCTGGGCCGACGAACTGATCACGTTACAAGCACGGTTGGAACAGTTGCGCGAAGCAGTGCCAGCCACTGCAGAACACGCCGAAACCGCAGCGCGCGAGCGCGAAGGTGCGCAACGTGCTCGTGCGGCCGCAGAAGCAGCGCGCGGTGAGTTGGCCCGCATGGCGCAGTCGCAGCGCGAGCAGGCGAATCAGGTAGAGCGCGAGCTGCGCGTTGCGGAAGAACGTCAACGGAACGCGATGTCGCGTCGTGAACGTGCTGATGCTGAGCTGCAAGATGGTGAGGCGTTAGGTCAGCGTGTTGTTGCGGAACGCGAAGATGCCGAGACAGAACGGCTGCGACTGCAAGCTGAATTGGCGGCCGCGATGGCGTTGCTGACGGAGCGCGCGAGCGCTGAAGAAGAGGCGCGTCGGAGCGTGACGATGTCGCGGCAGCAGGTCGAAGCAGCCGAGAAAATGCTACGCGATGCACGAGACCAGGTGCGCCGACTGGAGCTGGATCGCGAGGGAACAGAACGTGAATTGAGCGAAGTGCTGGCGCGTGAATCGGTACTCGAGACTGAGGTCAGCACACTGGCCGATGCGCTGGCATCCGTCACACGCGATCGCGCTGCCGCAGACGAAGGTGTGGAGATTGCACGCGTAGAAGTATCACGCGCACAAATGCAGTTAGAAGCGGCACGCACGGCGGCGATAGCTGCGCGCACGTCAGAGACACAAGTTCGCACGCGGCTTGGTGACACCGATCGCCAACGGACGTCGTTGCAAGGCAAATTGCACGGCTTAGAAGCGCTTGATCGTGATCGAGTCGGTTTGGCACCAGGTGCCGCGTCGGTGCTGCGCGAGCGCGAGCAGTTTGGGAGCGGCGCGGTTCTCGGTCCACTGTCAGACTTTTTGTCAGCAAACAGCGACGCGGCAATGTTGGTGGAACGCTATCTCGGCGCAACGGTGCATGCCGTTGTCGTGCGCGATCGCGATGCCGCGCGTGCGGTGGCTTCGTGGCACGCTGCTGCGAAGCCCGGGCCCGTGCTGCTGCTGCCACTGGATACCGTGGCTGAGGTCAGCGCGAGCGATGATGCGCTTGCAAGTCGCGTGACCGCAGCCGAGCCGGCTGAGAAGTGGATTCGCGCGCTGCTTGGTCAGGTCACGCTGCTCGATGGTGGTGCAGGTTTCGTTGATGCTCGTGGCGCGATCTATCTGCCTGGCGGCGAGTCTGCACAGGGCCCAATTCAGCGTCGCGCTGAGCTCACCATGCTGCGCGATGATCTTGAGCAGTTAGACGCCGACCGCGAACGGATTGCACAGGAAGCACAGACGGTTGGTGCCGCACTGCTCATCGCTGAACAAGCGGTGACCGCTGGTACGGATGCAACCACGCAAGCGCAGGGCGAGGTGCGTCGTGCAGAGGAAGCGCGCGCGGAGGTTGAACGTCGGAGTGCGCGCGCTGAACGTGAGCGGAATGACGCGCAACAGTTGACCGAAAAGCTCGGTGAGCGACGCACGGCGTTACAAGCGCGTGCCAGCGATGATGATGCGAAGGCCGAAGAATTGCGCGCCGGATTGGCCGGATTGGACGCTGAGATTGCGACAACACGTCAACGCCTGATGGGCGCTGACGAAATGTTGGAAGAGGCGCGCGAAGGGCGTACCGTTGCGCAGGTCGCGCAGGCACAGTCGCAGGCTCGCGTGCAAGTTGCACAAGATCGTGCGACGCGCTTGGTGCAAGAGCAGGCAACGGCCACCGCGCGACTGGAGACCTTACGCAACGAGTTGATGCAGTTGGCGAATGCCGACTCTGCGTTGGCTGAACAGATTGCGACGTTGACGGTGCAGCTCGAGGAACGTCAGCAGGCGTCGTCCGAATTGGACACGCGCCTGATGGAAGCAGAAGAAGGATTGTTGGTAGCCGATGCCGCGCTGCGCACCGGTGACGATGCGCTTGAGATGGTGCGCCGTCAGGCAGCACAGATGGCGGAAGAGTTGCACCAGACAGAATTGCGTCACACGCAGTTGGAAGGACGTCAGCAGAACATTCGTGAGCGTCTCGAAACGGAGTGGCGCAAACCGATCGCAGAATTGCTGGAAGGATTTGAACCTCTGGACATGAACGCCGACTCACTGCGTCTTGAGAATGAGCAGTTACGTCAACAACTCGATCAGCTTGGCCCGGTAAACCCACTGGCTGTCGAAGAGCACGAAGAAGAGATGAAGAGGTAGGACTTTTTGTCAGCGCAACGCAACGACTTGGCGGAAGCAAAGCTCGCGTTGTTGCAGGCGATCAAGGAAATTGATGCGACGGCGAAGGAGCTATTCTTAGCAACCTTCTCGAAGGTGCGCGAGAATTTCCGTCAGATTTTCCAGACGCTGTTTGGTGGTGGCGAATGCGATCTGCGATTGGAGAATCCTGACCAGCCGCTGGATTGCGATATCGAGATTCACGCGAGCCCGCGCGGCAAGAAGACGCAGCGAATCCATTTGCTGTCGAGCGGTGAACGCGCGTTGGTCGCGCTCTCTCTGCTGTTCGGCATCTTCCTCACGCGCCCAAGTCCGTTCTGCTTGTTGGACGAAGTGGACGCGCCGCTCGACGATCAGAATGTGGGTCGCTACGTGAAGATGTTGAACGAGTTCAAAGAACGGACTCAGTTCATTGTGATCACGCACAATCCGCGCACCACAACGGAAGCGGCTGACGCGGTGTACGGCGTCACGATGCAGGAACCTGGCGTGAGCTCACTCGTGAGCGTGCGTATGCGCAACCGAAATGGCGGCAGCGCCAACGGTGGCGTAGACGCTCCGGAGGAGCATTTACTGACAGTGCCTAATGCCGCGTCCGAGACCGTTGAGGCTGGCGCGTAGGCGCTCGCACGAGATGATTACGCGCGCGCGCCGAGTGGCGAGTACTTCGCTCTGCGTCACTCACTGTGCGCAGTTTGACTTCGGTCCCGTCGCGGTGCGTGTCTTGTGCGCTTAACCGTCGTTGGCTCTGGGACAATTTCACTGTCGCCAACGCGTGGCTGCGCTGCGTATTTGTTGGATGTTGGCGACGTGCGTCTGCTGCTGGACTGCGGTCCCGGCGCGGCGCATACGATGGCACGCTTGGGGTTGGATTGGTGGAGCGTGACACATGTTGCGCTCACACACTGGCATCTGG
>JANNWU010000275.1:0-2016 GCA_031408755.1 Gemmatimonadaceae bacterium | reverse complement strand
GAGGATGAGCGCGAAGATGAGCAGAAGACTGAGACGTTTTTGGCCGAGAATGGGCTGCGCGAGATGGTCGAGTTCTTGAATAATCAGCGGAAGGCGTTGCATAGCGAAGTGGTCTACATCGACACGGAGCGCGATGACGTTGGTATTGAGCTCGCCATGCAGTACAACGACGGCTACGCAGATACCACGTTCTCGTTTGTAAACAACATCAACACGCATGAAGGCGGGACGCATCTCACCGGCTTCAAGAGCGCGTTGACATCGGTGGTCAACAAATACATCGAGCGCTCCAGCCTGTCGAAGAAAGACAAGGACGGCATCAAGCTCACCGGCGATGACGTGCGCGAAGGATTGGCGTGCGTGCTCTCGGTGAAGGTGCGCGAACCGCAGTTTGAAGGACAGACGAAGACCAAGCTTGGCAATCCAAGCGTTGAAGGCATCGTGCGCAGCGTGGTGAACGAACATCTCGCCCAGTTTCTCGATGAACATCCGAAGATCGGCAACATCATTATCGAGAAAGCCGTCAGCGCGGCACGCGCGCGTGAGGCGGCACGGAAAGCACGCGATCTAACGCGCAAAAAGAACGCGCTGGACATTGGAAATCTGCCAGGCAAACTCGCCGACTGTTCACTGTCGGAACCGTCGCTCTGCGAACTGTATCTGGTAGAGGGTGACTCCGCCGGTGGTTCGGCCAAGCAGGGGCGCGAGCGCAAGAATCAGGCGATTCTGCCGTTGCGCGGTAAGATCATCAACGTGGAGAAAGCGCGCATCGACAAGGTGTTGTCGAACGAAGAAATTCGGACGATCATCACGGCGCTGGGTTGCGGCATCAAGGATGAATTTGATCTGACCAAGACGCGCTATCATAAGATCATCATCATGACCGACGCCGACGTAGACGGCGCGCACATTCGCACACTCTTGCTGACGTTCTTTTTCCGCCAGATGCCGGAGTTGATCGACGCGGGCTACATCTACATCGCACAGCCACCACTGTATCGCGTCTCGCGCGGCAAGGAAGAGTTCTACGCGTATGATGAATCGGAGCGCGAGACGTACTCCGAGCGATTAAGCGGTGGCGATGCGCGCAAGAACGTGTACATCCAGCGCTACAAGGGTTTGGGCGAAATGAATCCCGAGCAACTCTGGACCACGACCATGGACCCAGAGCGTCGCACGATCCTTCGGGTTGGTCTGGACGACGCGGTGATGGCCGATCAGATCTTCCAGACGTTGATGGGTGACGCTGTCGAACCGCGCCGCGAGTTCATTGAGGCGAATGCGCGATTCGTGACGGCCCTCGACGTCTGATCACAGTCTCAACCAACACGTGCAACGGGCAGCCAGCAAATGGCTGCCCGTTGTCGTTGCATGCCCTACGGCGCCCAGCGCTGATTGTTCACATCCAGATCCGGTCGAGTACGCATCGGATCGAGCACAATCGACGTCACTGAGCGGGCACCGCCAATCCGCAATGTCTGCACTGGATTCGCACGAAACTGTGACGCAGGAATCACAACCGTCTCGGCGCGACCGCTCTCGCGCATAATCATCACCGGCACCGAGAGATGCGCGCCACCACGAATCGCGATCGTCACCGTCAGCGTATCCGCAGCGCGTTCTACATCTGCAATTTGTGCATCGTACGTCCCAGTACCACGAACCCATTCCTGCACAAAATTTTCACGCTCAGCGCCAGCAGCAGCGAACACTACGCGCACAAAATCAGGAGGATACGGATGCTTTCCGCTCCACGCCGCGCCATACGCCCGCAAACCACTCGTCAGTGCAGAATCTCCGTACTCGGCCGCGAACGCACGCATCACCACCACCAACTTGTCGTAACTGGCGGCGAGTTCTTCTTCCGAGATCGCCAGTTTTGTCGCCACATCGGCGGGTTCGACTTTCAAGATGGCAATGCTGCGATACTCGGGTGCTGTATAGCTCGCTGGCGTGGCCTCATATTGTTTCTTGAGTTCATCAGGAGTATGTGCCGGCACATCGGCCTCGCTGACG
>JANNWU010000274.1:0-1741 GCA_031408755.1 Gemmatimonadaceae bacterium | reverse complement strand
CAGAATGGATTGATCCAAGATCATCGCATCCAACGAACCCGGTGCAGGCGGTTGCGCTGCCGCGGTCGTAGGCACCGGCGGCGGCATCACACTGCCGGAAAGAGCGGCTGCAGACGCAATTGCGGAAATCTCGCCAGTCGCCATGCCTACCGCGCCCAAGCTGCTTGCCAACGTCTGCAGGAAGGCCGTTTCCTTTGCATCCGCAATCCCATCGGCGTTGCACACTGCGATCGCAATCTCGTACGCGGCGCGTCGTGCGTCATCGCTCGAAAGCGACTTCACCAACGTCAACACCTCTTCGGGATGCGCGATCGCGTTTTGAATCACTGCGTCGGCATTGGCGAGGCCAAGCCGAGTTGCGGCAGCGCTGATCTGCGCGAGTTCCGTGGGATTACGGTTACCATCCACCACCGCAGCTTGCGCTGCGATTGCGATGATGATTTCTGCGTCCGTCGAAGTCATGTTTGTCTGAATGAGAGAAACGGAATAGCCAGCAAAATCAGCGTTATGGTGCCCCGTTGCGTTCGCATCGCGGCTGTCCTGCTCGCGCCGCTTCCAACAGTTCCACTAACTCGGTCGACAGGCTTGCGCCTTTGTCTTTTGCGTAAAAACTGTTGCGATAGTTGTGCAGCGAGTCATCGCTGACCTTCCCGCGTGATTTGTGATTCCACTGCCGCAGTGGCGCTGGCAGTTCGATCATGCATCCAACATCAGCGCCGGCAGAGTCGAGCAGTACAAACGTGGGCGTCGCCGTGCGTCCATCCAGTGAACGGTGCGATGCCTGCACCGATGCGCCAACGTCCGGAAACACGATGCGAAGCGACAGCCCCGGCACTGAGTCCACGAGCCGCGCAGCATACGGCACCGAATTCATAGAGTCGCCGCACCAGTCGGCTGCGACGACGAGCAGCTGCCATGTGCCGCCGACTGCGCGTGCACGCGTGATGGTCGCGGGCGAAATTGTCGCGTCGCGCTGCAATCGCCGCCAACCTTCAGTGCGTTGTTTCGCCGCCGCTACGAACTCTGCGAACGTCTGCCCGCGCTGAAAAATCCGCTGCAACGTGCTGTCTACGGCGACCGGCGTCTCTCGCACCGGAAGCACGGCGTGTGCGCAAATAGACAGGCTAGCAATCAGAGCAGTAACAAGCATGATGATGATGGCGTGAGGATGATGGTGGCCCGGTAAAGAAAGATCACCTCGCGACTAGCGCAGCCGCCACACCCACCACATCAAAAGTGGCTGCAGCGGCAATCGCAGCACGCATGCGAGTTGGAATAGCGCGCTCGCGCCGCGATCGTGCGCGAGCCGAAGCATCTCGACGTTGGCGGGAAACACCGCCGCGAGCAAAGCGATCAAGCCGACGGCTGCGGCCTTTCGCGTTGCGATCGGTAACAGCCCCAACCCACCCAGAATCTCCAAGGCGCCACTCAGTTGCACCATTACCCGTGGATTTGGCAGATAGCGCGGCATGATTGCGAGATAGAACTTGGGCATCACAAAGTGCAAAACACCGGCGACAACAAACAGCGCGGCGGTAATGACCAACGGCGCAGAGGTACGGGTCATGCGATCAGGGGGCGGCAGTTGCTCACGCGCCAAGCGTCGCCATATCGATCACAAATCGGTACTTCACATCACCCTTGAGCATCCGTTCATATGACTCGTTGATGGACTGCATCGAGATGATCTCAACGTCGGAAGTAATTTGGTGCATCGAGCAGAAATCGAGCATTTCCTGCG
>JANNWU010000273.1:0-3469 GCA_031408755.1 Gemmatimonadaceae bacterium | reverse complement strand
GCAGCGCGTGTGGCAGCCGTTCGCGCGCCAGCCGCAGCGGCCGAGGCGGCAAGCGCCGTCGTGCGGAACGGCGACGCGACAAGTGTTTTGATTGGACGCACATACTCGTCGCGCGCACCGGCGCCCTTGTGCGGCGGCGGTAGCGGGCCGCTTGTGATTGAAGGGATGCGAGATGGTCAACGCGTTCGTGTGAGTACTGACGTGGAGTTTGCTCGTCACGCTACGGATCATGAGTACGTGAGCACGCTGTGGGCTGCACGACGCATTGGCGCACTCACGCGCACCATGCGTTTGGAAGGCGCTACGGAGCAACGGATTGAAGAAATTCGCACGCTGGCGCTGCGCCATGGAATTGTGACGGAATACACCGCGTATCTGGTGCAGGAACCAACGCGAACATCGGCTGACATTGCGAATGCGTCGGGATCGGTTCGTCGGCGAGCAAACGGTACGATGGCTCCATCGGCCGCACCTGCCGCCGTGCAACAGACAGGTCGTGGTGCGTTTGAAGCAGCGCAAACCAGTGCTGATTACGCCGGAGCGAGCTCGCTTGGTGAAGCGAAGAAGGTCAGCGACCGTGCACAGTCTCGTGCGGATGCAGAGGTGGCTAGCAACACAAGTCAGCGGGTGGTGGGTAGCCGTCGCTACGAGCAGCGTGGAGCGCAATGGGCAGACGTGGGCCAGCAGTCGCAGCGCGTCGTGACTGTGGAAGCGTTCTCCAGTGCATACTTTGCTCTCATGCAAGCATTGCCCGAACTGCGCGATGCCTCGCAACTTGGTGACGACGTGTTGATCGCTGGCCGTCGAGTGAGTTTCCGCATTCAACGCACGGGCCAGCAGTCGCTGGCTGGGAGTGAAGTGATGCAGTTGGCGAAAGAATTCCGCGGCGCCTGATTCACGCACTGATTATGGGATTGGATCTCGGTGCACTGTTTCATGAATACCACGAGTCGCTGGTGCGGATGCTCACGCGTCGCACCGGCGATCGTGGGCGCGCCGAGGAGCTGGCGCAGGAGACGTTTGCGCGGGCCGTTGCGGCACCGCCAACCAACCCGCGGCCGTGGCTGTTCGCGGTGGCGCTGAATCTGCTTCGAGAAGAGGGGCGCAACGCTGCGACCCGCGAACGGCGCCTGGTGTTGGTGAAGGATGAAGATCACGTCGCGGCTTACGAGCAGCCCGACGATGCGTACGAACGCGAAGAGACGCGACTGCACGTACGCGCAGCGCTGGCGCAGCTCTCGGAACGTGATCGTGATGTGCTGTTGTTGCAAGCTGAAGGATTTGACTACGACGAAATCGCGCAAGCCACCGGGCTCGCGCGCGGTGCAATAGGTACCACACTCGCTCGCGCGCGAAAGCGCATGATTGACGTGTATACGCAGGGTGAGGGAGGGTCACATGTCGCACGTGGATGATGGTACGCTGCACGAACTGGTGGATAACGAGCTGGCTGCAGCGGAACGTATCGCTGTCGAAGCGCATCTGGCGTCATGCGGCGACTGCGCGAAGCGATTTGCCGAAGCCACATCGCTTGCTCGACAGACGTTGTCACTGCTTAGCGCGCTGGATGATGTGCGCGGAGCGGTGCAGGTGATTCCGATGCCGGCAGTCAGTAGCGCTGTGCGTGTGACGTCGCTCCCTGCTCCGCGCTCTGCAGCAGCGCGCGCGACGCGGCCGCCGATGTGGACATTGCGGCGCCTTGCAGTGGCGGCGAGCGTGATGCTTGTCGCTGGTGTGAGTTATCAGGTTGGTAAGCGCGGTGATGTGCCGGCCACTGCGTTGGAAACTGCGGTGGCCGTCAAAATGCCGCGTCCAAGTGCGTCGCTGCGCACCGTGCCCAGTGTTGTTGATGCGCCGTCGTCGCAGTCATACGTTGCGACACCGGCGCCGGCCGGTCGACTGGTTCCGCGCGGTGGACCGCGTGCTGACGCAGAAAGCAGTCCGCGTGAGCCTGCGGCAGCGGAACGGCAGACGGTACCAGCGACTGCGCTGCGCATTCCGTCGCCTGTGCCAACCTCGCAGGCCGCGGCTGCGCCTGCAGCGTCCGTACCAGATGGCGCGCAGCAACGGCAACAGCAGCAACAGCCGCAGCGCGTGCAAATGGCCGAGCAATCGCAGTCGGATCGCGCGGCACCGTCGTCACCTGCGCGGCGTGGTGATGATCGCGACGGACAATCGCGCTCGCGCGCCAGTGGCGAGATGTCGGGCGCACAACCTGCGCCGGTTCAGCAGCAGCGCGCGCCATCCGCACGAACGCAGGAAGCTGGTGCATCGGTTGCCGATTTAGCCGCCGCGCCAGCCGGGAATGTGAGTCCGGCGAAGAAGCCGGGAACGCTCGCTGGATACACAACAGCGCTCGAATCCGCAGAAGCGAGCGTCACTCGGTTGCGCTACACGTCGTCCGCTGGAACGCCACTAACGCTGCTGATTGTGCCGTCTGTGGGTGAGGCAAAGCGCACTCGGGCTGCCGCGGACGTATCGGAGTTTGTGGTCTCGACCGCGAACGGAGTGAGCGCGGTGCGGTGGCAGACGCGCGGTGTGCGCTATGAACTGAGCGGCGCGCTGGCACCAGACTCACTCGTGAAACTGGCAGCGCAGTTGAAGTGAGTCACTCGCGGTTGAAGTGCGTCACTCGCAGTTAAAGTGTGTTGCGCACTTGAAGTGCGTCACTCGCAGTTGAAGTGCGTCACTCGCAGTTACAGTGAGTCGCGCAATTGAAGTGAGTTGCGCACTTGAAGTGAGTCGCGCAATTGATGTGAGTTGCTCAGGGCTTCGTCGGTTTTGTGGTTGATGGCGTCGTGGACGACTTCGGCGATGGAGTCAGCTGCGCTGCGATGTCTGCGCCAACACGCAGGCCCCATTCCTGGCCGTGCATGGATGAATTGGCGGTCATAACTGGCGCAACCTTACTCAGTCGAAGTCCGGCGGGCGATGCATAGAATGCACGCAGGGCGCGCAAATCCTCGGTGCTGAAATAGCGCGCATAGTCGGTGACAATGGGTGCGATCAGCTCTTCAACATCGCGTTCAGCGCGCGCGATAAAGAGGTCCCAGAAGCCGGGTGGCACTGGCATTGTCTGGCGCGTACTCGTTTCGCGCATTGTGCTAATCAGCTGCTGCCGAATGTTTACGACACGCAGCAGGTCATTCACTAACGCAATTTTCGCAGAATCACGCGGTTCTGCAATTGTATCAAGCGCTTGTGACTGCGCGGTGTTGGCGGTGAGCAAAGAAAGCGCTACGCCCAATGCAAGTCGTGTACGAAATGCCATTGTGTTTGTCTCCTATTGCGCGCACGCGAGCAAGTTACCGCGCGCGCCAGGTTGATTATTCGTGTTGCGCGCACGCGAACAAGTTGCCGCGCACGCCATGTTGATCATTCGCGGTACGGCGACCCGCTGCCGCGACTGCTGCTGCCTCCGGTGCTACTGCCACCTTTCCCGCCCCCGCGACTGCTGCCGCCGCGCGGA